>JBEKLF010000383.1:0-6745 GCA_050010335.1 Terriglobia bacterium
GGCCCACTGGAAAGTCATTGCGCTGGTCAGCGGCAATATCGAAGCCGTTTCAGGTCCGGCTGCTCAAGGCCGGCCGGGAACCCACGAGTGGATTGTCTGGGAAGGGCAAGCCTCTGACAAAGCTGAAGCCCTCCAAAGTGCAGAGAAAGCCGATCCCAGGGTTGACTTGGAGTGGATGCGCATTCGCTACGAGAGGGATCTGAACATACGGTAGGATCTCGCTTTACCCGCCGCAGTCCTTCGCTTCCCCGAGCAGGCCGGAATCCGATCGCGGAGTTCGTACGCAAGGGTCTGGGATTCTTGGGCCAAAAACGAGAGCGGGGAACCGCCTCCGGCTCCCCGTCTCAGGTGTTCGTCGTTTTTGCCGTGGCAGCGTCCGCGGGGCGTTGCCAACGGTGCGCACCGCAAGAGCGGTGTGGTCATTCGACCATCGTATGCATTCCAGGTGGAGTCAGTCATACCTCCTTTCCCGTAAGCATGCTTCCTTCATACTCCTGTGCGCGACCAATTGCAACACTCTAAAGTACTGGTCGCCTCGGGGGCGATTGTGCGAATGCCGTTCGCCATATTGACACACGGGTTCTGGCCGGAAGGCCGGGCTTCTATAACTTCCGTCCCTTGAGGAAAGTCGGCCTCGATGGAGGCTATTTCTTTTTGGGAGGTACCACCGCGTCTTTGAACGCCTTCGCCAGGCGGAATTTCACCACCGTCTTGGCTGGAATCTTGATGGCCTCGCCGGTCTGAGGCTTGCGACCTATGCGAGCCTTGCGATTTGCCTTCACCGCCTTGTTGGGCGCTGCGTTTAGAGCCCCCTTTTAACACGCCTCTTATTTGCCTGGACGGCTTTCCGCTTTTGTAGTATTGAGAAAACAAGGGTTTCGCCGCTTGTCGAACAGCATACAAGCGCCGCCACGTTTAGCTGCTGACCCGGACACCTGCGAGCGCGCTGGGTGAAGCCATAACTTCATGAGTGGACACTCCCCAGGACGAACATGATGACTCACCGAAAAGGGACCGATCCTTATTTGGTGTCAAAACCGGCGCGTTTTTTCGAAAAGGAACTCCTAGGAGAGGAGCCGCCATCTTTTGCCACGATGCAGGCGCTCTACAATTTGGCCAGGGAACTGTTCGAGCGCCATCCCTGGGATTTGTTGACCGAAGATGAGCTTGTGCTCGTCGAGGGGGCGGATTCACGAGAATTGTGCTTCTGCTCGGTCATGGGCGTGCTCGGGCATGTAAGAGCCCTGCACGTGTATATTGGCCCCGAGGGCTATCGTCTTTTCCAGAGGCTCCATTCAGGTGAGAAGATGACGGCCGGGGAGTTCTTCGCGGCTCAGCGCAGCGTTTACGTGGAATTCGTCCGACCCGGCAAGTTAACAGCGGGTGACCGAGGGGTGCTTAAAGCCATGGGCCACCTGTTGAAAAGGGGCACGCTCGCGCCGATCTTCCGTTCCATCCGGCCTGGACATCACCCTTGGTATGTGACCGAGGGTGAGGCCCGGATGTTGGCGGAATGCCAGCGGGCCTTGATCGCGATCTGCGACATTCGCAAGGCGAAGCCGGCTCTCGATTTCTGGGAAAAGGACAGCGTTTATCCCCTGCTGTCACGCCGAGCAGAGGAGGGGAATGAGGCGAAATACGAGATACACCTGGTGGACGCACCCAGCTTCCCCCTGCCCATACCGAATTTCGCCACTTTAGATGAGGCTCGCATCCACCGCATCCGAGACAGCAGGTATCCATTCCAGGGAGTGCTCGAGGTCGATCACTTCTATGGGGCCGGGATGATCGGCGAGAAGAATCAGCGCAGCGCTTGTTTGCGCATGGGCCTAGCCATTGACGCCCAGAGTGGGTTCGCTTACCCGCCAGAAGTGAGTTCGCCTGGACCTTCCACGGGGGACGTACTCATGCGCGTGATCCTCCGGGCGATCGAGAGCGCCTGCGCACTGCCCCTTGAGGTTCATGTGAGTAGTGGCGAATTCAAACTCCTTCTCGAACCATTGGCGCAGGCATTAGGATTTTCCGTGAAGGCCATGAAATCTCTGCCCGCTCTCGACTTTGCCAAGTGCCAACTCTTGGAGATGATGGGAGATCCAGGGCTGTTGCCGCTTCCCTGACGATCAGACTGCGGCGACCTCTCGGTTTGGAAGTTAGAGGCTTGCCAAAAGGGTATTCGAAATCAGCCCCGCAAGTCGTTGGTTCGGCGAGTACAGGAGCTGTCGATCCGGAAAGTGGCAAAATCACAGGGTTTTCGCACGGTAGGCAGGATCAGTTTCCGTAAAGCGTTCCGCATTCCGTACCCCCGTGCTTTGGAAGTGATTTCGCCAGTGATTCCGGGTGGGGTCTTGGTCGCCGGCGAACTCTTCGTCAACAAGGCTCTGTCCAGCCGGTTCCTGGGTGTCCCTTGGGGATACTGCTCCAGGATCGCCTTGGTGATTTCGCTGCATACGTAATTGGCCTTGTGTTGACCTACACGCTTGCTGGATGCGGCACGACTACTCCCGGAATCATCCGGGTCACGATTACGTGAACATCTACGAGCACATCCGGCACAAATGACCCGAATGCGTGACCGCCCGGCATCTGCAGGAGAATTATGGAAACACTGCCTGAGTACATTGAGGACTTGCCGAACCTCTGCGGCTCGGAGCGCCTGATCGAACAAACGATGAGTTCGAGCGGCGATCGACGAGTGTCCCCAAACGGGAAGGGCGCCGACTTCGGCCAGATCCGCAGTGCAGCCGCCATCGCTCTGCACATGCATCAGCCCTTGATCCCGGCGGGCGGCGGGGATCTCCACACGGCCGCGATTATCAGCAATCTGAAGTACATGATGGACAATCCGGCCATCGGTGACAACCATAACGCTTCGGTTTTCCACTGGTGCTACAAGCGGATGGGCGAGTTCATCCCGCAACTCCTTGGCGAAGGCAAGGAGCCGCGCGTCATGCTCGATTACTCCGGCACGCTGCTTCACGGTCTGCGGCAAATGGGGCTTGATGACGTCTTCCACAGCCTGCGAAGGATTACCTGCGAGCCCGCGTACTGGCGGGCGGTCGAATGGCTGGGCAACGCCTGGGGACATGCCGTTGCACCCTCCACGCCCGTCCAGGACTTTCGTCTGCACGTCAAGGCCTGGCAACACCACTTTGCAGCGATTTTCGGGCTCGAGGCTCTGGGCCGAGTGCGGGGGTTCTCACCGGCCGAGATGGCGTTGCCCAACCATCCCGACGTTGCCTACGAATTCGTCAAAACACTGCGAGAGTGTGGTTACCGCTGGGTGCTGGTCCAGGAGCATTCGGTCGAGCAGCCCGACGGTAGAGGTCCCGAGCGCAGGCACCTGCCCCACCGGCTGATCTGCAGGAATTCCGAGGGCCAGACGGCGGTGATCCTGGCCGTCATCAAGACTCAAGGCAGTGATACCAAGCTGGTCGCCCAGATGCAGCCCTACTACGAGGCGAAGGGGCTGTCTCGCTGGGATCTGGGAGGGAAGTCGATGCCGCCCCTGGTGACTCAAATCGCCGACGGCGAAAATGGCGGCGTCATGATGAACGAGTTTCCGCCCAAGTACATGGACGTCGTGCGCGAGAGCTCCGGCTCCGGCACCCCGCTTATGAATGTGACCGAGTACCTGGAAAACCTATTCGCCATGGGCATCAGAGATGAAGACCTGCCAAGCCTGCAACCCGTTTTTCAAAAACGAATCTGGGATCGATTCGAACCAGGCCAGGGACCGGATAGGTTAGCTCGAGTCATCGAGGAGCTTCGTAAAGAGGATTCCCGTTTTCACGTCGAAGGAGGAAGCTGGACCAATAACATCTCGTGGGTGCGGGGCTACGACGCTCTGCTAGGCCCGATGGAGCGGCTGAGCTCTCTGTTTTTTGAGAAGGTGCTCAAGCCCGGTGTGTCCACCCACGAGCACCGCTACCGCAACGCCTTGTTTCATCTGATGGCCTCGCAAACGAGCTGCTACCGGTATTGGGGACAGGGAGTGTGGGTGGACTACGGCGTCGAGGTCTGCCGTCGAGCGAACGAGATTCTTCTCCACGATTTCTGAGCTCGGTCGCCTGATGCGAAAGGCCAAAGGTGCTCTGGGGGCGATAGCTGAGGCTTTACTTCTGAAGCCAGGCGCGCTTCCCCCTCGGGTGCGAGTAGCTCCCACATGCGAGCGGCAGTCTCCAGGCGCATGTAATACTCTGCCACGATGACTATGATTTGATGGCAAACGCACGCGGTCAATCGCCAGCCCGCAGGCGGGCATTTGTTGCGCTACACCCATGCCGAAATAGTCGTTCACGCCCGACCATCGCCTGGGAGTGGGAATCCGCGCTGCTTGGGTAGGCTTCGGCGCAGGACCATCGCCACGCCGGCGGGGATTACGAGTGCACCGTAATTGATATGGACTTCTGGTCGTACGACGACTCTACTTCCATCGCGACTGCCCGCTATGTGCCTGTAGCTCATGCCTCCAGCCAAGCTGCGGCGGAGCATCTCATCTGTCAAAAACAGCACGGCCGGCCGACGTCGCGAGTTCTGACCTCCAGCCAGCGTTGCACGCATTACCATCATCACAGTCGATCCGTGTGCATCACTGCGCTCCCGTGCCGCCGAGCGGTTTTAGTTCTTTAGGTGATCTGGTCGCCTTACAAGCTTGCTCACCTCTATACTTTCTTCTTTTCCTGTTGTTGCTTTCGCTCCAGCCACCTTTCCTTGGTTTCCTTGGGGAGGGTAAAAAGATAATCTCCATCAGAATCTTCGCTGTCGCGCTCAATCATGGAAGCGATACTCGCATCCTCTAGATCTTCGTCGGCAGCGAGCCGAGCCGTCAGGTGGTCTACAATGTCCTTCGGGACAACCTGACCCCAAGGAACAAATCCTCTTTCGTCCACTGCCTCAAAAGGTCTTAGCCAGGGGGCGGTCGGCTTACGGCAGGCGAAGTTCTCCGTGAAGCTAGCCGCTTCCTCCTCGCCGAGGAAGGATGCCAGAAAGTAGTAATTCTGGCCCTCTCGTCTGGCCAGGAGCCTCGCGTTCTCCAGCCAGGCTAATTTGAACAAGGCAAACAGTTCATCGTGCAATTCGGCATCTTGCCATTTCTGCTGGCCGCGAACCTTGGCGCAATAGCCCTTGAGGATCTCCATATTCATCCCTGCCGTTCGCCATATTGACACACGTGTTGCGCCCGGAAGACCGGGCTTCTATAACTTCTGTCCCTTGAGGAAAGTCGGCCTCGACGGAGGCTATTTCTTTTTGGGAGGTACCACCGCGTCTTTGAACGCCTTCGCCAGGCGGAATTTCACCACCGTCTTGGCGGGAATCTTGATGGCTTGACCTGTCTGGGGATTGCGGCCCATGCGAGCCTTGCGGTTTGCCTTCACCGCCTTGCCCAGCCCGGGAACCACAAACTGCCCGCAGCTCTTGGCTTCCTTCGTGGCCAGAGTGGCCAGTTCTTCGAGCACCGCGGCGGCAGTCTTCTTTGGGATCCCCACCTTCTCGGCCAAATGCGCGACGATCTGAGATTTTGTCATCATATTTTCTGCTCTTCCTCTCTCCGTTGGATTGTAAGCACTTCCACGTTGAAATCGTGGTTGAGCGCCCACTGTATGTAATGCCCGGATGGCTGTCAAGGCAGTTGCGGAGAGTTGCGGAGGGTGTCGATACCTAAGACTCTCCTGCGCTAAGAGAAAGATCGCCCCGCGGATGTTGCTGGCAAAAGCTCTGTTCACATTGGATCTATAGAGGTTGCCGGCGCTAAACAGACGAGGAAAGGGGAATCCAATGACGGTTCAGGCAGCTGGGGTGTAACCCTTACATCTTAGCCCGTCCCGAATTTTTGCGGACGACAAGCTCCCGTCGACAGGGCAACGGGGAAACAAGATCCCTTCCCGACGGACACGCGCCGGCGTTCGCGGCTGGATCGGAGGAGTTTTGGGCCCATCCGACAAGAGCATGCGAGGCGTGGCGTCAAGCGGGGCTATGCGGGCGGCAGGGTGAATTTGTTCAATCCTCCAAGTGCAATAAGCCTTAGATATTTGTAACTTCTTCTGAACAACCGAGTCGCGATGCGGTATCTTTCCCCGATGGAGCAGGCGGAGAGTCGGGGTTGTACTGCGCTGGGGGGGTGCTGCTTGGACCTTGGCGAGGTCGTTGTCCGGCCGATTGGTTCCTCCGAAGAGTCCCGTTACCAGGAGTTGATGCAGCAGTATCACTACCTGGGTGCACTGCCGAAGATCAGCGAGACGCTGTGGTATGTCGCTACCTGGCGCGAGGAATGGGTGGCCCTGCTGAGCTTTTCGGCCTCCGCTCTGAAGTGCGCCGCACGCGATCGCTGGATCGGTTGGAACGTTCGCCAGCGCTATAGCCGCTTGAAGTTGGTGGTCAACAACAGCCGCTTTCTCATCCTGCCCGACGGGCATGTTCCCAACCTGGGGTCGCGGGTTCTGTCGCTCTGCCAAAGGCGTCTGGGGCGCGATTGGCAAGCCACCTTCGGTCATAGCGTGCTGCTCCTGGAAACCTTTGTTGACCCGCAACGTTTTCGGGGGACGGTGTATCGGGCCGCCAACTGGGTGTATGTGGGGAGCACGCGAGGGTTCCGCCGCACGCGCTACGGCTACACCGCCACGCCACAATCTCCCAAAAGCGTCTTCCTCCAACCCTTGCGGGCCGATGCCCGGCGGTGGTTGTGCCGCGCCCTCCTCAACCCGCCTTACCGGATAGGAGATGCCAAAATCATGCTCACCGCCGCGCA
>JBEKLF010000384.1:0-6661 GCA_050010335.1 Terriglobia bacterium
GCCCATAACCGCATCTTACAAGCCTTTCCTCCATTGTCAATAATCAACCCCACCCTCCTCCCCAAAATCTTGAGACTTGATCTGTGGGGAGCCAAAATCTATCTCCGACAGGCTCCTAGAACGACGGGGTCGTGCGCCACCTGGTGTTCGACTGTATCCAAGCCTTTGGCAAGAAGGTTTTCCGCGCTGATCTCTTCCAGCGCTATCCGACGAGCTTCTGCTTCCGTTGCGCCACCCGCCAGCAACTCGCGGTAGCGATCGTCGATGTGCTGTGCAACTTCCTCAACGATTTCTGCCTCACGCGTCGCCGACAACTTCAATCCTGCAAGCTGTTGGGTGATTTCTTCCTTCCAATCAGGCATGTTCGACCTCCGCCGTGGCACGAAGAACCATTGATTACTCATAGTGCAGAGCGGTCTTGGGCTCAATGCACAAGGCTCGGCGGGCAGGTAACCAAGACGCTAAGAGGCCCAGGAAAGACATGAGCCCCAACACCCCGACCAGCACCAAAGGGTCGCGCGGTGAAGCCTCGTACACGACACTTGCCAGCACTTGCCCCGCCACCAAAGCCAGTCCGAGCCCGAGAGCCGATCCCAGAGCGAGCAATGCCATCATCTTGCCCAGCACCAGGCGAAGCACTTGGGCGGGGCGCGCGCCGAGCGCCATGCGGATGCCAATCTCCCGCACCCGTCGTGAAACCGCGTAAGCCACGAGTCCGTAGATGCCCGTTGCCGCCAGCATGAGGGCCAGAATACCAAAGGCGCTCAATGCGACGGCCGCCGCGTGGGTCGGGAAAAACGCGAAACCAAGCATTTGCGTGAGGCTTCCGACGCCGTAGAGCGGCAACTCTGGATCGAGCGCTGCAATCGCCCGTCGAATCTCGCCGAGCATCTCCGTCGCGGGCAGGGAGGACTTCGCCTCGATGGTGGTGGTCGTGTTATAGCGCTGCAAAATTGGCCAGAAAACAACGGGCGCCGCTGACTCGGTAAGGCTCCCGTACTTACCGTCTTCGACGACCCCAATCACTTCGACCAGGTCGCCGTTCACGGCGCCGTGACGAAAGCGGCCGCCTACCGGGTTCTCCGTGTGCAGGACGCGCTTGCCGAAAGCGACGTTGACAATCGCCACCTGCGGCGATTGGGGGTTGTCATGCCAACTGAAATCACGGCCTGCCAGCAGCCTCGTCCCCAGCGTTGCGAAAAATCCTGGCGATACTTCGTAAAAGGTTACGCCAATCCGGTCGGAGGGCCGAAGGTTCTCAGTGTCCGCGGGAAAAACACCGGTATGAGATTGGTCGATACTTAGCGGCAGGGAATTGGAATAAGCGGCTGATTCTACACCGGGCAGTTGTTGGACAGCCTCCAAAGCGCGCTGCTGAAAGGCCCGGCCGCGTTCCTCGGAATACCCTGCCAAGCCCAGCTCAAACGCCGCCACCGAGACGTGCTGAGGTTCAAAGCCCAACCGCATCCTGAGCGCCTGCTGGAGCCCGCGCAGGGACAGCAGACATCCGGAAACCAGTACGAAGCAAACCGCAACCTGCACGACCACCAGCACATCCCGGAAGGCTAGGCGCCTCGGGCCCCACGCTGCGGCGGTTCCTTTTAGGGCAGCGTTAGGGTCAGTTTTCGAAGCGCGCCAGGCCGGTACGGATGCGAAAAGAACACCGGCAATGATTGACGCCGTCCAGGCGAAGCAGAAAACCCGCCAATCAGGGTCGACGTTGAACTGCACGGGAAAGTCCATCGGCGCCCGCCACTGGCTCAGGGCGCGAGAGAGAAGCACGGCCAGCGCGAAACCGGCAGCCCCTCCGGCCGCGGACAGCATCATCGCTTCCGTCAGCACCTGGCGGATCAAGCGGCCACGGCCGGCGCCCATGGCCAGCCGGATGGCCAACTCGCGCTGGCGATCGGTGGCTCGCACGGTGAGCAGGCTTGCCAGATTGGCGCAAGCTGCGAGGAGCACCAAAGCCGCAAGGCCCAGTACCCCGAGCGTGAAGGCTTTCGCGGGGTTACCGATCAGGTCACCCACCATGCCGGGCTTGGCCAGCATGAACGAGAGGCCATCGTTTTCCGCCGGATGTTCGCGGGCCATTTCCGCCGCAAGGGTGTTCAGATTGGCTTCTGCTTGCGCTGGTGAAACACCGGGTTTCAGCCGCCCGACCACCCAGGTGTTCCAGGTGCTCCGGGTATCGAGCCAAGGATTCCCCACCTCGATCTGAGGTTCCATCATGATGGGGACCCAGACCTCCGGCCAGTAGAAGAGCTCGGTGCCATGAAAGTCGCGCGGCGCTACTCCCAGCACCGTGAAGGACAGGCGGTTGATCCGAACCGTTTTGCCGGCAATATTGCGGTCAGCGCCGAATCGCGACTGCCAGGTGTTATAGCTCAGCACGGCGTAGGGGCTTGCTCCCGGCTGCAAGTCGTCACTTTGATGAAACACGCGGCCCAAGGCGGGCTTGATGCCCAGCACGTCAAAATAATTGCCGGTGGCGAGATATCCCCAGATGCGGTTCGCGCCCGTCCCCATCTCCAATTCCATGGGAGTGATCCGGTACCCGACAAGCCCCACAAACGTCCGGTTGCGGTCGCGGAGGTCTTTGTAGTTGGGGAAAGATTGAGCGGGACCGTAACGCTTGTTCTCAAGGAAGGCCAATTGCTCCGGCCGCTCGACGGGCAGTGGCCGGAGTACCAACGCGTTGACCACGCTGAAGACCAGCGCGTTTGCTCCGATTCCGAGAGCGAGCGAAAGCACGGCAACAGTGGCGAAGCCGGGATTGCGTCGCATCTGGCGTGCGCCGTAGCGTAGGTCCCGCCAGATACTCACGAGTGAGTTGTCTCCCCCGCTCCCGCCCGGAACAATGAGCTCTTCCTTAGCTTCTTGTTCGATCCGATGCAGGCTGCGGGCCAGCGGGTCCTCGCCGCTCAGCTCTTCAATCGCCACGCGGCGGGCCTCATCCTCTGCCGTTCCGCCCGCTAGCAGTTCGCGGTAGCGGTCGTCCAAGTGCTGCGCGACTTCCTCCACGATCTCAGCCTCCCGGGTCGGGGCCAGCTTCAGCAGGGCGAGGCGCCTGGTAATCTCCTGGTTCCAATCAGGCATTCTAAATCTCCCTGGTGACACAGGCACTCTTGCCTGTGCCCCGTGAACGGCATGCAATAACCCTGGGCACAGGCAGGAGTGCCTGTGTCACCGACATCACTCGTATCTCAGTGCCACCATGGGATCCACTTTCGTCGCGCGGCGCGCGGGGATGTAGCTGGCGAGCACCGCCACGGCGATCAGCAAGAGAGAAGCCCCGATAAAGGTCAGCGGGTCTGTTGCTTTCACATCATAAAGCAGGCTCGAAAGCAGGCGAGTCAACCCCAGCGCGCCAACGGTACCGATCCCCACGCCCATTGCCGCTACTTTCAGCCCCTGTCCCACCACCATCGAGAGCACATCCCGCTTCTCTGCTCCCAATGCCATGCGGATGCCGATCTCATGCCTCTGCTGCGCGACAGCGTACGATAGGACGCCATAAACTCCGATTGCCGCGAGGAGGAGTGCCAGGCTTGCAAACGCCCCGAGCAGAATTGTGTTGAACTCCGACCCAGCCATTGAGGAACTGATCACTTGCGTCATCGTCTGAATGCTGGCGGCGGCCAGATCAGGGTCGAGCGAATGAACTTGTTCAAGCACGGCAGAAGTTAGCGAAGCCGGGTCGGCGTGGGTGCGCACGGCAAGATTCATCGCGTGCCAGTCGCTAAAGGGGTCTTCTTCGAGGAAAGGGCCGGGCAATTGGATGAACGGCCTGTAAACGTGCGGCGCCAAAGGGGTGTTGAATGGCCCTTGGCTGACGTCGCCGACGATGCCCACGATCGTCTGCCACGGGGCCCCGACCCCCCAGCGGATGCGTTTCCCAATAACCTCCTGTCGCGGCCAGAAATTCCGGGCCATAGACAAACTCACGATGGCTACGGGCTGAGTTTCCAGGCGGTCCTCCGGCGTGAACCACCGGCCCTGCACCAGTGGTATGCCCATGGTTTCAAAGTAGTTACCCAACACCCAGGACTGGCAGATTGCCTGCGGGGTCATGCCTTCAGATTCCGCCCGCCCCTCGACAGTGACCGAAACCATCTCGCTGGCATGGAGAGGTAAATCGTTCGAGATCCCGGCAGTTTGCACGCCCGGCAAATTGGAAACTCGTTCGAGCAATTGTTTGTAAAAATCCTGTACCCGGCCTGCGTGGGGATAGGCTTGGCGAGGAAGGGGAATATTGAGGGTGAGCACATGATCCGGACGGAAGCCGGGGCGCGTCTCGAGGAGCTTGCCGAAACTACGAATCAGGAGGCCTGCCCCGACGAGCAGAATGAGCGCCAAGGCAAATTCGCCTGCCGCGAAAAATCTCTGGAGACGATGGTGTGACCTGCCGGGCGTCCCGCCCCGCCCGCCCTCTTGCAAAGGACGCTGCACCACGAGAGCCGATACCTGAAACGCCGGAACGAGCCCGAACAAAAGAGCTGCCAGGAAAGATGTGGCGAGCGCGAAGGCGAGCACATCTCCACTGAGCGGCACCTGGTGCGGTAGAGGGACACTCCCCGGCACGAGGGCGAGGATGACATCCTTGCTCCAGAAAGCAAGAGCGAATCCGGGTGCGCCTCCACCGAGCGCCAGGAGGAGGCTTTCGGTTAGCACCTGGCGAACTAAACGCAGCCGCGTAGCCCCGAGTGCAATGCGAACAGCGATCTCTTTTTGTCGCGTGGCAGCTCGCGATATCAGCAGAGCTGCAACGTTCGCGCAGGCAATCAACAAGACAAAAGCCACGGCGGCCATCAAAACGAGGAGCAGGGTGCGCACTGAGCCAGCGACGTCTTCCTGTAAGGGAGACGCGTTGATATTGAGTTCGAGTGCGCCACGAAATGCATTCGTGAGAGCCGGAGGATAATTCGCGACGATTACCCGCGAGAGGGACTGGGCTTCACTGCGGGCCTCCCCCAATGTGACGCCGGGCCGCAACCGTCCCACCACGCTGGTCAAGTACGACCCGCCCCAATCCTGGAGTTCCGCGGGCGTAAAGGCCATCGGCACCCAGAGATCGGCGGGGGAGCCATTGTCCGGCGGCCCAGTTAGGGGGAACTCGAAATTCCGCTTCATGATGCCGACGACGGAATAGGGTTGGCGGTCAAGTTCGATGGTCTGGCCGATGATGCCGGCATCGCCTCCATACCGGCGCTGCCACAGCCCATAGCTGAGAACGGCCACGTTATGCCCGGCCGCGTCTTCTTCCGGCGCAAAGGTCCTGCCGAGCATTGGTTCCGCGCCCAACATCGGGAACAATGGGGCGGAAACACGCGCGGCCACCACGCGCTCCGGCTCACCCTGGCCGGAAATATCAACATGTTCATTCCGGAAGGCGCCAATTGCACTAAACGATTTCTGCTCGCGAGCAAAGACGGCAAGGTCCGGGGGCGAAAAACCCATCTTCGGGTAGCCCATCTTCGGGATGCCCTCGTGCAGTGCCACAAGACGAGAAGGATTTGCGAATGGCAAGGGTCGCAAGAGTACGGCATTCACCACGGTGAAAATCGCCGTACTTGCGCCGATTCCCAGCGCCAGCGTCAGCACCGCCACGCCCGTAACCCCCCGGTTCTGCGCCATGATCCGCAAACCGTAGCGCACGTCCTGCCAGATGCTTGCCAGAAGGTTGTTTGTCCCTCCACCGCCCGGGACAATGGGCTCCTTATTCACTTCTTGCTCGACTCGTCGCAGACTGCGCGACAGTAGATCCTCATCGCTGAGCTCTTCGAGCACCACGCGGCGGGCCTCGTCCTCCGCCATTCCGCCCGCCACCAACTCGCGGAACCGATCGTCCAAGTGCTGCGCGACTTCCTCAATGATTTCCGCCTCGCGCGCGGGCGGCAAATTCAAGCCGGCAAGCTGCTGGGTGATTTCTTCCTTCCAATCAGGCATGTTCGACTCCCGCGATGCGGTTGATGGCGGCGGCGAATACTTGCCAGCCCTTGCGCTGTGATGCCAGGACTTTCCGCCCCTCCGCGGTCAAGCGGTAATAGCGCCGCCGACGCTGTCCGGCTTTCTCCACCCAGCGGCCTTCAACCCAACCGCGCTTCTCCAGCCGATAGAGTAGTGGGTAAAGCGACGCCACGTGGAAGCGGACCGCGCCGTCCGAGCGCTGCTCAATCAACTTGCTGATTTCGTAGCCGTGCCGTGGCCGGGCTTCCACCAGGGAAAGGATCAACAGCTCCGCACTGCCTTTCTTCAACTCCCGATCGAGAACCTGCGATGCCATATATGACATAGCCATATATTGTGCAGACAGAGTGCGAATGTCAAGGGGGATTCTTTCCTTCCTTCCGGTTCTGGGGGTCAGGGCGAAAAAGGCGTGAAGGGGTAGGGCAGCTCGGCGGAGCCGAAAAGGAAAACCAATGCGCGCACGTCAAAGTCATAAGGCGAGGCTTCAATGCCCTAGTCCGTCAGCAGACGGGGTTTCGGGGAGAGGACCGGCCCGGACCTGTTCGCTAAGTCCGCGGTTCGTCCCCTATTGACGTGAGCTTTCGGCAAGCCTGCACACATCAAGCGAAGTGGACCTGATTCTCTGAATTCCGTAGGGCCGCCAGTACTTCCTCCTCATGCCAACCGGCGCCAGACGCAAAGGACCACCTCGACC
>JBEKLF010000385.1:0-6655 GCA_050010335.1 Terriglobia bacterium
ACCCTACGACACAGCCGCCACCCGTCTCAACACGCCCCCATTCCTGCGCCCAATTCCCCTCGTCTCGCCGCTCCTGCCTCCCGCCAGCCTCGCGCCCTCCCCCACTGTCTGAATCGCAGGCGAAGTCAAGCAGGTGTAGTGAGTTTGTAAATGTTGTGTTAGTCTCTTTGCACGCGCAGAATGAATAGGAAGAACAGGCAACCGTGGGCGGGTCCAACGAGGCAACGGTTACGGGTGGCGCGATTTCTTAATCCTGTTCCGATTCCTGAGGCTCTATGGAAAAGATCCTCATCAGTGAAGACGATCGTACGTTATACAAACCCCTGACCCATGCATTTGAGGCGGAGGGGTATTCCCCGGATTTCGCTTCTGACGGCGCTGCCGGACTGGAGGCTTTTCGCGCGTCCCCTCCGGTGCTTGTGGTCCTTGACCTCACACTTCCCAAGGTCCACGGCCGGGAAGTTTGCCGCACCATCAAGAACGAAGCGCCGAGTCTTCCCATCATCATTTTGAGCGCCTCGGACGACGAGGTGGACAAAGTCTTGCTGCTTGAGCTGGGCGCGGATGATTACATTACCAAGCCTTACAGCCCCAAGGAACTCATCGCCCGCGTGCACGCGGTGCTACGCCGGGTTCGAGGACCCAAGGTCGCGGATAATTATGCTTTCGACGATGTGGCGGTCGACTTTGCCAAAATGGAATTGACCCGCAAAGGCGAGGCAATGGCCCTCACTCCCCAGGAATTCAAGGTCCTGAAATACTTTGTGGGAAACCCTGAGCGTGTCATCTCCCGCGACGAGTTACTGAACGAGGTTTGGGGATACAACTGCTATCCCTCCACTCGCACCGTGGATAATCACATTATGAAACTGCGGCAGAAGCTCGAAGACGATCCTCTAAATCCGACCCATTTCAAGACGGTCCACGGAGCCGGTTACAAGTTTGTGCCTTAGGCAGGCTGACCGCGCCGCCTGTGCGAAGGGCATGCCCGGGCGGCGCGGGGCTGAGAAAATGATAGGGTCATGGCCAAGATTCGCCTGCGAACCAAGTTTCTTCTCTCCCTCATCTTCACCACCACCGTGCTTACCATCACGGTCCTGTTCATCGTTCAGACCTACCTGAGGAATCACGCGCGGCGGGATATCCAGGAAGCGCTCCGCAATTCGGTAATAACCTTCCAGCAGTTTGAGTCGCAACGTGAGCGCGGGCTGGCGCAATCCGCGGCGCTGCTGGCGGATTTGCCGAATCTCCGCGCGCTGATGACCACCCATCATGCGCCCACGATTCAGGACGCTTCGGCCGATCTCTGGCAGCTCGCCGGCAGCGACCTGTTTCTCCTCGCCGATCCCACCGGAAAAATCATGGCCCTGCACACCTCGGCGGCTGGTTTCACCCAGGACGCCGCTCAGGTCTCATTAACGGGAACGCTGCACAAGGAGCAGAACCGTGACTGGTGGTACGGAGGAGGGCATCTTTACGCGGTATTCCTCCAGCCCATCTATTTTGGTGCGGCGCGCGATAATGTCGCCCTGGGAGTCCTGGCGGTAGGATTCGAAGTCGATAAGAATGTGGCCGATGCCGTAGCGCGCGTCGCCTCCTGCCAGGTGGCCTTCCGCTATGGGGGGGAGATTGTTGTGAGCACGCTGCTGCCCAATCAGCAAGAGGAGTTGGCGGCTCGTACGAACTTAACGACCACCCGTGAATCCTTGAACTCCGAGGAACTGGAGTTGGGCAGAGAGGTTTTTCTTGCGACCTCGCTGGAATTGGCTCCCACGGGAAGCCCGCCTGTAACCCTGACCGTTTTGAAATCTTATGACGCCGAGACACAGTTCCTGCAAGAACTGAACCGTTTGCTGCTGGGCGTGGGGCTGGTTGCCGTGCTCGCCGGGAGTTGGCTGATTTTTCTGATCTCATATACTTTCACGCGGCCGCTCGCCAATCTCGTTTCCGGCGTCCGCGCCCTGGAGAAAGGGGACTTCGCATTTCCGCTGCACGTCCGCAGCCGCGATGAAGTGGCCGAACTTACGACGGCATTCGATGGGATGAGGCAGACCCTGCAAAAAAGCCAGCAGGATCTGCTGCACGCCGAGCGTTTGGCCACGATCGGCCGCATGGCCAGCACGATTTCCCACGATCTTCGCCATCCCTTGACAACGATTCTCGCTTACTCCGAGTTCCAATCGGAGGACAATCTTGAGATCGGCCAGAGGAAAGCCATGTACGAAGAGATTCGGTCATCCGTAAACAGGATGGCGGAATTGATCTCCTCACTCCTGGAGTTCTCCAAGGGGCAGGAGGGCCTTCACCTCACCCATGGAAATGTGGCGGAAGCCCTGAAACACACGCTGACCGCGGTCCGGCTTCGCCCGGAGTTCAAAGGCATCCAAATCACGGTGGAACACGATGGTGTGACCGACGGTTGGTTTGATTTCAAGAAGCTTGATCGGGCTTTTCACAACCTGCTGCAAAACGCCTGTGAGGCCGTCCCCGCCGAGTCCGGAAAAGTCCAAATCAGGGCGCGGGGAGTAGACAATTATGTCGAGATTTCGATGACGGATAACGGTCGCGGAATCCCCGAATCCATCCGGGAAGATGTCTTCCAACCGTTCGTGACTTACGGTAAGGAGGACGGGACGGGGCTGGGACTTGCGGTCGTCCAAAAAATCGTTCGGGATCACGACGGGAAGGTGATGGTTGAGACCACCGGCAAATCCGGCACCACTTTCAAAGTGATCCTCCCCATAAAACGCACCATCCAGGCTGGCGAATCGTAACCCTTAAAGTCGCGCTTCATTTCAAGATTGCGCCTCTCCGTTAAAATCAAGAAAATTTACAAATTCACCACAGGGCGCTGACACGCCCCCTCTGGCCGCCATGCTAGTGTCAGGCGAGCGGGATAACTCAGCTCACAGTTGCGTCGAAAGGGCTTCCTTTGAGAACGCATGAGTTATTCAACGAAAGGACCGTCGCCCGGGTGTGCTAACCAAAGAGCTGGAGCAGATCGCCAGTATCGAACCGCGGGAGAGGAGGGGCTCACGCTTTTTGGGCGCTGGCGTTCTTATCGTGCTTGCCTTCCTGGCGTTTGGGTGTTCAGCACACAAGAAACCGTCAAGCGTCGAAACGGCCTTAGCGAATGTGGCGAAGGATCTGGTAATCCCCATGGAGACTGAGAAGCTGAAGAACCCTCTCTCCAGCGACCCGCAAACCGTAAGTCAAGGCCAACAGATCTATGAGCAGTCCTGCACCATTTGTCACGGCAACGATGGCCACGGCCAGACAACCCTGGGGCAGGGTATGTATCCGCCCGCCATGGATTTAACGTCCCCGCACGTCCAGCACTGGAACGACTCTGAAATGTTTTGGGTCATTCAGAACGGCGTGCGCATGACCGGGATGGCATCCTGGAAAGCGGCAATAAGTCCGGATGACACCTGGAAGCTGATTATCTTCATACGGCGCCTACCGAGCCTGAACGGCGCTGTAGCCAAGAATTCCGTCCAGCCGGCCACCCCCCAAAAAACGCCGGGGCAATTGATCGCTTACGGCAGGACGCTCTATCGCCAAGAGGGTTGTTTCACTTGCCACCAGCTTGATGGCGAAGGAACCAAAGTGGGGCCGGGCTTGACGGTCGAGGGAACCCGCGGCCGCTCCGCCGAATGGTTAATCGGCCATTTCAAAAACCCTCCGGCGTACGTTCCGGGTTCGATCATGCCTTCCTTCAAGAATCTCACGGATGAACAGCTCAGCGCTCTAACTGCATTCCTTGAGAGCCAAAAGGGAGAGGCGAAATAACCAGTAACGATCGCGGAGGCGCATTCGCAGATCGAACCCAGCAGTAGGCTTCTCACTCGGGAATTCTGAATTGTTGCCAAGGGTCGCCATGCCGGACTCACGAGAAAAACGCCCTTACTCTCTTGTTGACATAGCGCCAGGTGTGAGCCTGAAGGCGATTCCGGATGGAACTGACGTGGCACGTGCCCATTCATTCTGGGCCGAATACTTGCTTTTGGCTTTCCTCTTGGGCCTTTTTCTCTTTCGCGGTTTCATTCCCGCGTGGAAGAGCTTGAATACCGACTTTCGCAATTACTATGTTGCTGCCCGACTTTACCGGGAAGGGTCGTCACTTCTTCGCGTCTACGACTTCACCTGGTTTCAGCGCCAGAAGGACCACGCGGGCATTGGCCCGTGCGTGGTAGGGTTTGTTCCCGACACACTTCTGTCGGCGCTGCCGATTGTTCCTCTGGCGGGACTGCCACCGCTTACGGCCAAACGCGTTTGGTTGGTGATCAATGCTGGCCTGCTCGCGCTGAGTGCGCTGATCCTGTCACAAATTACTCAACTGGGATGGCGGCGGATTCTCATTGTAATGTTCCTCGCCGTCGAACCCCTCGCGAAGAGCTTTCTCTACGGTCAGATGCACTTGGTGGTGTTCTTGTTGCTTGCCGCAACTGTCTGGCTCATGAAACGTAAACAGCCCGTCGCAGGCGGGATCTCGATAGCCCTCGCTGCTGCCCTGAAGCTTTATCCTGCCCTTTTCGTGGTGTTCTTCCTCCGCAAAAATCAGTGGCGGGCCCTTGCTGGGTTAGTGGCAGGTTTGGTTATTCTTGCGGGGTTGTCAGTCCATCTCTTTGGGTGGGAGGTCCACCGGATTTACCTTAGTCAAATTCTGCCGCAGATGGGCCGTGGAGAAAACATCGACCCTTACGCGCCCGGATGGAATTCCCTCACCGCGCTCTTGCACCGCGCTTTCATCCGGGAGCCGGAGTTGAATCCTGATCCTCTCGTTCATGCCCCAGCAGTTTATGCGCTCGTGCAGCCGTTGTGCCAGACGTTGATTTTCGTTCCCGCCATATGGCTCCTGATCCCGGGAGCAGTCCGACGCGAGCATGAGAACCTCGAGTGGGCGGCGTACACGGCCATGCTCATCGCGCTTTCAACCGGGCCCACTTCGTACCACCTCTGCATCCTCATCCTGGCCGCCGCGCTGGGGCTCGACGCGCTCCTGGCAACCGGCCGCCGCTGGGAAGCTTGCATTCTGGTTGGATTGTACGGAATGATTTGCTCTCCTTGGATGGGTTTGGCACCCGGGAATGCCGACGGCTGGCACATGCTTCTGGCCTCGCCACGAGTCTACCTGCAACTGGCGCTGGCCTTTTATCTTTACGGGGTCATTCATGGCTATCCAATCGTGCGCGATAGGTTGCGCACGCACCGTCGTGAGACATTGGCATTTGGCGCTGCCTTCCTTCTCTTGGCGGCGATGGGAGCGCTCCAGGCATTTCACCATCTGCGGAACCAGTTCGGCAATTACTCCCGCCGGCTTTTCACCCTGCCGGGTTCGCTTTTGCAGGGCGAACCGACCGCCGGCGCGAAGGGACTTTACTTCACCAGAATGCCCGGCACCGGTGAGAGCTTTGAGACGTGGCGTTGGTCGCGTAGTCAACTCGCATCCCTACCCCCGGCGGAGGACGAATTCCACCCGACGTCGGCTCCCGCCCTCACTGACGTCTGGGTTGAACTTGCTGGACCGGTGTCCAACATCGTGCGATTCTCTAACCTCAATGGCGTCGGCGGTCCAACCTCCTCAATCGAAGTCGCGAACGGCGAGCAACCAAGCGTATCGCCCGACGGCAAGATGTTGGCATTCGTCCGCGAAAAGCACGGGAGAGGTGAGCTTTGGATCAAGGAGCTTGAGCGAAACGTTAACTCGCTGGCCGGTGAAGAACGTAAGATGGTTGAGGATTCCTACGATGTCTGGGAAGGAGCGTTCGAGCCCGGTGACCGGCGCATTATCTTCGTTGCCGCACCGAGGGGCCAACCCGAACTGTACTCCGTCGATATAACTTCGGGACTGTCGACACAGATACTGATCGCGGGGCCGGCGAGATACCCCGCATTTTCACCGGACGGCCAGTGGATTACCTATTCGCGCTGCGAGCGAGGGACCTGGCACTTGTGCGTGACGAACCGAACTTTCGGTTTCAGCCGCCCGTTGGTAAAGGCTGATTGCAACGCGATCTCGCCGATGTGGGAGTCGGACTCGAGGAACCTGATCTATGCAACTGATTGCGGCCGGGGTTTGGAAATGACGGCGCTGGCACACATCGAGTTTTCTCCCGAGCGCGGCGAGATGGATCAGCGGTGCAACCGCCGAAAATGACACATCAACACCGCCGGAACCTGACGGAAATCCTCGAACTCCCCGGCCTTGCCCGCCTGCGCAAACACTTTTCGCTCAGGCTCGCTGAATTGGCATTCCACCCATTGGACGCAAGCAAATCCGGCGGAAACCCAAGGGGCGAGGAACTGCTTGTCAGACCGAGACCACGTTGCAATTTGAACGGCGCCAAGGCTGTCGCGAAATCCCGTCTGCCAACCATGCCCATACGCATCGGGGTGGAGGTCGCTCACGAAGACGTCGGCGCGTGCGGCCGCCACACGCCCCACCTCGGAGACCACGCCTTGCAAGTCGAAAATGTGACCGACCGCAAACGAGCAAACTACCAAGTCGAAGGTGAAATTCGCAAAGGGAATCTCTAGGAGCCTGTCGGAGATAGATTTTGGCTCCCCACAGATCAAGTCTCAAGATTTTGGGGAGGAGGGTGGGGTTGATTATTGACAATGGAGGAAAGGCTTGTAAGATGCGGTTATGGGC
>JBEKLF010000386.1:0-6625 GCA_050010335.1 Terriglobia bacterium
ATCGCTGTCGGAATGGCTAAAAGGTATACCTGAATTTAAATCGATTTTGCTCATCTTTGCGCCAACTTGTAGCTTAACTTGTACTTACGGGAACGGCCCCATAAACATTGGGACACTACTGACGAAGAATCAATAACTTACAAGCAGTATATTCTTTATAAGTTGTTGATTCTAAGTGCAGTTAAATCTATCTTCGACGGGCTCCGAGGAGACCGAAATACTGAAAATTACTCACAATTTAATAAATGTTGAGTACTGTTCAGCCAAATGGGCCACAATCGCGCAAGAATGCCCCTGGCATCAACGCTGGAGTCCCGGACAGGCCAAGGCAGCCCCAAAAACCCAACTCTGTTTAAAACCCAACCCACAAAGAGATTCCGCACCGGAGATGGGACCATCGGTCTCCTGTCCGCAATAATTCCGTACGCCCGGATTCACTTCCTTAAGTGACGACAAGGTCCGGGGTATGCGATCATGCCGTTGATGCCAAAACTCGACATTCTGTCCAACGTGCTGCTGACCATGTTCGATCTTTTGCGGGACACCCTGAGCTTCATCAGCGTCAGCCTGCGGGCTCGGTGGGCTTTGGCCGCTGAGAATCTCTTCCTCCGCAAGCAATTGGCTTTGTACCTTGAGCGCAGGGTCAACCCTCGTCGGGCGAAGGCATCTGCCAAGTTGACTCTGGTGTTGCTTTCCAGACTGTTTGCATGGCGGGAAGCTCTGACCGTCGTTAAGCCCGACACCTTGATCCGCTGGCACCGGAAAGGCTTTCGACTGTTTTGGAGGTGGAAGTCGAAAGCCCGAGGCCGACCACGAATTCCCGCCGGCCTGCAAAAGCTGATCGCGAACATGGGAGCAAGCAATGTGACTTGGGGTGAGGAGCGAATCGCAGCGGAACTCCTGCTCAAGTTGGGGATTCGGGTTTCACCTCGGACGATCAGACGCTATCTGCCCCCTCCTTGTCTCCCAGGACCACAGCAGGGGCTCTCGTCGCAACGCTGGATGACGTTTGTCCGCAATCACGCCCAAGCCATGCTGGCCTGCGATTTCTTCATCGCTGTAACCGCCAGGTTCCGGGTGCTGTACGTCTTCGTGATCATGGAAGTGGGATGCCGCCGAATCATTCACATCAATGTCACCGCCCATCCCACAGCAGAATGGACGCTTCAGCAGTTTCGGAATGTGATCTCCGGAGAGGAACCCTATCGCTATCTGATCCACGACCGCGACCGCATTTACTCACGGGAGTTGGACTCAAGCCTGAAAGCGGTGGGCGTTAGGATTTTGAAGACGCCGTTCCGAGCGCCCCAAGCGAATGCCTATTGTGAAAGGTTAGTGGGCAGCATCCGGCGCGAATGCCTTGACTATTTGATTCCGCTGAACGAGAAGCACCTGCAGCGAACTGTCAAACAGTGGGTCGACCATTACAACAGAGGCCGTCCTCACTCTAGCTTGGGGCCGGGGATCCCGGATCCTCCCCGGGGTTTGCCACAGGAGGCACCCTCGCAGTATCGCATTCCCCCAAATTACAGTGTCCTTGCAAAGCCGATCCTGGGTGGCTTGCATCACGAATATAGACTCGAGAGGTTCGCAGCTTGAAAGCTGGACACGAAAGTACCAACGCGGATTATTTGCGGATCACAACCGGCCGTTTGGAGTTTCGGACAACGAGTGGCAGCGGCGGGTCTCGGAATCGCGTGGCAATCTGGGAAACTTTGCGCTCTATAACGCACCGCCGGGAACCTGGCAGAGGATGCCGGTTTATTATTACTTGAGCGCCGACGATAGCCGCACCACGCAGCGCAAAGTTTTGGCCTTCACCCACAACGACACCTTTAAGCCCCTGCCCGGGTACCAGGTTGCGGTTAGCCATTTTCACACGCGCTTCACCGAAATGCTGGAAGACGCAGGCACCCTCGATCTCCAGCCGGGCTTTGTACCGGTGTTCCGCGGGCTGGGCATTAACATCGCGATGATGTCCGATTTCCACGGCGACGGGCACGTCAAGGACCCTGGGCCCATTCGATTCCGTGAGCAGAAGGACTACTTTGACGGCTGCCGCCGCTTTTCCGATCGTACCTTCCTCATCATGCCGGGCGAGGAGCCTGACGGCACACTGGGCGGGCATTACACGTTCGTATTCCCCAAGCCCGTCTACTGGAGCCGCGTGCGAGAATCCGGCCAGCCTTTCACGGAGCAGGATACCAAGTACGGCAAGGTGTACCACACGGGTTCGGCGGCGGACGAGTTGCAATTACTTCAAGACGAACAGGGTTTGATGTGGCAAACGCATCCCCGGACGAAAGGCTCCGCGGGTTACCCCGATGCGGTGCGTGATCGGGATCACTTTAAAAGCGACCGATTCTTGGGCGCCTCCTACCAATCGTTGCCGGTTGATCAATCCGAGCCGCGAATTTGCCAGAAGCGCTGCTTCGGCGTGCTGGACGATATGAACAACTGGGCCGGCCCGAAATACATGATCGCCGAGGGTGACACGTATTTGAAATACCCTGACGACGAGACCTATCCCCAACTGATCGTGAACTACGTCAAGCTTGCGCGCCTTCCGGGCTTCGACGAGGACTGGAGTCCGATTCTCCGCGCCATGCGCGCGGGCGATTTCTATGTGAGCACCGGCGAAGTTCTCTTGCGGAATTACGCCATCGAGGGCACGGGCACGAAGAGGACCTTCACGGCAGACGCGGAATGGACCTTCCCCCTGGAATTTGTGGAGCTGGTCTGGAGCGACGGCACGACCGTAGACCACAAAATTGTGGCGGAAACAGAACTCGCGCCCTTCGGCAGCCATCGCTTTACGATCCCCTTTGACCCCACGGATAAAAAATGGATTCGCTTTGCCATCTGGGATTCGGCCGGTAACGGGGCCTTTACCCAGCCCGTCCATCGACGGTAAGGTAACCCTGAATTCGGCGGCCTCGTGATGCGACGTGGGGCCGTCACGTCGAGGGCATGCATATTGGATTCCGGGCTCGAAGGGATGCGAATCGATAATCGCGTTAGGGCGGGCCGATCCGCCCGCGGGGTGCGTTGCACCCATTGAGCCAGAAGATCGGAGAGATTCACACGTGAGACAACGGAACTGGCTGCTCGGTTACCTTTTACTAGCTTTTGTGGGTGGGGCTGCCTTCGCGCAAATCCCCGACTGGGCTGCGCAGGGCAAACGCTGGTGGTCGTACGTCCGGTTTCTTGGTGAGCGCTCTGTGAAACACAGGGCCTACTCTGGAGCGGGGAGGTAAGGTTGTCGAGAGGGGTGGCTCAATCCTGACGGTTGAGGGTGGCCACGCTTGCGGTGTGGCGCAGTTTCCAGTGGTCGGGGAGCCAGGCGTCGAGGTCGCGGGCGGGCCATCCGGGGAGGTTCAGGAGGAGTTGGGTGAGGTAGAGAGATCGATGAAGCCGAAGCGCGGAAGCACCCCTTTGAACCAGAGATCCTCGAACCGATGGTCTTCCACCCTGACGGTTCCGTGGCTGAATGGTGAAAATGAACAATCATTTCTGGTTTGGCATGTCCGTAATTCTCATCAGCGGCGCCATGAACGCCGGGTTCGCGCTGCCGATGAAGCACTCTCGAACCTGGAAGTGGGAGAATCTCTGGCTGGTTTTCTCTGTGGTCGGAATCTTCGTCGTGCCCTGGGCCTTGGCCTTAGCACGGGTGCCCGGGCTCTTGCAGGTTTATGCCGGGGTAACGCCGCGCGGGCTATTCCTGCCCCTGGTTTTCGGCTTGCTCTGGGGTTTTGCGCAGGTGACTTTCGGAATCAGTTTGCGCATGGTCGGCGTCGCCCTGACCTTCGCCGTCGTGTCGGGCCTAGCCAGCCTTTCGGGGTCACTCGTCCCCATGCTCGCCTTTCATCCCGAGGAATTGTTCCGTCCGCGGGGACTGATGCTGCTCCTCAGCATTCCGGTTCTCATCGTGGGCCTAGTCTTCTACGCCATCGCGGGCCGTCGGCGGGAGAAAGAACAGGCCATCCCCGACATGGTGTCCTCGCCGCCCCAAAATAGTTTCGCCACGGGGCTAGCCTTGTGCCTCTTTACCGGAATTTTCGGCTCAAGTTACAACCTGGGATTCGCGTTTGCCGGCGACGTGATTCGCGCCAGCCTGCGCCATGGCGCCGGGTCCTTGACCTCAACGTATGCGGTGTGGCCGCTGGTCCTGGGAGCCGGATTCATCCCCAACCTGGTCTACTGTGTCTACCTGCTGGTGAAGAATCGAACGGCCAGTCTGTTCACCCGCGGCGGCTGGCCGCGCGAGGCCGCGCTGGGCGTTGCCATGGGCCTGCTGTGGATTACCTCGGTCCTGAGCTATGGGATCGCAACCACTTTTGTGGGCGCCGATGGAACCTCGATCGGTTACATGATGTTCGTCGCCGGGAGCATCCTCTTTGCCAATGCCTTCGGACTGATGTCGGGAGAGTGGAAAGGCTCCAGCCGCCGCACCCGAACGTTCCTGTTCGCGGCCGTCGCTTTCATCCTGGCGGCGGTCGTGGTGGTGAACCTCGGCGGCCTCTTCGGATGACCCCCTGAGCGCCGGCCGGACCCGCGCACCTATCTGCATATCGGAACCCGCCTCTTGAGGATAGTGAGGTCCGGGGCGCCAGGGGCGGCGGCGGAGTGCGTCGCTTTTCTACATTCGGGCATGATATCGCTTCCTCACTAAGGCCATTTCAAGGCAGAATTCTGATTTAAGTCAATTGGGTTTCTGCCGATAGCGATACCGCGGGAACGAATCCCCCTGGAGTTTCTTGCGGACGACAGCCTGGAAGGCCGGGACACCGGCAGCAGGGGTTTCGAGAAAGCCGCCGACTACATGGCCGCGCAGTTTCGTGCCGTGGGTTTCGAGCCCGCGGGCGTTGAGGGCTACCGGCAACCCATGGATTTCGACGTTGTGAGGATTGACGAAACTCGCTGCTCTCTCGATTTGGTGCGCGACGGCAAAGTTGAGCCGGTAAAGCTGGGTGACGATGCCATTCTCGGCGTCAACTCGCACGCCGCGGAGATTGTGGAAGCCAGCGCGGTGTTCGTTGGCTACGGACTCACGGTTCCCGAACGGAACTACGATGACTTGGCAGGCCAGGACCTGAAGGGCAAAATCGTGGTCTTCGTTACGGGTGGTCCCACAGCCATGGCCGGCCCGATCAAAGCGCACTATCAATCCAGTGAAGAGCGCCGAAAGGCGCTTCTGAAGTCAGGCGTCATCGGTACGATTGCCATCCCCAAACCCAAGAGCGCGGAGGTCCCCTGGTCGCGGATTGCCGCGTCGCGTTTCCAGCCGCGCATGGAATTGCGCGATCCTGGCCACGATGTTCCCCCTCCCCTCCCCGTGAGCATCCTCGTGAACCCGGCGCGTGCCGAGATCCTCTTCGCTGGGAGCGGCCACGCCTTCGCGGAGGTTCTCGCAGGGGTCAATGCGGATCAGCCGTTGCCGCACTTTCCCCTCAGTGCGAAGATCCGTGCGCGGGTCGGAATGACCCGCTCGGAGGCGAAATCGGAGAACGTAGTGGGTGTTTTTCCGGGCAGCGATCCGAAACTTAAGAAAGAATACGTCGTCGTCAGCGCGCATCTGGACCATCTCGGAATCGGCGAGCCCGTCAACGGCGATCGCATCTACAATGGTGCGATGGACGATGCCTCAGGCGACGCACCCTGATTGAAATTGCCCGTGCGATGAACGATTCGGGAGCACAGCCGAAGCGCTCGATTCTCTTCCTTTCCGTCACGGGCGAGGAAAAGGGCGAACTTGGCTCTCAGTACTTCGCTGCGCATCCCACCGTGTCCGGCTCCTTCGTTGCCGACATTAATATGGACATGTACCTCCCGGTCTTCCCGCTAAGATTTCTCGAAGTGCAGGGTCTCGCTGAATCCACCCTGGGCGACGACGTTCGCGCGGCAGCCGAACAAGCAGGCGTGCAAGTGCAGGCGGATAAGGAACCGGAGCACAACCGTTTCATCCGCAGCGATCAGTACAGCTTCATCAAAAAAGGAGTTCCGGCGCTGGCGTTCAAGTTCGGGTACATTGCCGGGACGCCGGAGGAAAAAATCTTCAAAGCCTGGTATAGCGACAGCTACCACGCGCCCTCGGATGACGTGAACTAGCCCGTTGACCTTGTGGCAGCCGCGCAATTTAACGCAATCCTCGAAAAATTGGCATGGCGTATCGCCGACGGCGATCAGCGCCCGGAGTGGAAGCCTAACAGCTTTTTCCGCCGCTTCGCCCAGTAAGAGGGAATCGTTTTCGAATATTCGATCCCGGTTCAGACCCCTCAGGCCGGTGAGAACGGCTATGTGTACATAGGTGTCGGGAGGATGGGTTACACCCGGGATTTCGGTTGGAGCAACGAGGTGGTCGTTCCCGGATAATCGCACTCGGGAGTTATCCACCCGGTTGTTTGCGGAGGGATCAGTTCGCTCGTTTCACTGCAAGTTGCGGTCGGCGGGATTCAGGTGTGGAAGGCCGCTTGGCGGACGCAGGTGGGCGGTCTATAATGGGCGGCATGTCGGGTTTAAGCGCCCTGGAAACCTCATTTGCGGAGGGATTGCCCATGCCTGTCCGTACTTCGCACCTGAAATTATTTCCGTTATGGGTCCGGCCGGCTATGCTGCTGGCTTTCGT
>JBEKLF010000387.1:0-6575 GCA_050010335.1 Terriglobia bacterium
CAACCGGCGATAGGTCAAGGGATGCAACCGCAGCAGGCGAGGAACCATGGCTACTCCTCCGGCGAGAAGTATGCCATACAGGGGCAACCTATGTCCCTTTAATTATGCGCGGATGTATATCTCGAACACTATTTCGATATCTTCTCTGTCGGCATGAATAAAAAGTGGGCAGGCAAACTCTACTACGTGGACCTGTTTGCGGGGCCGGGGAAATGCCAGATTCGGGAGACCAAAGAGGAAATCGATGGTTCCCCCCTAATCGCTCTCAAATTCAATTTTGCGAAGTACTTCTTTGTTGAGGCCGACAAGAAATCCTGCCGAGCTTTGGCGGCAAGAGTCAAAGCCCGTGCCCCTGAGAAAGATGTGGATATCATTCAGGGAGATTGTAACGATGAGATCGAGAACATCAAGCTGCCACCTTCCAGCTTGGGACTGGCGTTCATTGATCCGACAGGGGTCTCTCAGGTTGCTTTTGAGACCATCCGCAAGCTTGCCGACAGTCGCAAAATCGACCTCATCATAAATTTCCCCGAGGGCATGGGGATTCTGATGAATCTCCACCGATACACGCAGAAAGAGAGAAATGCACTCAACCGCTTCATGGGCAGCGCCCGATGGCAGGAAGACTCCCGGCAGAGACCAACATCATTTAATGCGCTGTGCACGGAAATAGCCAAGGAGTATCTGGCTAACTTGAAATCCTTGGGGTACCTCGCGGTTGACGGTGACCGGATTCCAGTAAGAACGGACCGGAATTCGTTGCTTTATTACCTTCTGTTTGCCAGCAAGCATCGCAGAGGCAATGACTTTTGGCGAAAAATCAAGCTAATCGATCCCCACGGACAACGTCATCTATTCTCATGAGGGCGGAACCGGTGGGGTTCTGCTGCACCAGGCGTCTAGATCATGGCTGCGAATTCGTCAATTGAGTGGACGGAATCCACGTGGAACCCGCTAACGGGCTGCACGAAGATCAGCCCGGGGTGCAAGCATTGCTACGCCGAGCGGATGGCGCTGCGCCTGAAAGCCATGCGCCAACCGAACTATACGAATGGCTTCGACCTTACCCTTCACGAGAACGCTCTGGAAATGCCGCTAAAGTGGAAGAAGCCGCAGACCATCTTTGTGAACTCCATGAGCGATTTGTTCCACAAAGACGTGCCGGTGGAATTCATCGCCAGGACCTTTGATGTGATGCGCCGCGCCGACTGGCATGTCTTCCAAATTCTCACCAAAAGGTCGGATCGACTCTTGGAACTTTCCTCAGAACTTCCCTGGCGTCCACACATCTGGATGGGCGTTAGCGTGGAGACGCTTCAATATGCGCCACGCATCGACAACCTTCGCCAAACCGGCGCCATGGTCAAGTTCCTCTCCCTAGAACCGCTCCTCGGGCCGCTGCCCGGCCTGAATCTTGAAGGAATCGATTGGGTCATCGTGGGCGGCGAATCCGGCCCCGGCGCCCGCCCCATCGATCCGGCCTGGGTTACGGAAATCCGCGACCAATGCCTGGATGCCTGCGTTCCGTTTTTCTTTAAGCAGTGGGGAGGAACGAGAAAGAAGAAAGCTGGACGCGAACTCGAAGGGCGGACGTGGGATCAGATGCCGGCACTGGCACCAGTTTTGGCCTAACAGGAGCAACCGAGCGCGGACCTGCGCTCCAAGGGCCGCGGCTTTTCGGCCGCGTTTGAGGCCGCATCCGTGGGCGTGATCTGGCGAGATCCGCTGCGTGCACGCATAGCGGAGACAAACCCAAGGGCCGCGGACATGAGAGAGCGGGCCTGCCGTTATAGACTTGCCACGACGCTCTCGGTGTATAAGCGCCAGCATTCAAGACAATTTGCACCGTATGCCAATCCTCGAAAGGAGGATCAGGTTTATGTCATTGATAGAAACATTCGAGATCGTGCATCTTTCGATTGTGGGATTCGCTTCCACGATAAAGATTGAGCAGCCCGGCAAAGACCCGATTCTACCTTCCATTCTAGGAACTGGATTCGTTGTTGACAGCCGTGGCATAGTCGCAACGAATCGTCACGTGGTGGAGGCCATTCTTGAGTTGCCGATCGATCCAAGGGATGGGAAGCATGCGGCAAGAGCGATTATGACCAGCGGGGTTAGGGAGGAATCGGGCGGACACTCGATGCCCATGTTGTTTGTGGACATTAAGGGCGGGGCGGTCGTGAGTAACTTCGTCTCAAGCACGCCCTATTTTGGGGAACCGTTGCCGGATGTCGCGTTCGTTCAGCTCAATGTGGGGGAAGTTCCTGCCCTGCAACTTGCATCGGCTGAGAACTCATGGAAAACGGGGATGGAGGTCGCAATTGCAGGATTCCCCCTTGGGACGAAGCCTCTCGAGGTTTTCGACAAGGTCACTCAAATTATGCCGTTTGTCAAGCACGGCATTATCAGCAGCATTTTTCCGTTCCCATGTCCTTTTCCACACGGTTTCTCGACTGACATCCTCACGCAAGGTGGCAACAGTGGCTCTCCTGTTTTCAGAGCGGACTCCCCCGTTGCTCTCGGAATGCACGAAGGTGTAGTCAAGGGTGCTGATAACATCACGCTTGCCGTCCCCTCCAATATGATTGCAATTGCGCTAGCTCAGTACCTTGAGCAATTCCGACCGGACTTTGAGGGCGTTCCCACGCTGCAGGACCTGTTGACGACTCGTCCGTGGACCGATAAGCCAGTCTGGACACGACTGGATAACGCAACATAAGGAAGCAGGTGATTCAGTAGGGGCGGGGAAAAGGGCCTCAGGTACCCTTTTCTCCCCCGCCGCCGCGGGCGTGACATGGCGCGATTCGACGCGCGTCCGCGTAGCGCCAAAGCCCGTAGCGCGGACCACCCCCTTTGTGGTCCGCGGCACTTCAGCCGCAACCTCGATAGTTATTATCGTGCGGCAAGGTGATCGCGGTCCGAACGTAAGAGACGCGGACCGCAAAGGCGGCGGTCCGCGCTACATCCTTCGTTAGTCCTGTGGAAAGCTGGAGGGCAGTGCGCTGCGTCTATGACTGCGCACCTATCTGCTACCTGCATTTAGATTTGGCCGTTCTAGCGGCATTATACTTTTCCTTGAAACGCGTGATCATGGATTCGCAAACGGACACGCACCAATTGGCAAACGAGGGCGTTAAAATGCGGGTCGGCCAAGCATGAGGAACATCCCTGATCTCAACTGAGGGCGGAAGGAGTCGTATCAGTACGTGGCTTGTTCGCGGGGGCGGAATTACTTGTTCGTAATCCGTAACCTTGAAATGAACCAATTCGTTTCGGATCGATATCATGTCTTCGAATTGCTTCCAAAGAGCGCTTTCTGTCCGCAGGCTGGTGCCGCAAAGGGCTGTACTCAGTATGTCCCATTTCTCGATCAAGTTGGTGGTCCGTTGGAATGCGGTAGCATCCAGGGCCACCTCGGCTGGGAGGTCGTGGAATTTCCCCTCATAGAACTCGGTCGTCTGTTTCAGGAAAAAGGCCACTTAATTAACGAACGCCTCTAGTGCACACGCTGAAAGGATGACACAGGCGAGGGGCTTTGCAACGTTATCGGGTTCAGACTTGGCCTCGCCAGCAAGGGTTCTCGCCGTCGAAAGATGGCAGTTTGCCATGTCTGGAAGCTCGGACATTTCCATCCAACCGTCGTGGACGTGAAGTCTGGACCATGCTTGCCTGACGGAAGATTGGGGGGTGTCTCTGAGAATAAAGTCTAATCTTGATGGTTCGACTCCCTTCCTTCTGGCCGCTTCGATAATATGATTAAGGTCTTCCGATACGCCTTCAAACTGAAATCCAAATTCAATGGGTTCGAAATCTGCTCTGCCACAGCAATGTTGGTACTCTGTCCCGCTTCCGCAGGCACAGTTTGCAGCTGGCCCGACCCGTTCCCCCTTCCCTCCAGCATCTCTGCCTGCCTTCTCGACCCTGTCAAGGTTGTGATCTGCAATTTTAACCAATCGTGCATCATCTAGGGCAAACCCTATGTCCTGTCCCTCGCGCAGCAGGTTTCTGGCCGGCGTGAATTGCCTTAATTCCGTGTAGAGCCCAGCGAGGTTCATTAGGCTCGTTGCAACTGAGCGTAGGTTCCCAACCTTCCGGCTGAGAAACAGATCTCTTCTTAGACACGTTATTGCACGCTGATATCTTTTGTTCTTCCAATAATAGAGCCCGAGATTACAGGAGTTATTGGCTAGACCTTCCAGGTCGCCCAGACGCAGTTTCACATCTGAGGAGTGTTCAATGGCCCTGACACCCTCCTCCTGTTCGCTCTGATTACACGAGTCCAAAAGAATAAGGCCAAGATTCGCCTTGACCCTTGCGAAGTGGATGATTTCTTCTGGCTCTTTTTCCAGGACCGTCAGAGCGTACTGCCAGCATTCCTTTGCCCGCTGAGTATTGCCATTTGATTTGAATGCCTTCCCTGCCTCCAGTGAAACCAGTGCACGCTCTTTGGGACCGGCATCGGCCCGTCCAAGCTCGTCAAGCACATGCTCGAAGACTGCGCAGGCCTCATCCAATTCACCTAATGCACAGAGGGAAGTGGCCCTAAGACTTTCCAAGTAGGGAGTAGTTGTACATCCCGGTTTGGATCCCGTTTCAAGCGCTGTCGATTCCAAGAGATTGATTGCAGCCTTGTGTTCACCACGGTACTGGTGGGCTTGGGCCAAGTGCATTTTAAGGTTCAGCCGTTGGGTCGAAGTCAGTTCTGGCCTGTGTAGCAGTTCCTCTAATCTCTGGATGGACTGCGTTAAGGCCTTCTCGCCCTGTTCGAGAAGGAGCGCTCCAGCTTCGTCGATTTCACGGTCCAATGCGTGGGACCCCAAAGCGCAGCACTTCTTGAACTTTTTTCCGCTCCCGCATGGGCACGGGTCGTTGCGTCCTGTCTTAGGAATCTTCATTGGAGGGGTTGCCTCGAGCGGGTAGCCCGCAGGTAGTGCAGAGGTGGACGCCGTCCTGTCCTCCTCTGCGGCTTTTCATCCGGAGTCCCGGCACGGGACATGAAGCTGGCGTCGGCGCGCACGAAGTCTATAATCGCCGCGGTGTAGCGCCTACGCGGAGTGGAAGACCCGCTGAGGAGTCCGGGTTCTTCACTTGACCTCGGCGAGGACTTTGCCTTTCGCGGTCTCCAATAACACCACCACTTGCTGGCGCGTCACGGTGGGAAAGCCCGCCAGGAAATCATCAATTGTGTCCCCGGCCTCCAGGTACTCGAAGAGGGTTTGGACGGGGACGCGGGAACCGGCGAAGACCGGGACGCCTCCCATGATGTCTGGCGAAATGGATATCAGATGATCCCCCATGAGATGGAGTCTAAGCGCAAAAGCGCTCTCCTTGCAAGCGGAACCGCATCCGGTTCGACGATGCCGGCCGCGCCAAGGGGTTGGCACTCGACTTCAAGAGGAAGGATGCTTTGGAAAGGCGAATCCACCAGCTTGCCCGCAACCGCATAAAACCAACTCCGCCGGTCCAGGTTGCGTTCGAGCAGGTGCGCGGCATTTTGATCGCGAAGATTTCCGTGGCGCGGGGGTGAGGCCCCGCTCTACATAGTGGACGGCATAGTTTATCTGCGCCAAGGGTCTGCGGACGTGCAAGCGCAACCTGATGACTTGACGCGTCTGGTCGCGGAATTCGCGTTCTAGAGCATTGCCTCCACCGATTTGTACCTTCCTCGCGCTCGTCTAATCCTCCGATTCACCCTGATGATAAGTCGCCTTGTCGGATACAGGCCGCTCCCAGGTACACGTCCAAAATCCGTTCTTGCTGGTCGCGTTATTTATGAACCCGTGGTTTGCGATTCAATTCGGAGTGACCCACTTCCTTGAAATCTGTAGGGACTCCTATAGAGTTTTACCGTGTCCCCGCCGATGAGGCTCTCAAGACCTGGCTCCCCTCAGACTGATGATTTCGGCGCCCTTTTATCCCGGTGCTGACAGTTTTACGTCGCAACGCCTGCTGCCCGAGAAAAATCCTATTGCGCGCTTGCCTTTAGCCGTGATTTCTATCGCCCTACCGGGGCTCGGGCGGGATGGGGAGAGGCGATTTCCCCACGGCTGGCGCCATGGGCTACAGTCTTCCGCCCGCTTCTGGGCTGGCACGCAAGACTGGGTTCGGACAATTAATCACCCTCCCAAAGGATTTTCTCCTCCCGGCAGGAATCATTTCCGATATTTTGTCATAGTCATTATATCTTGGAATATATACTCATAATTTACTTGACAAACACGACAGCTAGGGATATACTTATTTGTAGGCCAGCCGGAACTGGCTGAAAGGGCGCAGACCTATTCAAGGGGTCGGCGTAAAGCAAATCAAAAGGCAGGTGCCAGGTGTCAGGTTTCAGGTGCCGGGGCAAATTCCGAACCCAGCCCCAAGCCCGCGTTCCGCCCCTAACACCGAACACCTAACACCTGCCCTCTGGAGATTCCCATGGCACTTATCAAGAAACAGTTGACGGAGAAGCAACTGGCCGCGAATCGAGAGAACCAGAAGCTTTGCAATGGTCCGGTGGTGGACGAGCGCCGGGAGCGTGTCCGCGCCGCCCTCCGGCGGTATGGTTACAACGTGCAGGCGGAGGA
>JBEKLF010000388.1:0-6567 GCA_050010335.1 Terriglobia bacterium
AGGTTCGATCTGTACTGCGACCAGTACTGCGGCACCAACCACTCGCTGATGAGGGGTGAAGTGATCGTGATGGAGCCCACGGAATACGAGCAGTGGTTGAGCGGGGGCATTCGCGGCGGAACGATGGCCCAGTCCGGCGCCAAGCTCTACGACCAACTGGCCTGCATCACTTGCCACGGAACCGGCAAGGGCCCTCCTCTGACGGGTATTTATGGCAAACCGGTAAAACTGAGCGACGGCAAGACGGTCGTGGCGGACGACGCTTATCTGCGGGAATCGGTCCTTTATCCCTCCGCGAAAATCGTGGAAGGGTACACGCCCATCATGCCCACTTTCAAGGGGCAGGTTACGGAAGAACAGTTGCTGCAATTGATCGCGTACATCAAGTCTTTAAGCCCGCAAGAAGGGAAGGCATCGAAATAATGGCTATAGCAGCAGGGGATTTTGATACTCGCGTGCACTATCTGAACGCCAATTACGGCATCAAGTCGTGGCTGCTGACGACGGACCACAAGCGCATCGCGATTCTCTACATGGCGTCTATCACCTTTTTCTTCCTGGTGGGAGGCATCGCGGCGGTGTTGATTCGGATCCACCTGCTTGAGCCCAATGGCGCCATATTCGAACCGGGCGCCTACAACAAGCTCTTCAGTATGCACGGCATTATCATGGTGTTCTTCTTCATGATTCCTTCCATCCCCGCAGTGCTGGGAAATTTCCTGGTACCCATGATGATCGGCGCCCGCGACCTGGCTTTTCCCAAGCTGAACCTGCTGAGTTGGTACATCTACATGGTGGGTGGCGTCTTGTGCCTGTACGCCGTCATCTGGGGTGGCGTGGATACGGGCTGGACGTTCTACACGCCGTTGAGCACAACTTACCTCAATAGCAACGTGATGTCGGCGGCGCTGGGGGTGTTCATAGCGGGATTCTCATCGATTCTCACCGGCCTGAATTTCGTGGTCACCATCCACAAGATGCGCGCCCCCGGCATGACCTGGTTCCGCATGCCGCTGTTTCTCTGGGCGATCTACGCCACCAGCGTCATCCAAATTCTGGGGACCCCGGTGCTGGCCATCACCCTGGTGCTGGTCGCGTTGGAGCGGCTCTTTCACGTCGGCATCTTCGATCCCGCCGTGGGAGGCGACCCGATTCTGTTCCAGCACCTGTTCTGGTTTTACTCGCACCCGGCCGTGTACATCATGATTCTGCCCTCTATGGGCGTGGTCAGCGAATTGATAGCGTGCTTCGCCAAAAAGCGCATCTTTGGTTACAGTTTTGTGGCGTTTTCCAGCGTGGCCATCGCGGCGGTTTCCTTCGTCGTCTGGGGCCACCACATGTTTGTGAGCGGCCAATCGGTCTACGCCGGCATCATCTTCTCCGCGCTCAGCTTCGCGGTGGCGATTCCTTCCGCCATCAAGGTGTTCAATTGGACGGCCACGCTCTATAAGGGTTCTATTTCCTACGAGGCGCCGATGCTTTACGCCCTGGGCTTTATTGGCCTGTTCACCATGGGCGGGTTGACCGGCCTCTTCCTGGCGACGCTCGCCATCGACACCCACGTCCACGACACCTACTTTGTCGTCGGCCACTTTCATTACATCATGGTGGGCGGCGCGGTGATGGGCTATCTGGGAGGCATTCACTTCTGGTGGCCCAAAATCACTGGCCGGCTTTATCCCGACGGGTGGGCGCGCCTGGCCGCGGCGATCATCTTTATCGGTTTTAACCTTACGTTTTTCCCCCAATACATGCTGGGATATCTCGGCATGCCCCGGCGGTATGCGATCTATCCGCCGAAGTTCCAGGTGTTGAATGTCATGTCCTCGGCAGGAGCGTCGATCCTGGCGGTGGGCTATGCCATTCCCCTGGTTTATTTGATTTGGTCGATGCGTTACGGGCCGGTGGCGGGACCGAATCCCTGGGGCGCCAAAGGCCTGGAGTGGGAGACGCCTTCGCCCCCTCCCACCGAGAACTTTGAGCAGACGCCCGTGGTGACGGAAGAAGCTTACGCGTATGGAGCAAAGGAGGTTTAAGTTGGCTGACAGTCACGCCTCGAGCGCGCTGGCGCACCAATTCGAGGATCTGGAGCAGCAGCACGAGGCCGCCAGCCTCGGCATGTGGGTTTTTCTCGCTACCGAGGTGATGTTCTTCGGCGGGCTCTTCGCGAGCTACACCATCTATCGCAACCTCTACCAGCCCGGTTTCGAGGCGGGAAGCCACATGCTGAACGTCACCATTGGCGCCGTCAACACCGCGGTGTTGATTGGCAGCAGCTTGACCATGGCGCTGGCGGTGCGCGCCGCGCAAATGGGAAAAAGGAATGCCCTCGTGACGTTCCTGATTCTGACGATCGCGCTGGGACTGGCGTTCGTCCTCATCAAACTGACGCTCGAATGGCGGCACGATTACGTGGAAGGCTTGGCGCCCGGTTTGAATTTCCTCTATGGCAAACTCGACACCAAATCCGTGGAATTGTTCTTCTGTTTCTACTTCATGATGACGGGCGTGCATGCGCTCCACATGGTGGTGGGCGTGGGAGTTCTTGGCGTGTTGCTGGTGCAGGCGTGGAAAGGCCATTTCGGACCGGACCGATATAATGCCGTTGAGACCGCCGGCCTCTACTGGCATTTCGTGGACATCATCTGGATTTTTCTCTTCCCGCTTCTGTATTTAATTGGAGGACGATACTGAATGCAGGTTCACGTTGTTCCGAAGAAAATCTATTTCTTCATTTTCGGCGCGCTCCTGGCGATGACCGCCCTGACCACGGGCATGGCGTTCGTTGACTTGGGCCAATGGAACACCATCGTGGCGCTCATCATTGCCTGCTGCAAGGCGACGCTGGTGGCTCTTTTCTTCATGCACTTGCGCTGGAGCCCGCAATTGATGCGCGTGGTGCTGCTGTCAGCGCTGCTCTGGCTCGCCATTCTGATCAGTCTGACCACTACCGATTTCTTCTCGCGCGATTGGACACCGATTCCGGAGGGCTGGGGGGAATCCTCCATGCTACGCGCGCCTACCCCACCCGGAAATCTGCTTCACCGGCGGTAACGCTATCCCTACACCGGCAGGGTGCTTTTCTCCTCGACAGCGCGACACAAGTTCTTGCGCATTCCCCTGCCCAATACGACAGGACCCCGGAAACCCCGTGAGCCACTTGCGAAGCGGCGTCTTCCCTTTGTATTCCGGCTTCACCGAGGATGCCGGCAGGATGATGTCCGCATCCAATCGCTCGGCCACCCGGTCCGTCATAACCTTAAACGAACCGTTGGCTTGCGTTCGCTCGAAGGCTATCGGTGCACCAGTGCAGGAACATGCGGCGGGGGAGAGGTGAAACCAGGATCAAAATTCTCCTTGAATAGATGTATAGACGATGTATATTGTTAAACCATGGGAAACATGGTACGAACTCAAATCTTCCTTACCGCGGAGCAACGGCGTCATTTGCGTGCATGGTCCAGGCTGGAGAAGAAAACGGCGAGCGCCTTGATCCGGACGGCGATCGAGGAGCGATACGTCCACCGCCCCACCCCCGGGGACTTCGGCGCCGCGCTGGACAAGGCGTTTGGGTCCTGGAAGGGACGGAAAAAGTCAAGCTTGGCAATGGTTCGCGCCTTACGCCGCGGAAAACGTCTCAAGAACCAATCGGACTGACAAACTCGTGGCCGTTCATCTCCTGGACACCGACATCCTGATCGACTTCCTGCGCGGTCGTGCGGAGGCTCGCGCCTTCCTGGACCGGTACCAAGCGGCAGCCGAGCCACCCGTCATTTCCGTCGTGTCGGTGACCGAATTATGGGCGGGCATGAGGCAGGGCGAGGAGCGAGCTACCGGCGCGCTATTGTCGGCTCTCAGAAAAATTCCCCTATCGGAAGAAATTGCCCTCGCCGCCGGAAATATGCTGAGAACCTATCGGCGAAGTCACGGAACTGAACTTGGCGATGCCTTGATCGCCTCGACCGCCGTCGAACTCGGCGCCACACTCATCACCCGCAACATCAAGCACTATCCTATGCCCGCAGTTACGGTGCTGCGACCCTATTGACAGCAAGGAGCAGGTGCCAGGTATCAGGTGTCAGGGTTCTACTTGCACCTGGCACGGGAAAGTCGACACCTCCTTTCCTCTGCGCCACCGGGCCTCTGCGGCGAAGGTGGCAATTCCCGCTGTTTGGAGTAGAATCTCCCCATCGATTTTTGTCAGTCCACGACAGCCCCCGAGGTGGTAATGAGATTCCCCAAAACGCTGGCTTTTCTCGCTCTGTCGATGGGGTTGGTCCTTGCCCCGTCTGCCCGGGCGCAGCGGAAGAGTGTAGCGCCGGGCTTCAGCCCGGCACCTGCTTGTGTAGCGGCGAGTTTACCTCGCCATGGCGGCGTAAAGCCGCCGCTACGGCATGCCGACCTCAAGGTCAGCGCTACAACGCCGGGCACTGGCCCGGCAAAACCCTTTACCCAGGAGCAGGTCAGCAACATGGTGCGGGACGGATTCGGCGACGATTCGGCCGCAAAGCTAATCGAGCAGCGCGGCATTGATTTCGTCTCGGCGGGAGCAAGGCTTTGCTCACCGATTGCAATAGAGGGTCGCGGACTTACAGAACAGGTCCCCGATACTCGCTTTCCGCAGAAGAAACAGAGAATGTTATCTGCGCCGCGTCCAGGCTAATCTCATCAATACACTGGAGAGTTCTCTAGTCCCCAAGACGAGAAATAGATGACTGTAAACTCCGAATGTCATTGTGCATCGACTCGATCCTGCTCTTCAGCGTTTTGATGCTGGCCTGAATTTCTTCAAGCTTGGACAGGATGTCCTTTATGTCATTGTTGTTCACAGCGCACCTCCGAGGTTGAAATGAATGTCACAAAAGCATGGCTCTTCTCCCCGGCTGCGCACAAGGGCCGCGGACCTACAAAACAGGTCCGCGCTGCTCGCTTCTAATGTTGGAGAAGATGGGGCACCGAGTACCGTCCCCCGAAGGCTCCGCAGAAACGCGTCTTGAGATGGGGGACGAGATTTTGCTCCCTGGCGGAGTGCCGATGTTCGACGGTAAGTGGGTTGAAGCCGAGCGAGCAATTACTTGTTGGCCGCCAACACGGCCTGGATGGTGACCTTACTTCCTGCTGTCACATCGAGCACGCGTGTCCACGGCTTGCACCCTTGCGCCTCAATGTGGACGTTGTGAGAGCCGAGCGCGAGTTGAACGAGCGACGGCGTGTTGCCCACGAACTTGCCGTCCACATAAATGTCAGCGCCTTCCGGCGTCGATGAGATGTTAACCGTTCCTGTTCCCTCTTGCTGGTTCCCTACGGCGCCAGCAGGCAGAGGAGATGAAACGTCAGGATAGAAGCGGCGCAAAACAGTGATTAGTTCACCGCTGCTTAAAGCGAACCCAATCCCCTGCAATGGCCTTCCGTCTGGGGCGAGAAACGGCTTCTGTGTGGTTATGCCGATAACTTCTCCCCATGCGTTGAGCAACGGGCCTCCGCTATTGCCTGGATTGATGGCCGCATCGGTCTGAATCCACGTGCCGTTCCCCAAGTCGTCTCTTCGGCCCACTGCACTGACAACGCCCTTCGTTACAGTATTTGGCAAAGCACCACCAGGGTTGCCGATCGCGATCACGTTTTGGCCCGCTCGCACCCCCATCGCATCCGCCAAGAGGAGGTGTGGGTATCCCGTGCCGTCCACTTTCAGAAGCGCGATATCAAGGTCCGGCTCGACATCGACAACTCTAGCATCTAGCTGTGGCCCGCCCCGAGGCACGGCGACGAGTCCGCTCTCGCCCTCAACCACGTGCTTGTTGGTTACTAGTATCCCGCTGGCTGTGATGAAGAAACCTGTACCGGTGCCATGGGAACCTCTCAGGTAGACAACCGCGGGGGTCGCCCGCTGGACGATCTCTTCAACTGGCAACTCTGACTGCTCTGGCCTGCCGGTTCCAGTCAAGCGAGTCTCAACCGTCCCTGTAAAGGTGTCTGAAGCCTTTTCAAGTTGAAAGTCGAAATGGTCGGTCTTCAGCACATAGTAGCCGTCACATGCAACGCGGTCTCCATTGAGGTCGGTGTAGTTCGTGGGTCCGTATGTCAGCTCTATAACCTTCGAGGTATACCCTTGCAGAGAGATGCGGGCGGAAATCGGGTGTTTGAGACATCGAGCGAAGGCCCCCCAATGAGGGCCATTGAAATACCAACCCGGCAGCTTGGTTTCGTACGGCGTAGTACCAACAGCTACGCCGTCGATCTCCACAGCGGCGCCTGGGGGGCTGCTTGTTATCCTGAGTGTGCTTGCCTTCGCGCCAGGCGAGAGGAAGACTGCTATTGTGAGTACGATGGTGGGGAGGGCACAATATCTTTTGCTCATATCGGCGCTCCAATTGGAAGAGGGGATCTTCCTCGGGGCGCAGTATAGCACTATTCTGCGAATCATCAAAAGTCAGTTTCCAGTAAGTTTCTGCGATTCAGACAGTGGGGGAGGGCGCGAGGCTGGCGGGAGGCAGGAGCGGCGAGACGAGGGGAATTGGGCGCAGGAATGGGGGCGTGTTGAGACGGGTGGCGGCTGTGTCGTAGGGT
>JBEKLF010000389.1:0-6537 GCA_050010335.1 Terriglobia bacterium
GCCCATAACCGCATCTTACAAGCCTTTCCTCCATTGTCAATAATCAACCCCACCCTCCTCCCCAAAATCTTGAGACTTGATCTGTGGGGAGCCAAAATCTATCTCCGACAGGCTCCTAGAATATGCTCGGCGTTTGCTTTCTGACGGAATTCGAAAAGGCTGGATTTCAAAGTAGCCCACTACCCTCGGGTAAGTAGAAACGGTTTCAGGAACCCTCTGCTCCCACTTTCCCCTCCCGCCTGCCGTCACGCGTCGATCCCGGGCGACTTGGGCGGCGCGGGAACGTACGGTTCGCCCGTGAGGGCCTCATAGATCTGCGCCTTGGCTTTCTCGCGCTCATCGGGTGTGAGCTTCTCAAGTTCCGCGATCGCCTGCTTGAGCAGCTCCATGGCAGTGCCGGTCATTGGCTAAGGAGCGTCCTGACTCGGGCTTCGGGCCGGTGATCCGGGACACTCCGTGGGTTTGCCCCAGCAACCCTCCTCGCTATATGGCATTTCCCAAAGGTGCCGTGTTGTTGCCAAGCCCATCTTGGATGGCACGCATCACGAATATTCACTCGAGGGGTTCGCGGCATGAGATCGAGACGGTGATTCAGAACGCGGAACTTTTATTGCGGATCAGAGGGACAGTTTTTGGCCCCCCCCGCGTCGCTAGCGGGAAGGAGGATACCGTCAGAGTCGAATTGAGTGAGGGCTACGAAGATTTTAGACATCGACACTGGTCCAAAACTAAGCCGTGTGGGCCGCTAAAGAGGCAGAGATGCTGGCGCTATATATTTTCAAAGTCTGGCCCAGAAATGGAAATTGATAAGTCGGAATTTGCGCCGTCGTCCCAGCTGCGCTTAGTGCGGCTATCACGCTGCCGCGACCGTCCGTGATAGGAACCCCAACGCATCGCACTCCGAGCTCGTCCTCCTCATCATCGACGGAGTATCCTAGCTCCCGCACTTGCCTCATCGCCTCTTCTAATCTGTCGCGTGTCACGATTGTTTTCTGGTTATGCTTGATAAACCCCCGCACCTTGAATTCAAGTTCCAACTCGTGATTGGGAAGAAATGACACAAGTGCCTTGCCGAGGGCGGTGGAGTGGACGTCAAGAGTCCGGCCTACCCACGTTCCGACTCTCCCCGGACCTAACGGCTCCTCTTTGTCCACAATTACAGCCTGGCCGCTGTCGAGCACTCCAAGATGAACGGTGAGGCCGGTGTTTCGCATCAGAGAAACAACAAACGGTCGGGCTACATCGCGGAGCAGGGAATCGCAGAGCGCCGCCCGCCCCAAGCTGACGATTCTAAAGCCGAGCCTCAGGCTCTTATTGCGGGTGTCCCGAACGACGTGGCCGCTCTCCATCAGGGCCGTCAGAATACGATAAGTGGAACTCTTGGGGAGACTTAGGGAACGGCTAACTCCAGAGAGGCTCCGACCTCGGCGGGAATGGGCCAAGAGGTCGAGGATAGTAACGGCACGTAATACTGATGGCGCAGGATCATGTTCAGCATGGCTCATTTTTTCGGACCGTCCTTGAGCTTTTGGACTAAAATACCCCCAGTAACGTCCCGAACGCAACCACTTACCTAAATGTGTTTCATTAGCGGAACAGATTACCAATGCCACCTTGACATGTCAAGCGGTACACGTAAACTGCGCTTGCATTAAATTGAACGTAGGGTTCGTTTACAGTAGCGTTCGTGGGGTGGAGGAGTCGACCTCGAAATCAATTGACAGAAAAGGGAATAGCCGCGAAGCGGTGGGAGGGAGTGAAATGAGACGAACTGAATGCTTCACTTGGATCCTCGCAATTGCGTTGATGATATTCTGTGCCACGCCTCTGCGGGGTCAGTTGGACCGTGGCGTAGTCGAGGGCATCGTCACGGATCAATCTGGGGCCATCGTGCCCGGCGTTAAGGTAACGGTCATCTCGATCGATCGGAATGAGTCGTATCCCACAAAGACGAACAATGTTGGCTACTACCAGACGGCGGAACTGGTCCCGGGAAGATATTCGGTGCATTTCGAGGCGCAAGGATTCACCTCACTCGACATCATCAATCTGGTGTTGGGCGCCAATCAAGTGCTTCGGACCGACGCTCAACTCAAGGTGGGGGAGACCCGCCAACTCGTTGAAGTCACAGCGAAACCACCCCTAGTCGAGAGCGGATCCGCGAATTTCTCAACGACCCTTGATACAACCATGGTGCAGGATATCCCACTGCAGGGTCGAGACTTGCAGCAACTTGTTTACCTCATACCGGGAGTTGCAAACACGGCAGGCCCACCGGGGAGCAATTTTGGGTTCAACAGTCAGTACGGGACGTTCCCAGACCCCACACATCTCCAGGGAAGCCAAGTAGCCGTGAATGGGGGCCAAGGCGGGACGAATGCTTGGTATATCGACGGAGCCCTCAATACTGCGGTCGGGCAGGGTGAAACACTTGTCATTAATCCCATCCCGGATGCCGTCTCTGAATTCCAAGTGGTCACCAACGGGTTTTCGGCCCAGTACGGCCGGACCGGCGGGGGAGTGTTCAACGTTGTTTTGAAGTCGGGCACGAACTCCCTGCATGGGAACATTTACGAGTTCGTCCGGAATAACGCCACAAATGCTCGGAATCCGTTTACGTCGCTTACTTCCACGGGACAACTGGTTAAGGAGCGGGAGCTGCGCTTCAACAACTTTGGCGGAACTTTGGGCGGACCCCTAGTTATACCTCATGTCTACAATGGCCGCAACAAGACGTTCTTTTTTGTTTCCTGGGATGCAACAATCCTACATCTTCTTGGCAACGCGAGATGGACGGTTCCCACCACCCTGGAGCATCAGGGTGACTTTAGCGAGGATGTGAACGCGGTCACCTACGGCTTATGGGACCCTTACAGTACCATCGGTCCGGCGCAGGATGGAACCTATGCACGATCCGCCTTCGGATCGCCGCTGGTGCCAAATGGATGCACGGGCCAATTTGGCGTTAATCCGGCAACCGGGTTGACGACCGCCGTGAACCCCACAAGTTCGACGTGCGCTTTCACCACCCAACTTCCTCCCGGCAGAATTGATTCCGTAGCGTCGACCATCCTCAACGCTTTCCCTCTTCCCAATTACAGCGACCCGCTGAGCCCTTGCCCTTACTCTCATGACTTGCTGCCGAATGGGCAATACGCAAAGCTGTGCAACAATTTCCTGGCAATGGAGGGTACGAGCCAGGACTCGAACAACATCTCAGTCAAAATCGATCATCAGTGGAGTGAGAAAAACCACTTTTTTGGGGATTGGCTTTACAACCCCGGAAGCATCAACAATTATCGTCTGCCATGGACGGGCTTCACTGCTCCTTTTGGAGCCGTAGGCTTTGCCGCAGCTCTTCCGACAGACTTCGACAATGAGATCATAACGGTGGGCAACACGTACACGATCAGCCCGACCATAATTAATGAGTTTAGGGCGAGTTACGCCAGACAGTTTATCAACGGTCATCCAGGCAGCGGAGGTTATCCGAACAGTATTTCAAATGTATCGGGAATGTTGCAGCTTTTAGGACCCTCGCAGATTCCTTTTCCGCCGGGCGATACTACAGGTCCGACGTGGTCCGTGGCCCTTCCAGGAGGAGCTTCAATGCCGTTCGGTATGCCTTCGCTTGCCTCCATGGTTTCCTCCAATGATTTCACCTTTTCCGACGATTTGACAAAGGTGCTCGGAAAGCACACGCTGAGGGCAGGGTATATTTACCGTCTGGACTTGAGTGGCAGGAATTTCCAGGGAACCACCTTCATGACTTTCAGCGGAGGTAGCTTCGCGGCGAATCCAGTTACGGGTTTGGGCGGCGGAAGCGGCCTAGCGCAGTTCATGCTTGGCGCCATCCAGAACAACGGAAGCACTTATTTTGACATCGGCAAGAACCCTTATGAGCGGTCCCGCTATTGGGGGCTTTATCTTCAAGACGATTTCCATGTTTCTCGACAGCTCACCCTTAATCTCGGCCTGCGGTATGACGTCCAGGGGACTTTTAGGATGAGATTTCACCCCTCCGCGAAATTCTGCCCGAATTGTCTGAATCCACAGACAGGGCTTGACGGCGAGGTCACTTATGAGGGGACTCCGGGCTACCCGATGAATTCTGACATTTATCCCCCCAATTGGGGAGATCTCGGCCCGCGCTTCAACTTCGCATGGGCACCCTCTGCCGACCGGAAGACAGTCATTCGAGGGGGTTACGATATCATTTACACGAATGCATCATCGATGATGGCCTCGCCCGATACCGCAAGTAACACTGCGGGTTGGGGACTTGACGATCCTTGGGTGAACAGTATAAGCCCTCAGTGCGCGGTGAACAGTGGACAATGCGTGGCATGGCAACTAAGCAGTACGACGCCGAAAGCGCCGCTCGCGATTGTGCCTGTCCCCTCGCCCTTTCAATTCCCTGCTGACACCCGTACCCAGGGTTATGGAGCTGGGACGTACTACCTCCCTAAGGCGGCTCACGATCCTATGGAAGAATCCTGGGGACTCGAAATTCAGCGTGAACTGCCTGGAAATTTTGGTCTCAGCATCGGGTACGTGGGGACGCATGGCACCCACCTTATTGGCGACTCGTACCGTAACTACGACTACGTTCCTACCTCTGACCTGATGCAGGACAAAGAGGGCATCTACGCTTCCGTACCTATCACGAGTGTTTATTCGGGCGTGACGGCAAGCGAGCTCTCCCAAGTTTACAATACAACCAGTTTGCCATTGAGTACCTTATACTCCAAATTTCCGTTCTGGGCTTATGTTATCAACCAGGAGGGTTACGATGGAGAGACCACCTATAATGGGCTGAATGTGCGGCTTACCAAACGGACATCCCACGGCCTGAACCTTGTTGCGGCTTACACGTACTCCAAGAAAATGGCGAACCCATTGGTGGGTACGATAGCAGCTGTTGACTACGATACCATAAGCCAGGCTCCCGGCCGTAACGGGTATGTAGGGGGACGCGAAGGGACCCTTGCATGGTCGAATGGTTTCGTCGGTGCAGTCTACCAGAATCCCGACAACATCAACGCCGACAGAGGTGTTGCCGATGACGACGTGCCACAAATGTTTAACCTGGCACTGAGCTACCAACTTCCTTTTGGCAGTGGGAAACAATTTGTGAACCAGAAAGGGATTCTGAACCAGGTCGTGGGTGGATGGGTGCTGAGTGGAAACTTTAACGCCGAAAGTGGCATTCCGCTGGCGATCACCGGGCCGTGCAATGCCCTTACATGTCGACCAGATCTTATCGGGAATCCGAAGGCAGTACCAGGCGGTCAAAACGCCGCAGACTGGATCAATGCTGCTGCGTTCCAACCGGTGTTCGGTTCGAATCAAGCGTTTTGGGCTGCTCCCGACGTCAACAGCGATCTCTGGTGGCAGTATGGCACGGCTGGGGTGAGGCTGCCTGGGCTGCTCTCGCCGGGATTTTGGAACGTAGACACTTCCTTGGCAAAGAAGTTCCACTTGACGGAAAGCAAGTACTTTGAGTTTCGATGGGACTTGTTCAATGCTCTGAACCATCAGAACCTGGGCTACCCCAATACAGGTTACTGCCTTCCCCCCGGTCCAAATGGGGAAACGAATTTAGTCCAACAGGCCGGGTGTTCGTTTGGACTGATTACCAACATCCAAACTGACCCGCGCGCAATGCAATTCGCGTTGAAATTCTACTGGTAAGCTGCTCGAATTGTGAAGGAGTGCGAGAGCGCATTCTCCTACACTCCTTCACGGCAACCCGTAAGAAATAGATTCCAGCGCGAGAGAAAGAATCTGCCTCGTCTCGGGCGGAGCTTGGCACGAATCATATGGAGGACCCCACATGATAGACGAGAAAGACGCGAAGGAGGCGGCAAGGGGAGTTTCGCGCCGCGAGTTCATCAAGAACGCGGGAATAGCTACAGCGGTATGGGCCACGGGCTACGACTTCCTGATTCCCGGTCCCTCTCTAGCCGCGCAGGCAGGCGACACTGCGGAGTGGACCTATGAACAAGCCGCCAAGGTGTGGAAGCCCATGACCAGGGCGGTCCAACACGTTGGAGTTCCGGGGTGTCAATGGCAGACCGGGGTGATGTGGGATGGTGCGTTGCTGTTCGGTCCTCTGGATTTCCGCTACCTCTCCGTCATGCAGGATGAGCTGAAGCTCCTGGGGAGCCGCGGAGCGTCGCAAGGTGACAAAGAGGTCGTGGGTAATCGCCTCCACCTCTCAGTGGCGTACGGGAGTACGATGCACTTCGCGGACCGCGTGGGGACAGGCAAACCCGCCATCCGGCGTCGATTGGAAAATGGTCGGTTGCCACTTCCGTATGTTGAAACAACGGATGGAGACCTTGTATGGGAGGAGAGCGTGTTTGCTCACCTTCTGGGTCGGGACTTCCAGGAGGGCATGGACCCACAACCCGACGATCTTCCTATAACGCATGCCATCTTCAAAGTACGAAACCGGGGATCGCAGCCCCAGGTGGGGCATCTTTGGCTCCATTTTGCCGACACCACTCAGGTAACGCTCGGTTACAAGTGCGC
>JBEKLF010000390.1:0-6536 GCA_050010335.1 Terriglobia bacterium
ATGATTTTGCGTAGATGGGTCACAGAGACCTCCTTTCTCTGTGCCCCAAGTTATCGCAAGACTAATCCCGGAGATCGTGCACGCGCAGCGTCCGCCGCGCCAGCGGCTTCGTTCTAACGGCGAAGGGTTTACCGATTTTCCGTCACTTGGTCGTAAGGTCGCGAAAGTTACTCCCCGGTGTGCTAGCGGGCAACGGGCGGGCGGATATGAAGAATTACTCGCTGGCCTCATTGCAAGTGGCTGCCGCTCAGGAGGTTTCGCTGCTATTTGCGCGCATGTTCCCAGCCCTCCGTCAATCAGCTCCGGATGCGATGGTAATGTTCAACAAACGCTTCACTGGAATGGGGCTCCGAAGCCCACGGCTTTGTCGGGATTCGAGATGAAGAACGATCGGCACTGGCGTCTCTAACTCGTATTGAATGCCGTTCGATCGTCGGCTCCAATGCACTTGTATGACTCCCTGCCCACTAGGCAGCGGGACGCACCCGTTCGCTGACGGCAGTCCGCCTGGCTGAAGGTTCAGGGCAAAATTCAGTGGGGCGCGATCGAACCTCGGATCGAGGCCCAGGACAAAGCGCGAAAGCTGCCACGTCGGACAGCCGGACCATTGATGGCAATGGCTCCATCGGGAATCGAAGACCTCGATCCATGTCGTGCGCCCATCCTGAAGCGCCCATCCCCACGCCTTCCGATACACATCGAGGACGAAGTCCATCTCGCCACGCGTGATCAGTTCGGGCATGGTGAAGTGCGCGAAATAGGGGGTGAACAAACGGCGGTTGGCCGTGCCGGGGTCGCTTAATCGCGGCGCCCCCGGGTCCAACGGAAAGCACGAACGGATATGGCGTTCGATGGCCGCAACCGCCTCCGCCTCGTGCGCGACGCCCAATAAGTGAAGCCGCAATGCCAGCACAGCACGGTGCAGCCCAATCGTTTCCCATACGTCAGGCCCTGCAAAGGCGTCATCGAACCACGCCGACAGAATGGAGACCAATCGCGTGGCTAGGTTCGCGTATCGACCGCCGTTGTTGGCATCTCCCAGGGCTTGGCACCATCTCACCATATTGCGAACGGCTGCGAGGAAGTGAATATTTACCGCGATGTCGACTTCGCCTTGATTCCGGACGTAACCCCAGTCCACGAAGCCCCACCCAATATCGTCGCTGACCCCTTTGGGTGCTAGCCGGCGTTCGAAAGCCGCGATATTGCGCTCAGCCGCCGGAAACAGCTCAAGCAGGAGGTCCTTGTCGCCGGTGAGCTGGTAGTAGCGGAGACAGGCGCCAACCCACTGGGCGGCAAATGTGGATAAATACTCTGTGCCCCCGGGACAAAGGCCCGCCACAAGACCGTCTTCTCTTGCGCAGCGGGCGAACTGGGTCAGCGCCCGGCGAAACAACTGCAAATCGGAGTACCCGACCGCCGCAATCTCCATGGCAACGGAAGCCACATCGCCCGCCCACTGCCCGCGCTCCCGCGTCGGGTTGTCGATCACCGTGTCTTCGGAACAGGCACGGTAGGTCTCGATCCCAGTCAACCAGATGCGGTCCAGCAGCGCATCTCCACTCTCGAACGTTCCCTCGGGAGATCCATGATACGTTCTCTCCAGGTACTCCTCGCGGACAAAGCGGACATCTTCGGGGGGTGCGATCACGTGGACTTCCATGAACCGGCCGCCTTTCGGTGTGAGCGGGAAGAATTCCTGCTGCCCGCCGCGGGCGACATAATGATCCATATTGCAGGATTGCCCTGCGGAGAGCGTGATCCACGGCTTCACCCGCCCTCTCTCCAGCGCCTCGCTGTAAGCGAACTCCACCACGGCGCCAGCCGGCACGTCCAACTCCATTCTAGGTCTTCCGAGCCGAACTCTGCCGAGATCATACCGGCGCCACACCCCCTGAGGTGGCAACCCACAGTCTTCCAAGCAGCGGAGAAACAGGCGTGCCGGTGGATCATCAGCTTCATATCCAAACTGTTCCACCAGCGTCCCCTGCGATTGCGCTCGCAAGCTATGGGGAATGGCCTGTAGTTCGCCAAGACGCAGTGGCTGAAATGTCCCGAGGCGCACCTTCGCTTCCACCGGCTGCGCCCATGACGTGTCGTCAAACGAAGGGTTTTGCCACGATGGGGGCTGTTTACGAGTGTCGGCCCATTCGATCCAACCGAGTTCCGGATTGATGCGGCGGACCTTGGGCTCGAAACCGGGGAGTTGCGCCGCTCTCCAGCGAACGGGAATTTCCGCGCCGCGGAGATATACCTGGCACATCCAAAACGGACGCATGTCACGCAACAACCTGGTAGTCAAGCCTTCGTAATGGACCTGCACCGCAAGCACATGCTTGCCGGGACTTAACTGCACGCGGTGGCTCTGGTATTCCGGGTATTCAGCTATGAAGCGAGCCGGCCCTTCTGAAAAGTACGAGCCATCCAGCCAAATTACAAACCCTGACGCACCGAGAAACTCCACTTGTACCTCGTCGGCTGCCGATATTTCAAAACCGCCTCGGAACGCAGCGTAAGTATCGGCGTCACCCTCCACAGGTAGCCACAGGCATCGGAAGGGTCCTGGAATCGAATCCTTAGTTGATCCACCTTGCGGCCAGGAAGCAGGTGCCAACGCGGCGGATAGCTGTAGAAAACTCCGCCGCGACAGTTGGGTAAGAGGAAGTATCCGGTCTGAAATCATTGCAGACGTCTCTCCTCCCCGGGTAGTTTTGGCAGTGCACTCATCTTGCCCGGGATTTCCGCCTCGGTTTCTCGTTTAACCGCTAGCGCAAGGCTACTCACTTCCGGAAACAATTGATCCAGTGGAATCCTAACCCACAACTCCACTTATGAATCTCGGGATGTTCGTGAGCATCAATATTTATACGTGTTCGAACGCAATGAAGACGCTCCGGAAGTCAGTACCCAAGCCGAACGCGCGCACGACAACTAGAAGGAAACAGCGCAATTACCAGTATTAAACCCTTTACCTGGCCGAATAGTTCGCCTCCCGAAAAATGGCCGCCAGCCAAGATAGACCCCTAGTAACGGCGAAGGGTTCAGCGAAGGCGGCCAACTCCAGAATCGTCGCGCACCTGGGAATCGTTCTCAAGCCGTCGCCGAGCCCGTCAAGCTGTAACTTGGGTCGCTTAGACCGCGCGATACGCTTTAGGGGTTCCGCCTGGGTCGTCTGCTCAAAACCCGTAGAGCTGGGCTGGGTTGTCCACGAGGATCTTCTGGCGGACGGATGGGTCGGGTGCCCAGACCGGGAGTTGGTTCAGCAGGCGGCCGTCGTCGACTTGGAGCAGCGGCGTCACATCGGTCGGCTTGCCACCGGGAGGAGGGGCTGCATCGGGATGCGGCCAGTCGGTGCCCCAAAGAACACGGTCTGCATTGGCGGCGATCAGAGCTTTGGCGAACGGTACCACATCTTTGTAATCCGGGGCCCGCGTCGACGCCCGGTAGGCGGCGGAGACCTTCACATAAGCCTTGCCACAACGGACAAGTTCAACGAGATCCGCGAACCCAGGCTGCTCTAGCCCGAGTGCCGCAACCGTACCGCCGAAATGATCGAACACCACCGGTATCGGCGAGACTCGGACGAGATCCTGAATGCCCGAGACGATCGCCAAGGTTGCATTGATCTGAATATGCCAGGGGCGGCTCTTCAGGCGATCAACCGCCACGCGGAACCTCCTGCGGGCGACGCTCGGGTCAAGTTCGTTGGCGGCGGTGAGATTAAGCCGGATGCCCCTAATTCCGCACCTGTCGAACGCGTCGAGATTGCTTTCCGGCGCGCTTTCGTCTATCACCGCTACACCGCGGGCACTCGTTCCACGCGCTTTCATGCCGAAGAGTGTGGCGGAATTGTCAGTGCCGTAGACGCTCGGCGTCACAATCACAACGCGCTCAATGTGGAGTGCTCGATGGAGTGCGGACATCTCTTCGGGTAGGGCCGTCTCGGGCGTATAAGCGCGGCCGGGCCAGTACGGAAATTTGAGTGGGCCTCCGAAGATGTGCGTGTGGCAGTCGCAGGCGTTCGCGGGGACGTCAAAGTTCACTGCGGTTGCCGGCTGGGAAGCGTTCGGAAAGCTGGTTCGGCCGCCCAGCAGGACGGCTGCCGCGAAAGCTCCGACCAGGGTCTCGCGTCGTGTTGGCATCACCTACTCCCGCGGCAAGGTCGGGGCGGGCTTCCGGCCATTCATCTGTGCAGAAAATCCTATTTGTCCACTCGCCCTGATTTCACATCTCCGCTCCGCCCCCCTAGTATAGGACACGTCGCTTGTCTTCGCGTGCGAAGGAGTTGCCAGGATGGCTGAATGCTTCCGGGTGGCCGATTGGTCACCCATGACGTCAACATTTCAAGCGGTTGACCGCGCATCCGGAAGTGAAGATGATTTTCCCCGCGGACCAACTGAACGCCAGCCTCTCGGCGTGCGTTACCCGCGAAAGACGGCGCAATGTGGACCATCACACCTCAACTTCACGCTAGCGGGTATCGTCGGGATCGCCACCGCAGAATCAATGAGTCAGAAACGCAGGGATTCGAGGCTGGCTGTAGAACGTCCGCTGCGCAGTTCCCTTGCCAATACCTGTCTCCCGGCAGATCGCGCTCCAGGAACACCCCTGGGCACGCAGGGCAGCGATTCTGGCACCGTCCACGGCGACTCTCGGCCTTCCAAGCTTCTTGCCTTTGGCCCTCGCATTCCTGATACCTGCACGGACCCGCTCGGCGATCAGGCTGCGCTCAAGCTCGGCGACAGCGCCAAGCACCGTGAAGACCATCTTGCCGGTGGGCGTACTGGTGTCCACCTGCTCCGAGAGGGAAACGAAGTCAATCCCGAGGGCCTTGAAAGTTTCCAGTGCACGGAGCAGGTGAGACACCGACCGGGCGAAGCGGTCGAACTTCCAGACAACGACGGCATCGAATCGTCTGCGGTGCGCATCAGCCATAAGCCGGTCCAGTTCGGGGCGTGATTCCTCAGAACCTGAAATCCCTGTGTCCACATAGCTGCCAGCGGCTCCCCAGCCGCGACGCTGGCAGAATTCTTCCAATTCTCGCGTTTGCATGGTGGGGTCTTGCCCGTTGTGGCCAGTGCTGACCCTCGCGTAGATAGCCGCCCTAGTGCGGCCTGGTTGTGCGGAAAACGTAGGTGGGTGTATCTTCGGTGAAGCCATATTCAACCTCCTCAGTAGGTTGGCTGTGGTTAGGCAACCGTTGAAGTTCGAGCTTCAGCGGTTGCCGCTTTTGTCTTGGGCCTTCTTGCGGCCCCTGCCTTTACGGTAGTTGGCGGCCTTGAATTTACGGACCCGTTCCACGTCCCGTTCTGTCCAGATTCGGAAATCCACGCCACCGTTATTGTACCTCTTAGGCTCTGGTATCGAGCCGCTGTAGAGCCAACGCAGCAGAGTAGCCTTGTGGACTTCGACGATTCGAGCAACTTCGTTTGTGGAGCATGTTTTCATTACACGTATACCATTAGCATATTTCTGTTGACTCTGTCAATTCCCATTTGCAACAATCTGCGTTGAATTGATCGACCATGCTGATCCCCCCAAAGCGATCACATCGCAGATCAGCCCACCCGTGGCAGGTGAGTCGGAGCTGGAGATGATCAAAGGAAGTATCATAGGTGATGTTCTCTACGAGCCGCCATCGATTGAACACATTCTTCAAGACGAAGTGACCCGGAGAGTGTTCGACAAGCTGGTTCGGCGGGGAGTAAACAAAAGTATGTTAAAAGAAGCACTATGCAATATCCCTGTGATGCCGATGCGACTTCGCTATTTGTTTCCCGGCGATTCCTCAAGACGCTGGAAGTCGACCAGGCGTTTTTGTGAGCAGATCGAGAAGCTGGCCACAGACATTGAGAGGTTCAACAAACATACCTGGCTACTGGCGGCAATGAGAGATCGCGCACACGAGAAGGCCGAGCCCCGTAGTGACCGACCGCAACATCGGCGCTTCAGAAAAGTTAATGACGAGACTTGGTTGTGCAAGCGAACGCCCACTAAGACTTTAGATGCCTTTCGCTCACTTCCAGAAGTGCTTCGAGCATACGTAGTGTATTTCAGATTGGCTGTTCGGCTGAGGCGTCCGGATGTTAATCTTCAGAAGATCCTAATCATCGAACTGCTCGATCACATCAAGAGATACACCCAAGCTCACCGCTGCTATTTTGAGGATGTCGCCCAACTCCTAGGAGCTGCTTTTTTTGCAGCTGGGCGACCGAGGTCCAAGGAGTACACTGCTGATGCACTCCGCAAGCTGTATGGCAATCATCCTCACCCTGCGCTGGAAGCCACCTTCTTCATAACCCTACCGGAAAACTACTGGCTCAAATAATGCCGCCCCTTCTCCACATCTCCAGCGGTGCAACTGTGTAAGCATATTTCCCAGGAGGGGGTCGTGGTTTTCAACAACAAACCACTTACTGAATCTCGCATAATACAGTGACAATCAGGTCAAAAAGAAAGCCCGGCGTGGTCGAGGAAGGCAAACGCGAGTTGCTGGGATTGGCGAACCCGGGTCATGCCCTGGTTCACAGCGGCGG
>JBEKLF010000391.1:0-6520 GCA_050010335.1 Terriglobia bacterium
TCAGTTCGGCGATATCCATTACCGCCTCACCCTTGCGACCAACGTCGACTAACGCCACCTCCGGGCCGATGGCGACGATCCTGCCCTCAACGAGTTCGCCTTGATCGAGGCGCTTGGCCTGGATCGAAGCCTCGAACATCGCGGCAAAGTCTTCCGCGGGATCACTCACGGCACGCTCCTCGTCATGATGGGGCTTCGCCCGCCGGCACTCATTCCCTCGCGCGTGCACGAACGGATACCCAGCGATTGTACCAGCAGGATCGAATCATAAGAAGAGCGAACTCAACAGCCTGCCAGCAGCAATCAAGTCGGTTCCGGCGCCGCATTCGGTATAGCCGGAGCTATTGTGGCTGCACAGGCTATGCAGAGCATGTTGTTCGGAATACCCCCTCGATGCTCGAACCAACTTCATCACAGGTGCAGTACTCATCGCCCTTATGGCCGCAGCCACCCTGCTGCCGGCCAAACGGGCGGCGAGTATCGAACCCATACGCGCGGGGCGATCCGAATAAGCCAGCGCCTATCCATGGCATTTTGGATCATCGGAGAATCGTTCATTGTGGGGTTTTTATATCTTCTTTAGCCCTTCGGTCAGATTCCCGGAGGCTTAGCGCCCGTATAACGGCCTACTCGTGGAAGTCCAATCCCTGACTCCCTCGAGTCCGCTTCGAGGAACTTACAGTGCCTGCTTGTGATCACTTGGCTGTGTGGTCGCGAAACCATTCCTGTGATCTGGAGCTTGGCGGTGACGAGCCCAAAGCACGGGTAGTCCGGTACGGCCAAGTAGGCTGTCGCGGGTATACTGCGCCACCGGCCAGCGCAAGCCGCGAGGAGTCGCCCGCACGGCGCACTCTCCGGTTGAGCAGGCGTAGCGCGGACCTGTTCGGCAGGTCCGCGGTTTTTCTTGTCATTACCGGAAGAACTTCAAATTCTCGGCAAGAGCCGCGGACGGACCGAACCGGTCCGCGCTCTACTCTTTGGGGGGCTGGTCCGGGGGTTTGATTCTCGGCATCCTTTGGAGGTTGACAGCGTGGCCAGGCATCGGCCACTATTTGACCGCTTGTGCCCCGCATTTGTATCCGGCAGTCCCTCATCGGGCGGTGGCACAGTTTGAGGCGGGGGCGGCGTTACGCTGCCTTTTCCGGGTGGCACGGGCACTCCTGCCTGTGCCTGCAAATACTTTGCGCCAGGAGGTAGCACAGGCACTCTTGCCTGTGGCTAAGCGCGCTCCTGCACAGGCAGGAGTGCCTGTGCCACTACAATGTCCTCTGAATTCATCGTAAGGATAATCCTATGCATAAACCAAGAAGAAGTTTGGCAGGTCCATTCCTCATGGCCACGCTATTCGCCATCGTAATCGCTTGCGGGTTGACGCCCGCAGTTCTGGCCCAGACCAAGACCGCGGAGTCTCTACCCGCATTCCGGAATCCATCGCTCCCGATTGAGAAGCGAGCGGAGGACCTGGTTTCGCGCTTGACCTTGGAAGAAAAGGTTCATCAGATGGAATATACGGCGCCGGAGATTATCCGCCTCGGCATTCCCTCCTACAACTGGTGGAGTGAAGGGCTGCATGGCGTGGCGCGGTCGGGATATGCCACGGTGTTTCCGCAGGCCATCGGCATGGCAGCGACCTGGGATCAGGTGATGGTCCACCAGGAAGGCGAAACCATCGCGACAGAGGCGCGCGCCAAATTCAATCAGGCCCAGCGGGAAGGAAATCACAGCATCTACTATGGCCTGGATTTCTGGTCGCCCAACGTCAACATCTTTCGCGATCCCCGCTGGGGGCGCGGGCAGGAGACCCTGGGCGAGGATCCCTTTCTTACCGCCAAGCTGGGATTGGCTTTCGTCGCCGGCGTGCAGGGAGACGATCCCAAGTACCTGAAGGCGATCGCGACTCCCAAGCACTACGCGGTACATAGTGGGCCGGACCCGCTGCGGCATGAGTTCAACGTGAAGGTTTTGCCGCACGACCTGGAGGACACTTACCTGCCCGCCTTTCGAGCCACCGTGGTTGAGGGCCGCGCGGATTCGGTGATGTGCTCGTATAACGCCGTCGACGGCGTGCCGGCGTGCGCCAACAAATTTCTGCTGCAAACCACGCTGCGCGACGCGTGGAAATTCCAAGGGTACGTGACCTCCGATTGCGGCGCGGTGGGAAACATCACGGAAGGCCACCACTTCACACCTGACGACGAGCATGGCTCGGCGCTGGCCGTGCTGGCGGGGACCGACACCACCTGCGGCCACGAATACGGGGCGCTGGTGAAAGCGGTGCAGGACGGCTTGATCACGGAGAGCGAAATCGATACCGACTTGAAGCGCCTCTTTATCGCCCGGATTCGCCTGGGATTGTTCGACCCCCCGAGCGCCGTCGCCTTCAATCGCATTCCCTTCTCCGAAAATGATTCCCCGCAGCATCGGGCGCTGGCATTGAAAGCAGCGCGCGAGTCGATGGTGCTCTTAAAAAACCAGGATGGCATCTTGCCGTTCAAATCGAACTTCAAGACCATTGCCGTCGTCGGACCCGACGCGGAATCGCTGGTGGCGCTCGAGGGCAATTACAACGGCGTGCCGTCTCATCCCGTTTATCCCACCGACGGGATTCGCAAACTGTTTGCCGGCAAGGCCAAGATTCTTACGGCGCAGGGCTCTCCCTATCTGACGCAATTAGCCCTTCCCGTACCCTCCACGGTCTTCCATACGGCAGAAGGCGCGGCCACTCCGGGATTAAAGGCCGAATATTTCTCCAACACAAGCTTCTCCGGGAAACCCGCCCTGTCACGCGTCGATCCCCGCATCCAGTTTGACTGGAACTCGGCCGCGCCCGCGCTGGGAGTCGATATGAAGGCCTTCGCCGTCCGCTGGAGCGGCACACTGACTCCGCCGGGACCGGGAGATTACACCTTCAGTGTCAGCAAACCGGACTGCTGGCCGTGTGAGGATAAAGAGACCTTTCGGATCTACCTGGATGGCAAATCAGTGCTGGAGGGCGTATTCGGCGAGTACGTTAAGCAGGGCTCGCCCACAACCTTCCAAGCTCATTTCTCGGACCAGCAGCCACATGCGTTCCGGCTCGAATATGTGCATGAGTCCGTCCTGTGGGCGGCGGGAATCACCCTGAACTGGCAGCCGCCGGTGGAGGTTCTGCGCGAAGAAGCGGTGAATGTGGCCAAGCAGGCGGATGTGACGGTTGCTTTCGTGGGTCTCTCACCCGATCTCGAGGGGGAAGAGATGCCCATCCACGTGCCGGGCTTCGAAGGCGGCGACCGCACCGATATTGGATTGCCGCAACCACAGCAGGATTTACTGGAAGCCCTGGCCGCCTCGGGCAAGCCGCTGGTGGTGGTTCTGGTGAATGGCAGCGCCCTCGCCGTGAACTGGGCGCAGGAACATGCGGCTGCCATCCTGGAAGCATGGTACCCGGGAGAGGAGGGCGGTACGGCGATTGCCGAAACGCTCGCGGGCGTCAATAATCCCGGCGGCCGCCTGCCTGTGACCTTCTACGCCTCACTCGACCAACTGCCACCCTTCAGCGATTACAACATGCAGAACCGCACGTACCGGTATTTCCAGGGTAAGCCTCTCTACGGTTTCGGTTATGGATTGAGCTATTCCACTTTCGAGTACAGCAACCTGAAGCTTTCTTCGCCCGAGCTCAAAGCCGGCGACGACCTCACCGTCGAGGTCGACGTCCGCAACACCTCAGGAACTGCCGGGGATGAAGTGGCGGAACTTTACCTGGAGTTCCCGTCATTGCCGGGCGCCCCCCGGCGCGCCCTGCGCGGATTCGAGCGCTGCCACTTGGCCCCCGGAACATCCCGCCACGTTAAGTTCACGCTAAAGCCTCGCGACCTCAGCATGGTGAACGATCAAGGGGAACACTTGGTGGCGCCGGGCGACTACAACATCTTCGTGGGAGGCTCTCAGCCGGGGGACAGCGCGGGAGGCGTCCGCGAGAAACTCTTTGTCAACGGGGAAGTGAAATTGCCAAGGTAGTGCAGGGGTGTGCCCCGCAAAAGTGAAAAGCGAAAGTAGCGCGGGCGTCCCGCCCGCTGGCGCGGGAGCGTCCCGCTCCCGTCAAGAATGCGCGGGCAGGATGCCCACGCCCCAGCGGGCGGGACGCCCGCGGTACAACCAGGGAATTTCCGCAAACCCGGTATGGCCATGCCAAGGTGGCCGCAAGCCGTGGGTAGGTCGGGAAATAGCATAAGTTTTGAGCCCCGGCAGGGGCGACATCGGGTCATACTTCAAACGATACCCGCGCCATGTTTATCACTGACGATCCCCGGATACCGCCCCTACCGGGGCTGACGACGGTCGTGTGCCGCGAGCATCCCACGGCTGGCTCGCCGTGGGCTACAGGATGTCGCCACTCCGTGGCTCAAAACATACCTGGTGCTGCGTATTCCCACGGCTGGCGCCGTGGGCTACAAGATGTCGCCGCTGACGCGGCTTCCTAATGATGCAAAATGGGTCGCACCACCCGCGGGGCCATTCCAATTCCCTGTCACCTATAACCTGTCCCATGTTCCTTGTCACCTGATCCCTGCCACCTATAACCTGTTCCCTGTAACCTGTGCCCTGTGCCCTGTAACCTATTCCCTCAGCTTGTCGTAAACGATTCTCCCGCCCACCACCGTTCGCAAGGCATCGATATCCTTGATTTCATCCTCCGGGCAGGAGAGGTAGTCCTTCGAGATGACGGCAAAATCAGCGAGCTTACTGGGCTCGATGGAGCCCTTTTTCTTTTCGTCAAAGGTCAGGTAGGCGCCGTTGAGGGTCCACAGGCGCAGGGCTTTTTCGCGGGTAATGCGCTGCTCAGGCTGCATGACCGTTCCGTCCACGGTAAGGCGCGTGATCGCCATCCACATCCCGAAGAAGGGCTGATAGGGATTGATGGCCTTCCGTGCATCAAACCCGATCATGTGATCCGATCCCCCCGCCACCACCATCCCGGCATCGAACATCGACCTGTACGGGTCAAAGTATTTCATTCGCTCCGGGCCGAAAGGGAATTTAACCGCGGGGCCGTCAAGGTAGTGCAAGGCGATTTGCGAATCGATCACCACGCCCAGCTTCACCGCGCGGGCGATCGCCTCCGGGGGCGTAAAGTTACCGTGGGTGATGCAGAAGCGCCGATCGCGAATCGATTTCACTTTGTCGGCAGCTTCGTAAGCATCGAGCAGCAATTCCTCCGCGCCATCGCCGGCGACGTGCGCGGTCATTTGCCAGCCGAGTTCATCCGCTACGCGCGCCATCGCGAAGATATTTTCCTTCGGCACCCTCAGCACTCCCCGGTAGGTGGGGTCGTGGTAGCCGTACATCTCCGTGTTTCCGCCCCACGGCTGGCGGAGATAGGCGGTCCCCGTCAGCATGCCGCCATCGATGACGGTCTTGAGCGAGCCGACGCGCACCCAATCGTCTCCCCAGCCGGTCATGAGGGGAATCGCTTCTATCTCCTTGCGCACATCCTCGGGAGTGCCCAGGGCGCTGATGAGGAAGGTCACCGAACTGCGCAGGCTCAGCTCGCCACGTTGCTCCAGCGTTTCGTAGGCCCGAAAGCCCGCCGCGTCCTGGGCGCGATCGATCACGCTGGTCAAGCCCGACTGGACGTAACGTTTTTGCATACTCCGCAGCGCCCAGAGCTTGTCGTCGAAGGTGGGGGGACTACCTCTCCGCAGCGGATCGATCAACTTGATTGCGCCCAGGATAAGGCCCGTGGGCTCCCCCCGATTGTCCTTGATGATCTTGCCATCGGCAGGTTGAGGAGAGTCGCGCGTGATACCGAGCCGCGCCAGCAGGGCGCTATCGAGCGCGGAAGAATAATCGTTGTCCGTCATCGCCAGGCGATCGCCGGCCGCTTCGTCAAGCTCGTAGCGCGTGGGTAACCGGTGTTCAACAAGCCGCGTGGCAAAAACCTTGGGAACAATAATGATGCGTTCGGGCGGCACGCGTGGCACCTGCTTGCGGATGTACGCCTGAACGTCCGCAACCGAGTGAATCGCCGGAAACTGCTCATCCCGGTCCGCGAGCGCCGCCACGATGGGGTGAACGTGGGATTCAATCAGCCCCGGCGTCACGGTGTGTCCGTGGAGGTCGACTTTATTTGTCGCCGTCCCCGCCGTCCGCATGACCTCTTCGTTCGAGCCGACCGCGAGGAATTTATCTCCGCGAATCGCGAAGGCCTCGGCAACCGGGTGCGCGTCCCACACGGTGATCACGTGCCCGTTGTAATAGATGGTGTCGGCGGTTTGCCCCGCGAGCAGGCCGGTACCGAAAAGCAAAAACGCGAACGCGCAGGATAGGTTTCTCATAGCGGTATACTTACGAGGTAGCTTTCTCAACTCTGGGAATACCTTTTTAGTGAAAGGACAAGAGATAGTTGGTGGACCTGAGGAGGATCGAACTCCCGACCCCATGGTTGCAAACCATGTGCTCTCCCAGCTGAGCTACAGGCCCACATGAGCTACTTTAATATAGTGACGGGGATTCCCTGAATCGTCAAGAGAGTCCAGGC
>JBEKLF010000392.1:0-6515 GCA_050010335.1 Terriglobia bacterium
GGCAGCGCTGCCCGAAGGTCGAGCAGCGACGTTCCGTGCGGGAGCCTGGTCACCTTGTTGCGGGCTTTGGGAGACCTGACAACAAGCTGTCGGGGGACCATCCAATTCCCCCCATGCAGGGATAGGGATTGCTCCGGCGAAAGACACCAGTTTTTACCAAAGCGCTCTTCCAGATAGGCAGCACTAAAACGCCAGAACGACGCGTACCACGCCGTGCTCTCCCCTCTTACCTCAGCCGGGCGGCTCGGGATATACCACCCTTTTATGACCTCCTGCAGGAAGCCGTCCGCAAGAAGGCGTTCGCGATGGGTTCGCGACAGATCCCTTGAGCGTATGGCGCCCACGCCGCTCGAATTCTGAAGCTTGTGCAGGGTTTCTAAAGACTGCGCGAGTTTCTCTGACGGTGTAGGCATAAGACGCCCTCAAATTAGCTTATTACGCAGTGTCGTTATTAGCTTATTGTGTTGTATCATTATTAGCTTATCATGTCGAGCATGAATTAGCTTTTTTTGCTCCCCCGCCCCCGCAAGGCCTCCCGCGCCAACGAATTTTAGCGTTAAATCCTTCCGTCCCTGCCAGTCAAGTGGTACGACAACCTCCCCCCGCGTCGAGTTTTATTGCAAGAAAACCTGACACAATTCACCCTCATATCCCCGGCCTTAGGCCCGGCCCTACCGGCCGCGGCTCGTAATCCTCCTCTGTAAGCACCGGGATAAAAGGGAGCCGAAATCACCAGTTTCAGGGGAGCCAAGTCTTGAGAGCCTCATCGGCGGGGACACGGTAAGAACTCCATAGCAGACTCTGCAGATCTCTGTGTGCTTTCGGCAAGGCTGCTTAACCGTGACTTTGCTGAAATCGCCAGGGCGGTCCCACGGCCAGCGGGGGTTGGGTGGGGCGCCGATGGCCAGAGGTACGCAGCAACAAATGTTCGTGCGTCAGCGGAACTACCTCCCGTTACCAGTCTCGTCAGTTGACGCATTAGATGCTCGGCCGCAAAGAACTCTTGAAATTGCTGATGAACGAAACGGAAACTCGAAACCGGATGGCCTACGGGTTCGAGGAGATGATGAGCAGAAAGTTCACTTAATATTTTAGCCGGATCAGCCTCGATCTTGTTACGGGTCTCTGCGTCCTTGATAACTGCGCGAGCTTCGGCTTGACCGATGAGAGTCTGCCCTCGTGCTGTGAGCCATACTGCCAAGTCTGTGAGAAATACATTAGCCATCTCCGAAAGCGGAGGGCCTTCCAGAGCAACGCGGTGATCCTCCGCGCGCTCGATCAATTGCACAACTTCGCGAAGGATACCCATCTTCGTGTTGGGGATGTCCTTCTTCGCCTCATCGAGCGTCGCAACATGAGCAAGGATAAGCGGCGTTCTCGTCAGTTCGTCCAAAACAGGGTCGGATTCGAGCTTCTTCGATAAAGCTGTCGCTCGATCTCCAACCCTTTTGCGCAGGTATTCGTTCCGTTGCGAACGATCCACTGGCAATAATCGCGCTCGCAATGTCATGTTCGGCAGTGCTGAGGGCTGGTGAACCCGGGTGCTGAGGATGATGCCCGCCTTTGGGAAATCCTGCTCCAGTTGCTTGAGCCTCGTTCCAGCAACACGAAATTCGTCGAAGCCGACTTCGTCCCAACCGTTGATGAAGAAAATGAAATGAAGCTCTTTTCCGAGGAAAGCCAGTTCTTCGGGACTGATCAAGAGTGCGCGAAATGCTGGTGTTTTGGAAACAAAATCGAGGATCGAGGAGTCACCATCCAGCCATTGCGGTAGCTCAACAAGAATTGAAACACCGCCGGCCGAACTATGACGGTCAGCGAGTTGCAACAACGTGGTCGTCTTTCCGCTGCCCGCGGGTGCATCGAGAACGATTCGACCCTTTCTGTTCATTTCGCTAATGAGATCATTCAACTCGGCAACACGGGAAGCCTTGGAGTTCTCCTCCGTTACAATCTCAGCCCTTAGCTCGATCAAAGGCATACCCTTAGTCCGGCGATGCCAGGACGCGCTGACCTGCGAAGAAGCATCGCGCACCCTGGCTGCCAATTTGTCAATGTCGATGCCGGGAGCCATGACCGGGATGTGTAGATAGTCCTCGAGAAGGTGGGCATTCTCGGGACGTAGGAGAAAGGTAATCACCTCTTCCCTTGTAAGTAGAATCAATGTCAGGCCGAAGTCCTCAAGGATCGCCCCTTTCCAGGAAAGAGATTTCTGATTCGTGACGGCTCCGGGCGTTGCGAAATAGACCGTCTTCACGTCCGGAAAATTGCGCCGAACTTTTTCCGCGTCGGAACGAATCTAGAAAATCTCGGGAGTGATTGAACACATCAGGCCAACGCCTACGCCGTCACTCGTTGTAGGTGCCGGAGCGTAAGCGTCGAGCCCGAGGTCTTTCTTGCGCTCGCAGGCGATCAGTGCGGGACAACGCTGCTGCGCGAGGCGGACGGCAAGGCCCTGAAAGCGCATACCTTCCTCTTCATCGATTATCGCATCCAGAGCTCGGGCAACGGCGCTTCGATCCATGAATCCTCGGTACCGCTCGATAATTTTATCAGCGGTGTATCAAAATTGCCGCAAGAGGCATCGAGTTTCAGGTCGATGCTTCGCTGTAATCAATAATAACTCTTTACGTCCGGTAGCAACTGGCGTTGGTGAACACGCTTATGGCCAGTCACGGAGCCAGTTCCCGGTTTGTCAGCCACCCGGAAGTTGGCCCATTACTCCTGTCTACTCGCCCAGCTCGTGACGGGGCGGGGTTAATCCAAGATTCTGCACTTCATCATTACTGCCGGAATTGTGAACGGTTGGCAGGAAGGCAACCAAGGTCGCATCTTTAATTTACTTGTGAACTCCCGCCTTTAGCCAGATTCGAGAACGTCTGTTTGTCGGTGCTCGCACCCTCAAATCACTTTTCCAAAATAAACAGGAGGCAAATGTTATGAATCCCATCTCTGTTGCAGAACCATCTCTGTCCTCGCGAGCGATGCTGTGCTCGCTTTCCATCAGCATATGGTCGGCACGGAAACACGACTCCGACGCATCGCAAGAAATTGCCCAACGCCATGGTGCACAGGCCGACGCAGGCCGGTATCACAAGGTGCTTCTTCCCAAGGCGGCTCTCGCCGAGATCCAAAAGATCGTCAGCGATGCCCGTCAGGAACCCTACTTCATGACCTTGCCTTGGGATGATAACGGTTATCGCGTGCTCCCCGCGGCCGCCTATATGGACCACACGGATAAAATGCGGGACCTATCGAACCAGTTCACGCCGGCTGTCGAAACGCTGGCGCGCGAATTCGGAAAGCTCGTCGAGGACGCCAAGGAGCGGCTCGGCGGATTATTCCAGTCCCAGGATTATCCAACTCCTGACGGGCTCCGCTCTAAGTTCTCCTTCGAGACCAAAGTGATGCCACTTCCAGATGCAGGGGATTTTCGCGTCACTTTAGGCGACGAGGAAAAAGAGCGAATCAAGCGCCAGATTACCGCCGCAGTCGAGGCGTCGCTTCAGGTCGCCAGTCGGGACCTCTGGCAGCGGCTTTATGAAGGGGTCAGCCACCTGGCATAACGCCTCGGCGCTTATAAAGTCACGGGAAATGGTGTCGAACATCCCTTTCGCGATTCCGTCGTTACCAATCTCGTGAGGCTCGTCGATGTCCTCCCAAAGCTGAATGTCACTGGGGATCCGGAACTCGAACGGTTGGCTGCCGAGGTGCGCGCTTCGCTGCTGGTTGATCCGCAGGAATTGCGCAAGTCGGAGTCGATTCGCAGTGAGACGGCGAAGGCTGCCTCGGCAATTGCCGGGCGGATGTCAGCATACATGTGTGGCTATTCGGTACCCACTCCGAACGAAGGGAGGGCGGCGTGAAGTTGTCTCCCACCACCACGGTGCAGAAACTAGCGCACGCAAGGGTTCAGCTCGTCCTGGGACAGCCATTTTTCGGCACACTCAGCTTGAGATTGAAGCTGATACCTGGCGATCTGCCAACGATGGCGACGGACGGCTCGCGGATTGTCTATAACCCCGCCTTCGTGGATGAACTCAAACCCGCGGAACTTGAGGGGACGCTGGCCCACGAGGTCTTGCACTGCGCGCTGGGCCACCAGTGCCGCCGCGGCGAACGCGATCTGCGGCTCTGAAACGAAGCTGCCGACTTGGCCATCAACCCTATTCTGATCTCGAACGGTTTCACGCTTCCGGCCGGGGCGCTGATCGATCCTGCTTTTACAAACTTGAGCGCCGAGGAAATCTACGCCCGGTTGCTGCGGAGAAGAACCGAAGGGGGCGCAGCGGCGAGACAGGCGCCGAAACAGACGAACAATGGCGGGGGAGCGACTGCCGGTGCGCAGCAGACACACGGCGCTGCGCCGTCCAATGCGAAGTTTGACTCCTCCAGCCAGTCGGCGCCTGGCCAGGACGGGCAGACGACGGGTGAAGCCGCGGGACCACAACCGTCCGGATCTGGAGGGTTTGGGGAAGTCGTAGACGCGACCGATGAACAGGGCCAAACGGCCTCGCCAGCGGAGAAGCGCCGTCAGGAACACGAGTGGGGCATCGCCGCGGAGCAGGCACTGCGGTCGGCTAAGGCGTGCGGACACGATCCAGCAGGCATTGAAAGACCGCTTACCGAAACCCGCCAATCCCAGCAGGATTCGCGGGCGATCCTGCGTGACTTTGTGGCCGCCACTACACCCTCTGATTATCGCTGGACGCCGCCCAATCGGCGGTACATCGCATCGGGCCTGTACTTGCCCTCAGTCGAACGCCGGGGATTGGGTGAGATCGTGGTCGCCGTCGATACCTCGGGCTCGATCGGTAAGCGTGAGCTGGAACAGTTTGCAGGTGAGATCTCGGCGATTTCCGAGGAAACCCAGCCGGAAGCCATCCATGTGGTGTATTGCGACGCTGCAGTTCAGTCCACACAAGAGTTCAGAGCGTCAGAACCGGTGCGACTTGAACCCAAAGGCGGTGGCGGCACAGACTTCCGCCCGGCGTTCGAGTGGGTCGATGAGAATGATGTCGCGCCGGTCTGCCTGATCTATCTCACCGACTTGTGCTGCGATTCGTTTCCGGAGACGCCGGAATATCCCGTGTTATGGGTAACCGATTCCCGCAGAACGGCACCTTTTGGTGAAACGGTACGGATCGGTCTTGAATGAGCGGCCAGAGATGGCAGAAGGAGGACACAACTCATGTGCCAATGCGTGAACAGAGTAACGCTTATCGGGTTTCTGGGGGACGCGCCAGAACTTAAATTCAGCCAGCAAGGCAAGCCTGTCTGTACGTTTAGCCTTGCGGTCAACGAGAGGTGGAAAGACCCAGCAGGCGCTCCCCGGGAACGCGTGGAGTGGTTTCAAATTGTTTGCTTCGCCCGTCTGGCAGAGGTCTGCGGCGAGTACCTGACCAAGGGCAGGCACGTTTACTTGGAAGGCCGGTTGCAGACCCGGAAATGGGAAGACCGGGGAGGCGAAAAGCGCACGGCTATCGAAGTCGTGGCCAACCAAATGCAAATTCTTGATCGAGCCCCCCAAAACGGGAACGGTGCGAAGGTGGCGGAATCATTGAAGCCATCGGAGCCCGTCGATGAGGGCGACAACCCCTTCAATGGGCCGGGAAGCGAGACGACAGATCAGATTCCTTTCTGACCGGCTGCTTCCGACATTGCCCACATTTTACTTCTTGCGGGATGCGACGATCCTCCTTGTGGACCGAGTGATGTAAGCCGTCAGCTCCCACAAGTCCCTTCGGGAAATCGCCACCCCCCCAAGGAACCACGGTGTGCGCCAGCCAGCGATTTCGATATGTCACCAGCCGCCGTCAGGGCGGTGGTAATAGCGGAAGGCATATACGCCCAAATTGAATGCACAAACAACCACCGCCCCGGCGATTAACCAAGACACGGGGATATCGGGGTAGACGATGGCCTCCAAGTAATGCACCAGAAATGAGCCTTGATACGGGGTGACGCCCGCGCGCGCTTCCAGCCATGCTTCCAGAAGGGTGAGTGGGCAGGGTGGCCAAGGCAGGGCCTCAATCAGGACGCTGTACACCAAGGAGATGATGTGCAGCCAGCGCAACGCGCGCCGGCGACGCGTAAGCAGGGCTCCACAGATGACCCAGAAAATCCAGAGCAGATGCAGGGTTAGAACTGCAACTGCCATCCCGTGGTAAACCTTGACACCCATCGTCCGCAAGTTAACCTTGGTTCCCCAGAAAACCAGACAGGCACTAAGACCCACCGCTTCTCCAGCCAACCTCCGCGTCAGGAGTATGTTGGCCATCTTGTTTTTTTCAAACCAGTGACCAATGATGGGCGAACCCAGCCACGCCCCCACCCATGCGCCAATCACCTTAACAATTAGGACTGGACCTGATTGGATAATTGTCTCTTCCTGGGGTATCCAACCGTCTGCCCAAAGAGCACGCGTTGATCCTTGCGCAGGTTGAGCTTCGTGGAAAGTTGCGACTTGTCGCAGTTGTGGAACCAGGCCGCGAGACCCACGGACGCGGCGAATA
>JBEKLF010000393.1:0-6497 GCA_050010335.1 Terriglobia bacterium
GCCTTGGTCGGCATGAGCCGAAAACGAATCGCACAGGGGGAAAGGCGCGAGAAAAACCCAACCGCCACCCCCACGGAGAAGTTTTGCTTGACAACGCCGATGCCGTTATAGACGCGCTACACCGGCGTTGGGGGCGAGGGCAGTGAATTCAATTCACCGCCTCCGCGACCAGGGTGTGGGGCAATTTTTGTATTAGCAGGCTGCCGAGTTTCCAAAACCGAACCGGGGCTGTATTCTATCTAAAATATCAAGGAGCGAGGATTCCGTATGGCGAATGATGGGCCCGAGGAAAAGACGAATCCCCCGGCATCGATGAGCTTGATCGAGCCGCGGATTCGCAATATTTACCTTTCGTTCTACAAGGAAAGTTACTTCAAACCCTCCGCGCTGGATTTGAAGACCAAAGAACTCATCGCCATCGGTTGTTCCCTGGTGGCGAAGTGCGAAGGCTGTTTGGAAGGACACATCAAAAAGGCATTGGAGTTGGGCGCTACCAAGCATGAAATCAGCGATGCGATTGTGGTGGCCATTGGTATTGCCGCCGCCGGCGTCATGGACTTCTCTGACAAGGCGGCCATCAAACTCGATTTGCACCATTTTGAATAGAAGGTGTCAGGTGCCAGGTGTCAGGTGTCAGTGGGAAAAAGTGTAAAGTGTAAGCGATAAAGGACAAATCATAAGCACGGCACAACATGTTTTATCCTTTACCATTTACACTTTACCCTTCACTAATTCCGGCACCTGACACCTGGCACTTAGCGGCTGACACCTGACACCTGGCACCTGACACCTAACTCCATGGACTCTCTGGTCATCGCCAACCTCTTCCTGCTGCTCTTCCTGGGTTTAGCGGATAACCAGATGATCGCCGCGCTCTTGCCGTCCTTGGTGAAATCGCTTGGGATCACCGTTTCGACGGCGGGATTGCTGGTGGTGGTGTACTCGTTCGCGGCGGCAGTGGCGGCGTTTTTCTCCGGGACGCTCTCGGACCATTACGGCCGGCGGCGATTTCTGCTGGCGGGCGTTGCGTTCTTTGCCGTGGCTTCATTCGCGGCAGCGCGCAGCCGCACCCTGAATGAGTTGATGCTGGCACGCGCGCTAACAGGCTTGGCGGCCGGCACGCTCTCCACCTGTTCCATCACCTTCGCCGCCGATTGGTTTCCATACAACGTGCGCGGGCGTGCCATCGGGCTGATCTCGGCAGCTTACTTTGCCGCGCCGATCCTGGGTGTGCCGATTGCCGCGCAAATCGCCGACCGCTTCGGCTGGCGGGACGCATTCCTATTCTTCGCCGGTCTGGCCGTGGTGACCGCGGTTGCCACCCTGCGATTGCCCCGCGAGCGCTTGAACCCTCAGCCCTCGACGGAAAAGCTGCGCATCGCTGCCGAGGCATATCGGTCATTCTTAACGCGGCGAGACACCGCGGCCGCGCTAGTAATTGCCTTCCTGGTGTCGGGGGGCTTGGTGGGATTCCTCACCTACATCGGCGCGTGGTTAAACAGCAGTTTTGGCCTTCCCACACGCACCATTGGGTGGGTTTTCATGTTGGGCGGAATCGTGGCCGTCGGCAGCGCTCCCCTGGGTGGCATTCTTTCCGACCGTTGGGGAAAGCGCGGTGTCTCCATCGCCAGCAACATCCTGCTGGCAGTGGCTGTGGCGTTCGTCCCACTCGTGCCTTGGGGATTGGGACTGCTCGGAGTGTTCGCGCTTGCGAGCCTGGGAGCGGCCTTCCGGCAAGGGCCTTTGACCGCATTGATGACGGAAATGGTGCCCCAGGCGCAGCGCGGCTCATTCATCGCCATGCGGAATATCTCCTCGCAAATGGGCATTGGCGCAACCGCGTATGTGGGAGGACTGCTGTTTCAAAGATCCGGATATGGCGCCGTTACGTCGCTTTGCGCGGTCATGACGGCAGTGGTAGTAATCCTGCTCGCAACCCACATTGTGGAACCCCAGGGTGAATGATCGACCCTACCGCAACATCTTCCTCTAATCCGTGTTTAAGCGAACAGATGGCCTTCAAAGAACCCTCCGCACTCGAGGATGAAGGGCCACGACAGAAGAGGAGAGGAAAATGAAAACTCGTTTCATCATTTTAGGTGCAGCCATGGCGTTGGCGGCTTCGATCTCGATGGCCCAGACGAATCCGCCCCCGGCGGACACTCCAACGTCCCCGGGGACGATCGCGCAGCGCAAGCAAAACCAGCAAGATCGCATTGCCAACGGGATTGATAGCGGCCAGCTCACTGCGGGTGAAACCAAGAACCTGGAGCGCCGCGAAGCCAACTTAAACCGGAACGAACGGCAAATGCGCGCCGCTGACGGAGGCAAACTTACCGCCGCGGACCGCGCCAAGCTCAATGGACAGGAAAATCACATCTCGGGAAAGATCTATCAGGATAAACACAATGCCCGCACCGCCACCTACGGCAAAGGTGAGATTGGGCAGCGGCGTGAAAATCAGCAGGACCGCATCGCCCAAGGAATCCGGAGCTGCCAGATGACGCCTGGAGAAGCCGGTCGGCAGGAAAACCGCGAGCAAGGCTTGAACCGCGAAATCAGCGGCATGCGCCAAGCTAATGGCGGCAAGCTGTCTGCCGGCGAACGAAAGCTTGTTAACCAACAACAGAATAAGCAATCTCGACAGATTTACCACGAAAAGCATAATGCCAAAACCGGGCGCTAAGAACTTACCTTCGCCTCTGAACCCCCCCGCCGGGGGCTTCCGCCTCTCCCCACGTATTTCCTTTTGATTGCCACCCCAGTTCTATGCAGTTCGTCCTTATAATCCGCCGCTACTCAATGTTACTATTGGACTGGGGCCAAAGCGCAGCGCAACCGGGCGAGGAAGTAGCGCGGACCCGCGTTTTTGGGGTCCGCGGTTTTTCATTTTCAAATTTGCCAAATCTCGAAGGGCGGACCTGTTCCGTAGGCCTGCGGCTCGTCTCTAATGGCCAGGGAAAAGCCGCGGACCTACAAAACAGGTCCGCGCTACGTCTTCTGGCCCCAAATGGACAATGGTGAAACGAGGAGGAAAATGTGCCGTCCCGGTCGCGAATTCTGAAGATCTTCCGAAATGTCTTGTTGATACTCGCTGCGCTGGTGGCGGCATTCTTCCTGATCTTCGTCCCCTGGTTATTCACGGCGATGATCACGCACAACCAGTTTCATTATCCCGACCCCAACGACGGCAAGACGCCAATATCCTACAAGCTTAATTTCCGCTGGATTGTGTTCACCACCTCCGATGGAATTACCCTCAAGGGCTGGTACATTCCCGCGGAGGGGACCGCGCGCGGCACCATTGTCTTTAGCCACGGGCTCAACCGCACCCGCATCGAGATGCTTCCTGACGCCGTCTTTGCGCACAGCCTGGGATACAACGCGTTGCTTTTCGATTTGCGTCATCAAGGCACGAGCGGCGGCGACATCACTACTTTGGGCTACCAGGAAAGGTTGGATGTGGAAGCGGCGGTTCGCTACTCGCTCGATCAGGAGCACGCGGCCCGTCCGGTGGTGGTGTGGGGAGTTTCAATGGGCGCTGCCTCAGGGCTGATGGCGGCGGCCGAGTCGCCGGACATTGCCGCAGTCATTTCCGATAGCTCCTTCGATTCCATGATGGGCACCATGCGCCATCATTTGAAATTGTTCCTGCGTCTTCCGGGCTTTCCCATCGCCTATGAGGTGGGCTATTGGACGGCGTGGCGCGGCCATTTTAGCCCCGCAGACTTCGATTTGGTGAAAGCCGTCGAGCGCATCGGCGACCGGCCCATACTCTTCGTGGCCGTCGACGGCGACCGCCGGATGCCGCCATCCATCGCTCAGACCCTCTACGCGCACACCCAGAGCCCGCTAAAGAAAATCATCGTCCTGCCCGGACGCCGCCATGGCGAGGGCTTTAACCAGGCTACGGCCCCCTACGAAAAGGCCGTGACGGAATTCCTGGCGAGCCTCCCGGCCGGGAAGTGAACGTGCGAAGCTTTAGAGTGCGGCAGCTTGCTGCCGCACCCTAAAGCTTCGCAAGCCGTGCCAACAGGGATCAAGGCTAAAGGTTAGGTCTGCATTGCGCTCGCGGTTTTCACGCATCCCCGCCGAGCCGCGCAAGCCCGCCGCGACCTGCCGCCTACTCCCCTGTAGCCTTCAACAAGACCACGCTGTGCGGCGCCAAGGTCCCGCGGAAGTACCCATCGTCGAGGGTCACTTCCGCGTGTTTCCACAAGTCACGAACCTTTTTCCCCGTGCCAATCCATTCCGAGACTTCCTTGGGCTTGTCACTGCGATTCAGCGCTGCATAAGCCATGGCGTGGCCGCTCAACTCCTTGGCCCAAATCTGCACGTCACCGTAATCGCGATACTTTATCGCCTGATGGCCGAGCGCATCCTGGTTAACGGCGATCGCTTCCTTATTGGTCAGGATTTCACGGATTGCCGCCGGCATATTGCGTAAATCGTTTCCCGCCATCAGCGGGGCTGCCAGCATGCACCACAGGCTGAAGTGCGCGCGACTCTCTTCCACGCTGAGGCCGGGATTGCCCACCTCGAGCATGTCGGGATCGTTCCAGTGGCCCGGACCGGCGGCATCCGCGATGCCCGCCTCGACGTCGAGAATCTGCATCACGCCCAGCGAGTCACCATTCCAGCCTGTGCAGCTCCAGCAATCCGTAATATCGCCTGTCGTCCGCCAGAGGTTTCCGATTTCTCCCGCCCATTTCCAGGGAGCCTCCACACCCCACTCGCAGAGGCTGAAGACGATGGGGCGGCCGGAAGCTTTCAAGGCGTCACGCATAATCGTGTAGGAGGACTTCACCTCCTGCGTGCTGTGATTGCACCAGTCGTATTTGAGGTAGTCCACCCCCCATACGGCGTAGGTGCGGGCGTCCTGAAATTCGTAGCCGCGGCCGCCGGGGCGGTCCTGGCATGTTCCCGTGCCCGCGTCGGAATAGATTCCGAACTTCAGGCCCTTGGAGTGGACGTAATCCGCCACCGCCTTGATCCCGGAAGGAAAGCGCTTGGGGTCAGGAACAATGTTCCCCTCCGCATCGCGGCTGACCTGCCAGCAGTCGTCGATCACGACGTATTGATAGCCGGCATCCTTCATCCCGCTCGTCACCACGGCGTCGGCCATTTCCTTGATGAGCTTTTCGCTGACGTCGCAGCCGAACTTGTTCCAACTGTTCCAGCCCATCGGCGGAGTCAGAGCCAACCCATTATCCAAGGCCCGCGCCGGGGCCAGGGCCAAAAGAAAAAATGCAATAAGCGAAAGAATGGTCAATTTCATAAGTTGTCCCCCCCTAATTGCGGCAAATGCCGGCATATCCAGGCGCCTGTTCCGGCACCCGGAGCCACAGCAGTATACACTCATGCACCACATGAGGTGCTGCAAAAGCAAGGTAATAGGCCTGAGCGAGGCAGAAGCAAGGCAAGAGCAAGTCAAAAGGCAAAATGCAAAAGTCAAAAGTAAGAAATCGAGGAGCCTCAACATCCTCAACCACGGAAGAGCTATTTCGGGTGTGTGATGCAAGAGTGATAAGGCAGAGTGGAAGCGCCGTCATGGCTAGGATGCCCGCGATCCCAGGGGTGGCTTAGGCTGCGCGTCTTGGGAACACGGCTTGTTCGCTTGGCAGCGCGGCGTTGGTGGTTGCCGTCTTGCGGTAGACAAACACCAGGCGGCCGGGCTCGGAGACGGCGTCTTGCGCGGCCGAACTTGACTCGGCAGGTTGGCGTAGGGCCGAGCGCCGCTCGGCCCTACGGTCATCCGAGCCAGGTTCGGCCTCAGGGAAGCGTTCGAGGCCGCGATCATTCACCAGGTGCGCGACGACGCCTTGCGCGGCGTCGGTGGTAAAGGCTTCGCGATAGGTCAACCCATCGCCCAAGTCGGCGGCCAGATGGCGGCGGAAAAACGGCCCACGAGAATCTTTGGCCGTCCCCACGCACCACTCGCCAAACCCACCGCCGAATTTCCGAATATGGGTTTCGATTTCCTCAATAAGTTCCCGATGATTGATAGGCATAATTGCAGCCTTTCTGTTGAATTTCAAATTCCCAATCTGTCCCTTGCCACTGTCACTGCTCGGATGGGAGATGCCCCGCGGAAGTGGCATGGGCATCCTGCCCGCGCGAAGTGGCCATGGGTGGACCTACCGAACAGGTCCGCGCTACACTCGCTCCTCCGCGGCACTACATGACGAATGACTGCTTGCGGACCCCAGCGCAAGGCTCATTATCGGCGGCTTGTTGCGTCTGCGACACCACCGATGAAAGCACCCGCGTTGGATTGCCGTGCGGAAGGCGCTCTGCACACGGGGCCAGATGACGAGCCGCGGAGGAGGCCAAAGAACGTCCACCCCCGCGCTACCTGCTCGCCGCACGCGACCCATAACCGTATCCTACCGCCCCTACCGCCCTGAAGAGAAAAGGGTTCCTGACACCGTTCTCCCCCTGACACCGTTCTCCCCCTGACACCGTTCTCCCCCTGACACCGTTCTCCCCCTGACACC
>JBEKLF010000394.1:0-6495 GCA_050010335.1 Terriglobia bacterium
AACTTGGCGAGGTCCTCTTCCAGTCGGCTTGGCCGGGGTCAAAGGCCCAACATCCGACTCAATGAGACCAAGGCCGGCAAAGGGTAAAGACTTGGAAACCTTATCTCCGACGGGCTCCTAGTGGTTACCACCAGTTTGGCAGGGTCGGCGGGATCGGGCGCACCAAAGGTCTGGGCGTCCCGTGCGATGCCAGGATAGATTTTGCTGTCAGCCGAGTTCATGGTGAACTCGTACACCGTTCCCTGCGGGACGCCGTCGTGCACAGACATCTCGTCGGCGGGTTGGTGAGTGGGCCCGACGATAAAATTTCCGTCCGCGTTCGCCGGAGGATTGCTGCCATCGGGCAACTCACTGGCTGTGACATAGCCGGGCGTGTGGGGATCGCGGGTCGGGGGCGTCGGGCGCGTTGCCGTCGGCGCTTGGGCCATCGCCAGACACGCTCCGGCTATCAAACCGATCAAAGGTGCGATGCTGTGCCGAGGGAACGTGGGGATTCCTCTTAGTCTCTGTGATGTTTGATTCTCGCCGCCAGGGAAAATGTTCGGCTTGATTTCTTAATATATAACAAGGAGGCGGCTGCACCGAATGCGGCAAGGAAAATATACTACCGAGGCTGGCGACAGAAAAGGCCAACGGAGGTGTAAACCAAAAGCAAGGTCCGCGGACGCTTCCAACCGCTATGCAGATCCCGATCTCACGTTGGCGCAAGTTTACCGAGTGGGTCATCAAACTATAGAGCCCGACCAACGCCAAGACCAGCCAAAGATCCCAAGTCCGGCGATGGCGTGAGGCAAAATGCCGACGGTCCTTCCCCATAACGGCACTGCTCGACGCAAACCCGCTCTTCCATAGGGCACCGCTAGGATGCGGGCCGAGGCACGTCCGGAGACATCTGAGAGTGTCTATATGTTATTGGAAATAAGCAACATAAGTGGTGTTAATCGGTGGCTGAACATCCGCCATCGGGATCATCGTGTGCGGGAGTGAGACAATGTGGAATCTTCTGCCGCCCCTCGATTTGTGCCACTGCCAACGGCTTCCACCGAACTCGCAGCAAAGTCCTTGCTGATCGCTTTTGCGAAAGAATAAGCGAAGGCTCGAATCGCACAGACCGAAGGCAGGAAATCGCCATGATCGTGCTGCAACTGACTCCGGGTCATAATTCGAAGAGCAGACGACACAGCAAGTCTTACGGCCAAATCGTGTTCAGGAGCATCGCCAGCCGGACACCGGCCTTGGCAAGTTGCTGGTCAATAGTGGGCGCCACTGCGTCCACGTATTGCTGCGATACCTGCTCATGAAGTTTCAGCATACGCGTGGAGACATGATTGTCGTCACTGCATCCCTTCACAAGTTCGGGCTTCTCCACCGCAATCGCCACCGGCAGTTTGGCGTAAACCACCGAATCGGCCAGTTCGTGACTTTCCCAAGCCCAGTTTTCCACATCGCTGCCTTCTTCTTCCCAGGCAACTGCGTGTGACCGGAACTGAAGATCAAGCGTGGCGGCCCACTGTGCCACTGTTTCCGTTCCCTTTAATTGCTGGATAATTCCGGAATCCCAGATCCCATGGAGATTGGGCGCGTAGGATTCATTCTGCGGGTTTTTCACTATTGGGGCATTCCCGAAGAAATCGATGGGTACGCAATTGCCGCCGAGATCGTTGTTGGAAACGCAGTGGAGAGGCTGGTGAAGGTCACCCACAAAATGGATGATGAATCGCAGAGCGTCCGCTTGTACTCGGGCGTCGGTCCCGTTGCTGTGCAATAACTCCATTTGTTGCTTGATAGCGCTGGTCACGCAGCCCGTGGATGCCGGGCAGGATTCCGCGATGGCACTGCGAGGCGCGTCGCGAGGGATGTCAATGTAGTGCCACGGACTCGCTTCCGGCCGTGAAGATCGCAGGTCGTCGGCCCAAGTGGAAGAATCCGCTATCAAATCGAGTCCCTGGCTCGAGCAGTAACGGGGGAGCGCCGGATCAATCGGTTGACTCTGCAAGAGCTTATTCGCCATCTCCAGAGCGTGCGCATTCATGTGCTTTTCGGCAATCATGGCCACGGTTTGATGGCCCTCACACCCCCAGGACCACGCCCGCACCGGGTAGAACAGCAGGATGAATCCCCCCCCCAGCGCCCATAGGCAAGACGCTACGCGCATCAATCCAACTGAGAATTTGAGCTTCATCGTCCCTCCCCGTACTTTGAAAACCCTGATAGGAATTCTAAGCCATTTTCCCGGTAGGCACCATACAGCCATCCTTCGTCTGAATGCGAGGCTGAAAGAGTGGCGGCTTCGCGACCCCAGTCTCCCTTAGTCTTAAGCGTTGGAAGGAGGGTTTTTCGCCCGCGCTGTATCCCCGGAACGTCTTCAGCACTGCACCTTCTCTAATCCCCAATCCAAACGAGAGAGGGGCGGCGCCGACGAGTCCTTTCGCGGCCTGCAAAGCCCTGACCATGCGCCAGCTTCCTCAGACCTTTCGATTATGCCCTAAAATCCATGGTGGTGGTTCAGCTTGGTGGCATAGAAACGATCCGAGCTTCGTCGAGGATGCGGAAGAGGCCGGGGCATACCTTGGAGGTGCATACAATCGGCGCGCCTCCGGAGAATTGAACAGAAGTAATCAGGCCTGGAGACCCGCAAAGGGGGCAAGCTAGCACGGCGACGAAATTGGAAGCAAATGACTCCCGTAGGTGTGTGAAGTCGTCAAGGAACACGATATCGCCCGGGGCCATATCTGAAAGCGATGCCCGGCACGACATATGCAAGTCTGAGGGAAGCTGCTCCGCACGACCAAAGCTGGGAGTCCCCCGCACACTCTCGCCGTTCGTCCCGGTGCCCGATTTCCGGGGTTTGTTGCTATGCTTCCCCAATGCTTCAACAACCCTTCTTATCGCTATGATACGGAAGCGCGAGGAATGCGCGCTACCGGTACCCCCTCGCTCCGCAGACACTCAACAGCAGGCAAGTTGGCGCTTTGCCCTCCCAGCGCCATTTTCCATTCTGACGAAGGGAAAACTCGGCGGGAGGGGAACCAGCAATAATTCCAAACAGGAACTTTCGTGCCAATTCGGGAAAAGGTGAGCAGGTCCGAATGTTTCAGGCAAAAAAGCTTCTATTCTCCCAACCATCCTCGTTTCAAATCGCACATCGATTACTAGTGTCATGTCCAGGGAATGGCTGGACAAGGAGCTTACCCGTAGCGCCGGCATCCTGCTAGCAAATGCTGCCAAGGTGCCGGCACTACGTTGTCCACCGGGTTGCCGGACACTACACTCGACTTGAACCGGTCCATTGCCGCCTCAGATTCTGCTCCGGACACGGGGCTTACCGCTGCATCCTGCCCTCGGCGCTTGGCGCTCGCTGACCCTCTCGCGGCTCGTCCTGCTTCCCTCACCCCCATCTATCGGCCGTTTTGGTTTTGAGCTTGAGGAAGCATTCAACAATCTCGGGAGGGCCGCCGCGAATTGTGCTGGGTCGTTTGAGTGGTCAGCGCTCTCCCATTTTGGAACGACGCGATGCGTCCCAAAAGCCAAGTTGGGCCAATTCGCCAAGAAGATCTTGCACGCCTTCGTTGCCCTTCCAGGGACGTCTCCCCCCTCCGTCTAGCTCGCCCCGTGATCCCACAATCCCGTGGCGCCCTCTCTACCAGCATCCAACGAGAACTTTAACTATCTGATAATGGGTAGATTACTCTCCGCAAATGCCCTGCTGACGGAGCAGCTCCACGTTTCCCGGATCTCTTCCACGCTGGCCGTGCGCGCATATCATTGCTTCTTCCAAGAGCTTAGCCTTTGCGCATCTTAACTTCGCTCCGGCTCGCGCCGGATTGGCCCATTCTTTGCAATTTCTAAGGTCAGCGCGAGGACTCCAAGGGCGGACGGCGGCGAACGAAGCGTGAAGCCGCAGGTTTCACGCCGCGGGCGGAGTGTTGCCTGCAGCGGCCGCGAAGGAAGCCCAAGGTCGAAAGGTGCTGTCCGTCGGCTGACGGACATTCGAGAGTGAGCGAGGTTCTCATGGCAACTCAACCAGTCCCCAGTTACGAGCATTTAAGCAACGCAGAAGCCGCACACGCCGTTCGCCGCCAAATCATATCGCCCCGGCCCTTGCCGCCTTCCCGCGTTCGTACCGCTGCCAGGAAGGATGCGTGGCAGGCCGTGGAAAGGCAGCGGCTGCTGGTCGAGATGCTTCCCCTAGTGAAGCGCACGGCCTTCAAGATTCGCGAACACCTGCCCTCTCACGTGGAAGTGGACGACTTGATGGCTGACGGTGTGCTGGGACTGGTTGATGCCGTCGCCAAGTTTGACTCGACGAAACGGGTGAAGCTTGAAAGCTACGCGCGCCATCGGGTTCGCGGAGGAATTCTGGACGGTCTGCGCGGCGCCGATCCCGCCTCCCGCGACTTGCGCCGCAAGAACAAGAGGATCCAAAAGCTGTATCGAGAGCTGGAGGTCAAGATCGGTCGCCCGGTCAGGGATGAGGAAATCGCCGTGGCTCTGGGGATGAACCTAGCGCAATGGCACCGCACATTGAATGAAGTCCAAAGCGTAGGATTCGACTTCGGCGCGCGCACGATCACTGCGGGCCCAACCACAAAGCGGCCTTCTGCTGAGCCGGCGCTTTTGGCCGATGACGACGCCGATCCTTTCGAACTGTGCTACCGCCGCGAGCAGCACGAGATTCTGGGCCGCGCCCTTTCCCACCTGCGCGAGCGGGAGCGCCAAATCATTACCCTCTACTATGAGGAGGATTTGACCATGAAGCAGATTGCCGACCGCTTGAACGTGGACGAATCGCGCGTATCCCAGCTCCATTCCGCGGCTCTGGTGCGGTTGAAGGCGAGCGTGAATGCACTGCTGCACCCGCGCCAGGCAAATAAAGCCTCTGCGCCTGCTCCCCTTTCGATGGCAGTCGGCGTGGGGGTCTAGTGACCGGGAGTTCTGGTGATCGCTCGATCAGGTGACCAGGGAGCACCTTCGACGCGCGCTGTTGCTTGCTCATCCGACTACGCGATCACCCGATTCGGTACTGGCAGGTTTGATATAGAGGCGGCCTTACGCCGCCATTTGGCGAGGTAAACTCGCCTCTACAACATCAAACTGTCCCACTACCCTGATTCGGTAGTGTCCCAAATGTGTGCTGAAGGCGTTTTTCTGGTACTGGTGTTATTGGAATGTAGAGGGGAAGGGGAATTGCCGGGGGGCCATTTCATAGGCTGTTTTGTGAGTTACAATTATGCAGCACTTACTCGGAAGGCCGAAGTGTAAGATGCTGCATGAAGTCCCGGACGTGGTTCATGATCTTCAGCGCTTCTTGCTGATCGTAGCTTACGGATGAGTGCATAACGTGGTTCCGCCAAGCGGTTTTAAAGTAACTGAACTGCTTAGCGGCCTCCCTGTAGAACTGAAGGTCGGCGAGTATGGGGTCTTTTGACGGTAGCTTTTCTATTGGGGCTATTGCTGCCTCAATCTTCTCCAAAATCCTATCCCAGTTCTGGGAAGTGCAGACGATGCCGAGTGGGACGGTAAGGGCCACCAAGCCTTTCTCCAGAACCCGCATCACGTGGAAAACGCAAGCGGTGTTGAGGTCCACAGCGTAGCAGTTCCCGGCTTCCTTGATGTCCCGAAAGGCAGACGGGAAGGCAGAACACACCCGGGCCCCGAACAGGTCCTCCTTATCGCAGTATTCCGCTTTCAGGCCGGGAACAAGGACCAGCTTTCGGCCTCGGAGTTCGTCCTCCATCGTCTCACGGAGCGCCACGACGCGCATGTAAAGTTCCTGAAAACTGCACCCCGAGTTAGCAAAGGCATGAACCCTCATGATAACGGTGAAGACGTACGGGAAATCCTTCGAAGGGAATGATTTGCCTACCTTATCAAGAAGGTCATTTACCTGCCTTTTATCCCCGTCGGTAAGTTCTGTCTTCCCATCTGATGCCTCTTCAACGCGGGGCTTCAATTCCAATTCATATCCGTAAACGTCGCGGATGGCCTTCAGGATGTCGTGCGAGTGAAAGTATTCCATGAGAGCGTTAAGAGATATAGGTTTGAGGCCCGTATGCTCCCACGAGATCGGCTTATTGTAAAGCGGTATGTTTCTGGCGGAAATTGTTCTGTTTCACATTCTTGCCTCCATCAACGCACTTTAAGGACGCTACCCCTGATTCGGCGCGCCCGACTCGGTGGTAGTGGGCCAGCTTGATATAGAGGTGGCGTTACGCCGCCATTGGGCATTGTGGATACCCCGCCACTGCCCGAAATTGCCCAGCTATCCCCGATTCGGTACCAGTGCAGCTTGAAATGAGGCGGTCGGGCAGAATGTCCGATTTTCGGTATGGGTGTTTCGGGTACAATCCAGTTCAGTACCCTTCACCAAGCATAGCGCGTCTATAACGGCATCGGCGTTGTCAAGCAAAACTTCTCCGTGGGGGTGGCGGTTGGGTTTTTCTCGCGCCTTTCCCCCTGTGCGATTCGTTTTGGGCTCATGCCGACCAAGGCTCG
>JBEKLF010000395.1:0-6479 GCA_050010335.1 Terriglobia bacterium
GGTGGACAACTGGCCGTCGGAAAGGCCGTCAAGAGCCGTGCGGGCGGATCGGATAGACCTGTTGACAGACCGAGCGCTGGTCGGCCGCCCAGCCTGGTTTCTTACTGTCTGAATCGCAGGGAGTTGCACGCCTGAAGGTTGCGGCCGGAAATACTTTTATGCAGAGCGACATAAAAAATGTGGGGGCGACCGCAAGGCGGTGGGTGAGAGGGTCGAATCGGGAGCAGCCAGCTTAAGTGGCCAGCATCGGGGTTAGCTTGAATACCCTCGAGAGCCGACCCGCTGGCGCTAATCCCACCCTCAAATCTTTCCCCGCAGCTTCTCCCATGCGAGCCCAAGGTATTCATAAAAGGCGACTTGCGACTTGAAAAGGTTATAGCCATCAGGGAATACATCGTCGGATTCAAGTCGATGCTGCGGAGCGAGATAATCCGTGGGAGCAGCAATCGGCTTCAGACCCTTCTTCCTGAAGAGTCCCATGGCGCGAGGCATGTGAGAGGCCGAGGTCACCAGAATGAATCGTCGGGAGCCCACGAGGGGCGCAATCTTTTGGCTTTCTTCCTCCGTATCGCGGGGCTCAGAAAGCGGCAGGATATCCTCCGCGTTTACCCCGAGTGACTCTGCCATTTTTGCCATGCTCGCCGCCGAATCGTTTCCTCCCGAAAGGAGGAGTTTGCTGCCGGGGATTTCGCGGTGCAGGAAGACGCCCTCAACCAGTCGCACCATCAGGTCGGGAGAAACGTGGCTCGTGATGGGAACTGTCGCATCGTCGTCCGCCCGTCCCCCCAATACTGCGATGAAGGTAACATTCGGAGCACTCGCCCCGGCGCGTCCGACAGCAAATGGAGGATAACGGTGTTCTAACGGGCGAAGGAGAGCGTTCGAAGTGAAGGTGTTGCTGAGCCCCAGAAGCAGCATCACCCCGCAGGTAACCAGACCCTTGCCTGCCCGCTCTCGGCGCGTGAACCAAAGCAGGAACAACCCCACGAGCAGAAACTCCAACGACAGGGGTAATGGAAAGAGGAAACGGGAAAAAACCTTCTTCATAAGGAACATTGGGTTTGGAACTCCTCTATAGAGTCGGCTCGCCGGGAAAATGACCTGCTCAAAGAATTGCCGCCTCGGTCAGTCTAACTGCATTGTACTGGAATCGGGCTCCGGCCTTGTGGTTTTGACGGCGAGTTGAGGGGAAAGCCCCTCTTGATTCCAGAGTATTACCTCGTTCTCTAGGAACGGTGCGGCTCTACAAAACCACGCGGGGTTTGAAAAATCAGCTTGAGGGGATACTCCGTAAGATGGGTGAAGGAGTGGGATGTCGTCCGCCAGGATGCCCATTGCCGTGAGGGCAGCGACTGTTTGTCTGCAAATCTCGCCACGCGCATCAAATGCACCACGAATTGAGACGCATTACTTTTGTTTCCCTGTTCCGCTTGCCTTGTTAATAAAATCGGTGTTTAATGACGCCCCAGTAAGACGTCGGGAATTGTCAAGTATGTTTCTAAACTATCGTCATGGGCGGCGTTGCGCGTTTCACGTTTGTTGGAGGAAGTACCCGAAACTGGGATTCATCTGCAAACCATTTAGGCTCGCCGGGAGCGCCACGCTCAGGAGGAAGATATGCGCCAAAATCATAACGGGAATGATGAACAGAAAATGCTTCTCACACCGCTCAAGTCCACTGTATTAGCTTTGTTCAGCCTGCTACTTTCTAGTGGTGCAGCTTTAGCGCAGCGCCCTGCGGGGCCAAACGATGGAGCAGCCTGTGCCGCGTGTGGGGGTTGCGGGATGATGATGGTATTGGTCCCCGTGGTTATCATCGCGCTAAACATAGCTCTATTAGTTTGGGTGGCACGCGATGCGAAGTCACGCGGCATGGATAGCGCGGTCTTGTGGATGGTGCTGGTGATGTTTACCAGCGTGATTGGCCTGATTATCTATATATTTTCCCGGCCGCAAGGAAATCTCGTGCAGTGTGCAAGCTGCAATAACCAGCGGCTCCAAGCGAGCGCCAAATGTCCCCATTGTGGCAACGCCTGAAGCGTCCAGAGACGTATCTAATCATGCTGTCGATCGTGATTTTGTTCGCCGTGCTGGATTCCTGTCGTAGCCCGACAAATCAGGTCACGGGACACTTATATGTGACCGGAGTACACGTCTATCAGGCCATTGGTAGGCCTCTGCTCAAGGGGCGGATTCAGTGCCGTTATCAACCGACATGCTCTGAGTATTCGATTGAGGCGGTGCGGGAGTATGGCATTAGACGAGGGTTATTACTGACGATGAAGCGCATCAATTCTTGCACGTCCAAGGTTCCCCTAAGGACACACGATCCACTCATGCCGGCGCCCAAAGGTGTTGCAGTAGGCCGGTAGCTTTTCCTTGGGCGCTTTTTCTTTTGGCGCGAAAACCGCTTCCAAATTGCTCTAAAATGTCCAGCTCCAGAATGTCCAGAATGTCCACTTGCTTTTTGGTTGGAACGGGTGTATACAGCCCTAGCTCAGGATAAAGCCAATAAAGCATCTCGCGAGGGGGACACGCTAGGAGTTCCTTTCATTGTCCGGTTAGGTGAAAGGTGTATCTTCCATCCGATGCCGCCTTGCCGGTCGGCATAAGAAAGCGAGATGGTGTTGGCTATCCGGGCCAGGTCAGCATCCCAGGCGAAATCCCGGTCCGACCCCGCGCGTCTGATCGTGATCCAGCCAACAAGGAGACATCTCATGAGAGCAGTTCCCCAGCGTCGATCCACCCTGATGGTCGTTGCTCTATCCGTACTTGCCAGCGTCGCCCTGCTCACGGCAGTCCCCGTGTTCGCCGACGTACCGACCGGGGCGCAGGCCGCCGTCATGGGCGTAATGTTCCTGTTCATGTTCCTGGTCTTCGCCGTGTTCTACATCTACGGGGCGTTGGCGACCCAGACCATCGCAAAAAAACCAACACCGAGAACGGCTGGATGGCTTGGGTCCCCATTGCCAATCTTGTCCTGTGGGCGAATATCGCCAAGAAACCCGTCTGGTGGGGCATCCTTTGCCTCGTCCCCCTCGTGGGGATCGTATTTATAATCCTCCTGTGGATGGCCATTGCCGAGGCCCGCAACAAGCCGAACTGGTGGGGGATTCTGTTGATCGTGCCCGGAGTGAATCTGATCGTCCCCGGCTACTTGGCTTGGTCAGACTGACCGGAACAAAGTAAGCTTGCGCGGTCCCGGCGCGCGCCGGTTGGGGCCTGGGTGGTTATGTGGAATATGGTTTGAACTTTTGTGAGCCTTGGAAGAGCGCCCGGCAAAGCTCCCCCGAGACCCAGCGCGGCTGATCGTGATCCCGACGAACAAGGAGACATCTCATGAGAGCACTCCCCCGGCATCGGCCAAAGTCGATGATGGTTGCTCTATCCATTTCTACCGGTCTTACGTTGCTGCCGGCTGTCCCCGTGTTCGCACAAGAAGTGCCCGGGGGCGATGCCCTGGCCGTGTTTGTGTACCTTTTCTATGTTGTCTTTTTCGTGTTCTACATTTACGCGGCGTTGGCAACCCAGATCATCGCCAAGAAAACCAAAACCGAGAACGGTTGGATGGCTTGGGTCCCCATTGCCAACCTCATCCTTTGGGCGAAAATCGCCAGGAAACCCATCTGGTGGGGCATCCTCTGCATCATCCCCCTCGTCAATTTCGTGTTCATGATCCTCCTGTGGATGGCCATCGCGGAAGCACATAACAAGCCAAATTGGTGGGGGATTTTGATGATCGTACCCGTAGTGCAGTTTATCGTTCCCGGCTACCTGGCTTGGTCAGACTAAATGTCATCGTACAATCTTGAGACGCCTCGGGGCGCGCCACTGGCGGCAAAGTGTGCACAACGTCACGGCAGGAGCATGGTTGGTGGGCCCACCAGGACTTGAACCTGGGACCAACGGATTATGAGTCCGCTGCTCTAACCAACTGAGCTATGGGCCCGTACCTTTGTTTTCTTAAACTTAGAGACAGATCGCCGTTTGGCTCTTGCCCATTCCTTGCCCACGGCCCTCTCCAATTTCTTCATCGCCACCTTGGTTTCGGTGCGATCTACGATGATGTAATGCGTCTCGGTGGTGGAGACATCGGCGTGCCGCAGAATCTCCTGGATGACCTTGGGCGGCACGCCAAGACGATAGAGGTTCGTTCCGAGACCTCTGCGAAACCCGTGCCAACCTTTCCATCCGCCTTCGAGCGCGGGGCTCAGAACGCGACGGGAGAGATTGTCGAGGTTCAGAGGAGCGCCACGGCGATCGCCGGCGAAGATATAGCCGTCGCCGGAATGGCGCGTTCGATGCTGATCGAGCGCCTGCCGGAGAATGGGGATGACAGGGACCGGATTATCGCCGCTCTCTTCGGTCTTGGTCGGCCCAACGTGCGTGCGCCACACACTGCGGACGACGCGGATTTCGTCGCCGGTGTAATCCTCCCAGCGAAGGCCGCGAATCTCGGACGCGCGGAGGCCTGTGAAGGCAGCAACCGCAACAACCGTCCGGGCGGGTTCCTCTAGATTGGCGAGCATCGCGTGAATGTCTTCGAGCGTGTAGGCGCTGCGCACGGGCTTATAGCGCCGCCCCTCCGCCTTGACGCCCTGCATCGGGTTAGCGCCGCGCAGCACGTCTTCCTGCCTTGCGTACGTGAAAACAGCCGACAAGAAAGCCTTCACACGCAACAGCGATTGGTGCGAGAGTCCGGGCGTCTTCTCAGCCATCGCATCAAACAAGTGCTGCGCGTCCTTGGTATGGAAGTCGCGCATGCGAATCCCGCCGACGCTCGTCTCGATGTGGTTCTTGAAAATGTCGCGATAACCCTTGAGGGTGCTCGGACGCAGTTTCTTTTCGCGGCTCGGAAGGTAGCGCTTTTCGACGAATTCGGCAAGCGTCAGCGAGCTTTCGGGCTGTGCCGCCCCACTATTGACGGGGAAGAGGATTTCATCGACGAGCGGGAGCACATCCTTTTTCGACCTGTAGTCGTCGCAGTAGCGGGCAAGACGTTCGCAGACGCGGCGGCGCACAATCCGGCCTTCTTTGAGTTCGTATTGGTAGTACCTAAGGTACCAGCTTCCGTTTTGGCAGAAGACTTGTCCCCGCTGCATTGGTTTCCCGGTCTACCCCCTCAGTAAGCCAGTTTACCACAGCGTACCAATCGAATGTTACGGCCGAGGCGCAAGCATGGCATTGGACTCCGGCAGCGGGCGCGGGGCTTTTCATAGACCCAGGGTTCGGAAACCTAGAGCCGTGCGGCGACTTCTTCAGGTGTGAGTATGTCTACAAAGCTGAGGAGAGGGCTTATGTCGAGAGAGTGAAGCTTTACTGGGTCGGTGATGTCGGTAATATCGGGCTGGCTGTCAGGGGACTGCCGAGAAGATTGTGGCTATTGCCGCTAGTCACCCCTACCTTGAGCCCTCACATTCTCCAGCCTGTCACAGTTTTCTCCTTCAAACCCATTCAGCATCTGCGCAAGTGCGGATGAGCTTCCTTATGGATCTCCGGACGATGACCAGTCTGCGACCGGCAGGCTCGCGCGTCACAGCAGGCAGCACCTCTTTCGGATGGTGGACTTTAATTGATTCGCGGCTGGGTGACCGTCTCCCGGTTTTTCCCGACGATGCGGACCTCCTTTCCATGGAGCCCGGCGAACTTTATCGCCATACCGAGCAGCTTGTACTCGTCCTCTTGATAATCCGCTGCGAAGGCATCCTGATGAAGGACCACCACTTCTTTAGTCTCACGACACGACTTGGCGAAGTCAGGCAACAACTCCTCGATTGCCGTTGTGAGGGTATGCTCTCTGTTCGTTATTCCTTCCTCCGGCGGGTTCGACATACATACTCCTTTCCCTGTTGGATCCGAAGGCCCCTATAACCGGCGACACTGCTCACCGACAGCTCGGCGACCGTGCGGGATACATCTCATGCGGTGGCGCGCCTTCACTGTAGCCCTCGGGGAAGTGGAAGGTACGTCTTCTTATCTTGACCCAAGGCGCCGCGCCGCCCGAAAACGTATTCCTCAAACTTTCGCATCGCCTCGATTTTATGCTCCTCCCAATCTCGGATGAAGTCCCATTTTTCCTTCAGCGGGTCCCACATCCAAAAACTCCGGAGCTCCGTCAGCTCGGCATCGGAGAGCATATCAGACACGATCAAGAGCAGCGTGCCACACCCCGGACAACACCTCTTTTTCCTGCGGGCGAAGTCCCACTTACAGTGCGGACAGTGGTAGCGTTGCGGCCGGTATCTCAAGGGTTCCTCCCAAAATACGTAGCATACCCTCAAGCTCACGCCACGACAACCTGGACCCTTCGTGCTGGATCTTTCGCGCTATGTTGTTTCCGCTGCTCCACCTGCCCAAGAGCACGGTAAATTTGTTCTAACTAAGGGGGAGCGGAACAGAATGGCGATTGATTTTGGGAGTTGGGAGGCTGCCCGACATGCACGAGGAGGATTTCGGGCGTCGGTTGACAGGCGGGCCTG
>JBEKLF010000396.1:0-6442 GCA_050010335.1 Terriglobia bacterium
CTTTTCTCTCCAAAGCGGGGTAATTTCTCGTTGCACTGTTCTGTCCCTCCTCCGTTTGTGTCTAACCAACTTCAATCTAACGGATTAGAACGGAACAGTGCTCTCTAATTTCGTTTTTCAGGATAAACGCGTCGATCTGTTCCGGCGTTTTTGGGGGCCAGAACACCGAGTATAGATTCATGTCGCGATTGTGAACGGAGGCGGGGGTGGGAGTGATCTCGTCCGGAACCTTTCCCGCCGGCGACGTGTACATGGGATTGCCGTAGAGCAGTTGGAGCTGAATCTTGATGCCGTTGTCGGCGAGGGAATCGACGTAATCGTCGAGCTCGGGCAGCGCTCCGAACTCCCCGCGCTTGTGCTCGATCCAGTCCCAGCCGGTGATGTCGGACGTGTCTTCGTACTGGCCGATGCGTGCCCAGGTGATGCCGGCATCGAACATTCGCGTCCACCACCAGCGGTTCCAGGGAATGTAGGGATCGCGCGGGAGGCTGGTGTTCACGCCGCCCAATCCTTTGTTGATCTGTGATGAGCGCTTGGGAGGAATGCGTTCCGGCGCGCCTGGCTTCTTCTCAGCAGCGAAAGTGCCCCGCGTCATTGAGCCCACTAGGATGAATGCGGATATTAAGTGCAGCAACCATTTGCATGGGACAAATGAGAACCGGGGTTCTAAATGACCGGCCATGTTCTTACCTCCAAATTGACAGTGGTGTCCCTTCTCGCGCCGACAGGGTCTCTGCCTTCAGGCTTGGAAGTTTGAGCGCAAGGAAAGAGGCGCCGCGGCTCTTCCCTGGCATGCTGGCCGCGTAAGATCACGGCGCTTCCTCACTAGGGCAAGTACACAGAAAGGACTTTGGTGAAAGCGCGGATGATGTCGTCCTCATCCTGCCTCTTCAAGCACGATGGGATCGCTATCAGGACGCTCCGCTCAAACAGGCTATCCGCCGTGGGACAGGCCCCCTTCGCGTAACTCCGCTCCAAGCCAGCATTCTCAGCGAGCTTCCACGGCGTGCCGTTGCCGTCCACACTCGCGTGCTCCACCAAGCCGACGTTGTTGTAATACAGGTGCAGCCCCCAATCCGTCATGACGACATTTGAAACTCCCTGGGTGTGAGTCACAATGCCTTCCGCACGCAGCGCCTGGTTCACTTTCTTGGCGGTTTCCGCATCCGGGTAGGTCGTGATCAGGAAACATCCGGTGTCGCCCGCCGGGTCCTGGATCTTCCGCAACTGCACGCGCGGGAACCTCTCCAGCGCTTTGCGGATCCGGTACTTGCTATGCTGCATGGCCTTAATGATTCGCGGCAGTTTCTTCAGTTGGACCCGCGCCACGGCCGCGCGCAGCTCATCCAGCCGGTATCCCCGTCCCCACATACGCAGATCGGGGTTGTCGAAAATCAGCCGCCCGTTTTGGTCACGCGCATAGCCCAAATCGTGGCAGGCGAACGCCCGCTGATAAAGCTGGAAGTTGTTCGTCACCACGCTGCCGCCTTCACCCGCCGTCATGTTCTTGTTCATTTGAAAACTGAAGATGGCCATGTCGCCGAACGTCCCCACCTTTTGGCCCTTAATGCTCCCGCCGTTGCACTGCGCGCAGTCCTCCAGAAGGAAGATCTTGTGGTCGCGCGCGATCTTCTGGATGGCCCTGGCATTGCCCGGCGCTCCACTCATGTGCACCAGGATGATGCCCCGGGTCTTCGGCGTGATGCATTTCTCCACGGCGGCCGGATTCAAGCAGAAAGTCTCGTCGATATCGGCCAGCACCGGAATGGCGTCGAGGTTCACGACCGCCGCCAGTACCGAGATCCACATGTAGGCCGGGACAATAACTTCCTGCCCGGGCCCCACGCCCAGCGCTGACAGAGCGGTGTGCAGGGCGCCCGTGCCGCTGGTCACCCCGATCGCGTACTTCGTTCCCACGCGTTGCGCAAACTCGGCCTCCAGCTTCTCCACTTCCTTCTGCAACTTCACGCCGTAGTATCGAAACAGTGACCGGGACTTGAGCACTCTCACCGCCGCCTGAACTTCCTTTGAATCCATGTGATGAACACCCGGGAATTCGAGCGGCAGCGGCGCCTTGCGGACCGGCTTACCACCATTGATGGCTAGTTCGTTTTCCTTCATTCCTCACCTCTTATGATGCCTGGGATTTAGATTCATGGCTCCTGGCTGATTAGACTGGACTTCTCACCACGCTGCGACGCATTTGAGGAACCGCCAGAGCGGTGGTCTAATGCCCGCTGCTTTGAGAATCTATGACCTCGGCGCTCCCCGCGAAGAGGGGGCAGGCGCCGGGCGCCACGACAGCTTGTGCGGGCGCAGCCCGCTTTGGCGTGCGGCAGCTCGCTGCCGCTTTCCTCACCGCGAGCTTGCTCGCGGGAATTTCAATCGAGAGCACAAATGCCAGCCAGCAAGCTGGCTCGAGCCAAAGCGGCAGCAAGCTGCCGCACTCCAAAGCTTCGCGCCCACGCCCCATGGGAATGCCCTGGCGCAATCAGCAGACTCACCTCCTGCGCTAGGGTCCCACGAAAAAACAAACAGATTAAACTTGCGGCGCCGGGGCAGGACTCTCTCCCGCCCCGGGCCGCGGAGATTTACTAGAAGAAGAACTTCGCACCAACCTGGCCAATTCGCGCCGAGTTGGCGCCGGTCACATAACCGAAGGTCGGGTTACCGTTGATTCCGCCCTGCGGCCCCCAAAATTGCGCATGATTCCAGGCATTGAAGAACTCCGCCCGGAATTGCAGGCTCTTCGATTCAGTCAGCCGTACATCTTTCGTCAAAGACAAGTCGAAGTTGTTCCATCCCGGTCCGCCGAAAAACCGGCGACTGGAATTTCCAAGTTGTCCCACCTGCTCAAGACTGAAAAGCCCAGTATTGAAGTATGGATTCTGCCCCGGCGTTCCACTACTGGGAAGAACTTCGGTTCGCGGATTCTTGAAATCCAGGCTGCCGAGAGCGCGGTTCGGCTCGTCGATGTCATTGCCCTGCCCCGTGCCGGATGTCCCCAGCATCGAATGATCATCAGTTTCCAGGATATACACCGGGAACCCTGTGGCGAAGCGCGTAATTCCGTTGATGGCCCAGCCATTGGTCAGGCGTTTGGGGCCCCCGAGTTTGTCAAAAGGTATTCGATAGGAGTAACTCATGACGAAGTTCTGCGCAACATTGAAGGCGGACAGCGCCTTCGTGATTTTTGGGTCGATCGGATTGAGGTTGTCGCCTTGGCCCAATCCATTGCCGGAAGCGTTATCGAGCGACTTGCTGTAAGTGTAGCCGGCCAGGAATTCCGCGCGGCCCAGGGTGCGGCGGAATGTGACCTCGAGTGCATTGTAGTTGGAGTTGGCCATCGTGGCCATGTAGCCGTCGCTGGCAAAAGCCTCGGTGGGACCATTGAGACCATTTACCACGTTATTGTAAGGCGAGCGCACGCTATAGACGAGTGCGCCCGCAGCGTTGGTAAACGGGCCGGCATCTTCGGCGCTAGGGCCGCAACCGGGCAGACTCAGGCACAGAGACGGACTCGAAGGGTTGGCTTCTACGGTGGCCAGAAGGCGGTGCGATTGCGTTGCGACGTAGCTTACAGAAAGGATGGTCGCCGACCCGAATTGGCGTTGTAGGGAGATATTGTAATGCTCGGCGTAGGGAAGCCGGTTGTCGTGGAAGAAGGCCGGCGAACTGCCGAGCGGCACGAATTGCGCCCAATTTAAGGTGGTGTCAGGGTTGGAAGGGCTGACGTTAAGCGGAGGTACCGGGACGGGGAAGCGTTGGCCCTCGTTCACTCCCGAGGTACGAACCACATAGGGGTTCGTAAAAACCGGGAGGTAACTCGGCCCCCACCAGTAGCCATACGGGGCGTCCCCGCTTTCCTGCTCCAGGATGCGGTTCTCGAAAGAGGTGAAATACACGCCAAACCCCGCCCGGATGCTCGACTGGCCGGCGCCTCCCACCAACTTGCCCAAGAAGCCGCCGTCCGCATGAGGCGAATAGGCAACCCCTAAGCGCGGCGCGAAATTGTTAAGGCGAGTCGGGGCGAGCGTGGAGGGAATCCCCGGGTCCCCTGGGAAGCACCAACCCACGGGCGATCCTGGAAACTCCTTCGACTGGCATCCGGGAATGAGGGCTTCCCATTCGTTGTGGGCCTCCCACCAGGGAGAACTGACCTCCCAGCGCAAACCATAGTTCAGCGTAAGGTTCTTGGTGGCTCGCCAGCTATCCTGGCCGTACAGACCCCAAGACCGCGAACGGCCATAGACGGGTAATTGCAGGCCCTGAGAAAAGTTGGAGGGCGCCCCAAGCAGAAAATCGGCAAAATCATAGCCCGTCTCGATGCCGTTAAATCCGAACGATCCGTTCAGGTTCAGGGTGAAGCGGTATTCCACTTGGTCGTAATTGAACGACCCGCCGAATTTCACCGTGTGGGTTCCAATGATCTTGGAAAAGTTGTCCGCAAAGTTGTAGGTGTTGTCGTAGACCCGCAGGAAACTATTCGCCACACCGATGCTGTAGTTATTGAAGCCCATGGGCATAACGCCCTCGTAACTGGGGTTCATGGGAAAGATGCCTGTAAAACCCTGGGAGGCGATCGATGTACCTACCCCTCCCACCGGGGCATTGGAAAACTGGACATCCCGCATGTAGCCCAGCCGAAGCTCGTTGACGGAGGTGGCGCCAAACGATTTGGTGATGCCCAAGTTCATGATTTGCGCCCGGCCGTTGTTACTCGAAGCGAACCCCGGCATGCTTGCTCCCCCGTAGGGATTAAGCTGGATGTCATCGTCGATGAAATAGTAGCCCGAAATCATGCCCAGATGGGTGTTGCCGTCGATCCGGGCGCTGGCTTTGTCGTCCCGGAGCGTTCCCTTATAGGCGGAGGTGGTGTAGTACGCGCCCGAGTTCGGAGGCAGGATGTACTTCTGGTCGGCGTTAGCGGGAGCACTGAACACGGATTGGGGAATAACCGCGTTGGGAAGTACGCATTGAGCGCTGCTGGTACACCCGGGCGTGTAGTAGGGCTCGCCCGCCGTGACGGGGTAGCCAAATTCCTGCGATAGAGTGTTGGCCCAGGCTGTGCCGTCCACCGTGCCGGTAAGTTGGCTGGCCACATCCGACAGATTTCCGGTATGGTCTTGGGCGGAGGGCACGGCGACAAGCCCCGTGTCCACGCCATTCACCAGACGCGTTCCCTGATAGTCGGTAAAAAAGAACAGCCTGTCATGCTTGATCGGTCCGCCGCCCGTGCCGCCGAACTGGTTCTGGTGCAACGTGGCGCGGCTCGGAGAAAAGAAGTTGCGGGCATCCATGTGGGGATTCCGCATGAACTCGAAGGCATCGCCGTGGAACTGGTTGGTGCCTGACTTGGTAATGACGTTGATCATACCGCCGGAATAATTCCCATACTCGGCGTCGGCATTGTTGGTGAGAATGCGGAATTCGGCGATGGAATCGAGGTTGGGAATGATGGCGGTGTTGTTGTACAACCTTTCCTCGGCGTTACCGCCATTCACCATGAAGCCGTTGGCGCCTTCGCGCTGTCCGCTGACCGAAAGCGCCCCTGGGTTCAGGTTTCCTGAAACACTCATGCCCTGACCCTCGCCACTGGAAGTGGGCGCTACGCCCGGTTGCGTCGCCATCAGGTCCGTATAGCTACGGCCGTTCAGCGGAAGCGTGGTCATCTTGACGTTCCCAATCACCTCGCCCATCTGGGTATTGGAGGTTTCAACGTGCACCGCCGTGGAGGAAACGCTCACTTCCTGGTTCACGGCGCCCACCTTCATCGCGGCATCGATGCGCAAGGCGTTGTTGACGTCCAACACCAGACCCGTCTCCCGGTATTCCTCGAATCCGGTGGCCTTGATCCGCACCTCATATTTCCCCGTGGGGAGGGCCGGAAAGGAATAGAAGCCCTGGGCATTGGTCTGGGTCTGGCTATCAATTCCCGTTTCGGTGTTGTGGGCCGTCACCGCGGCATTAGGAATGACCGCCCCCGTGGGATCCGTCACGGTTCCTGAAATGCTCGCGGTGACGCCCGCCCAAATAGTCGCGGTCGCGAGTAGTAACAGAACTGCCAAAGCTCCGAATCTGTTTGTCATAATCAATTCATCCTCCGGACTTGAATTCGCGAACTTCCAGCTGTTCGACCCGGGTTCCCCGACCAAATCCAGTTCAGCACGATCCGCGAAAACGCGCACCCGCTAATAAAGTTGCGTGTCCATGGATCCAATTTGACAAGGCGGCTACCCTCTCAGAGATGGCTGACTCTGTACTTTTTCAGCCCTAACTCTACGAGCAGGCAAGATTCTCCAGCCCCATTAAGGTCAAAATATCTGCGATTCAGACAGTAAGAAACCAGGCTGGGCGGCCGACCAGCGCTCGGTCTGTCAACAGGTCTATCCGATCCGCCCGCACGGCTCTTGACGGCCTTTCCGACGGCCAGTTGTCCACC
>JBEKLF010000397.1:0-8630 GCA_050010335.1 Terriglobia bacterium
TGCAATTGGAACTTATTGGCACGATGTTTTTGGCGGCTATCTTCTTATTCTCATAATTGTGGCGGTGGTCAGTTTGGCGTACATCACATACGTGTGGTGGAAGCAGTAAGTACCCATTCCAAAATGTTTTCGATCAAATTGACCCACTACCTAAAAGTGTGAATGGCAGACGGCAAACTTCAAGTCTCCTGACTCCTCGTCGTGCCCTCCAAGCCCATTCTTATCAAAAGTCTTTCAGATGGGTGTTCTCTTTTCAACAGATGCGTGTTCACTTTTTAACAGACATGGCGCTTTCCCTTCCCTAGACTGCCAATGTCGCATTAACAAATGGGCCGATCAGAGCCTCTAAATGAAGAAAAGAAAGGGGGGTTGGAAAGAAGGGAAAGGAGATGGGGCAAACCAGTATAACTTCCAAAGGTGAATCAGGCGCCAGGGATCGCATGCGGGCCATCGTGGCGTGCGCTGACCCTGAGATCCGGCAACGCCTGCTCAGCGTGCTGAGCGAATTTGGACTTCAACCCGTATTACCGGAAACATTTGACGACGCAAGAGGTCTTATAACCCAGGAAGAAACGGTGATGGCGTTCGTCCAGCCCAGGTTCAGCGACGGCAATTTCCAGGAGATCCTGAGAGCGGCCAACGGGCCAAGATCAAGGGTTCCCGTTATTGTCTGTTCAGAATTCTACGACAAGGAGCTTTACATCGAAGCGATGTCGTTGGGGGCCTTCGACTACCTTGCTTTTCCCTATCGGCGTGAGGATGTGGAGTGGGTCGTCAACAATGCGGTTAGTCGGGGTTCGCTGTACCCAAGGGCCCGCGCTCAGGGCGAAGCCTGATCCTTAGCGAAACCAAGAAGCAGATATTGACCCGGGGTTCCCATGCTTCCCGGGCTCGTAGGGCAAGGATTTCAGGTCAGTACGCGATTTGAAGACGAGATTGCTAATCATGACAACAGAAGATGGAGCCGCAGATGGGGGATGAATCGCCATGAAGAGGACGGGAATACGGCCTCGATTACGTGTCGTCACCGACGAAGCCAAGACCCAGACAAGGCGCCAAAACGTGCTCGCCACCGACATCGAAGCTATCTACGAACGGTACCGACACCGAGTGTTTTTGTGGTGTCTGCGCATCGCCCGGAACGTGGAAGACGCAGAAGACCTCACCCAGGATGCTTTTCTTCTTTTATGCCGCAAGATCAATACCTGTCGAGGGGAATCAGCCTTCTCCACCTGGTTGTATCGCCTGGCCACGAATATTGCGCTGATGCGGATGCGGAGGAAAACGCTGCCGCAAACCTCACTTGACGTAATCCTTGAAGCCCACGAGGGGGCTATCAACCCCCGCCAGGAACTCAAAACCTCTGACCGGGCTCTGTCAGCTTCGGCCGCGCGCGTGGATTTGGAACGTATGTTCGATCAAATGCCCGGAGGTTTCAGGAAAGCTTTCTTCCTGCACGACAGCGAGGACTACTCTCACCTAGAGATTGCTGAACTTACCGGCTGGTCGATAGGAACTTCCAAGTCGCAACTGCACAAGGCGCGGCGGCGACTCCGAAAATTGCTGGAATGCGAGGGGGGGAAGGTAATCCGCGCATCGAGGAGCCGCGACGTCCGCGCGGGCAAGAATCCAGGATGGGGCAGGCAAACATAGGCGAGCAGAAGCTCGCGGGTTCGAAACTTGATGAGGAGGAGGGGGCAACTATGAAAGGCCAATCCACAGCGGTACAGCGGGAAAAGGCGGGTCTATCTGTCAAGCATGGCTGCATGGATGGTTATCTGGATCGCGTTCATGGCGCCAACACCTCAATAGCGAGACGTGCTTACGAAATCTTTGACCATGAAGGAAGAGGGTTCGGGCGCGACCTTGAGCATTGGCTGAGAGCGGAAGCGGAATTGTTCCACCCTCTGCACTTTGTGATGAAGGAATCGGACAAAACCCTCACGATTCGCGCGGAAGTCCCGGGTTTCACCGCCAAGGACCTGGAGATTTCAGTGGAACCCCGGCGCGTAGCGATTAGCGGAAAGCGCGAATCCAAAGAGGAGCGCACGGAAGGGACTGCGGTTTACTGGGAGCAATGCTCAGATCAGATTTTCCGGGTGCTGGATCTGCCGGCTGACGTGGATCCGTCGAAGACGAAAGCCACGCTTAAAGACGGAATACTCGATTTAGAGATCCCGAAAGCTGCTTCCAAAAAGACGACTATCGAGGTGAAATCGGCCTGACACTTGCACCCGTTTGCTGAAGCGAGTTTTTCAGCGAACGGCGACGAAAACACCTAGCAAGTTTGTTCGTCTGGCCCACTATGAGCCAGGCCAGGAAGGAGAATTTCTATGAGTTCTAACGGTAAACGATTCTTGCGCGACAATTTATCGGGGTTAAGCCTGACACTCATTGGCCTGCTTTGCGCGGCTGCCGTGACGGTCGCCTACTTGAACCGTAGCACCAACTCTCCCTTCGTGTTGGCGCAGGACAAAACACTGAGCGGTGAGGGCATTAACGCCCTGCAAACGCTCAACAAAGCCTATGAACAAATCGCCCGGGCGGTGACGCCAGCGATCGTGTCGATTCAATCTACACAAGTGGTCAAGGCTCGGAAGTCCCCGTTGTTCCCACAATCTTTTGATAGCCCGGACCAGGGTCCACGCGAGGAACGAGCGCACGCCCTGGGCAGCGGGGTTCTGGTCAGCGCCGATGGGTATATCCTGACGAACAACCACGTCATTCAGGATGCCACTTCAATCAAAGTGATGCTCTCGGACAAGCGGACCTTCATCGGCAAGGTCGTGGGCGCTGACCCGCAGACGGATGTGGCGGTGATCAAGATCGAGGGTAAGGATCTGCCCACAGCCTCCCTGGGCGATTCCTCCAACTTATACGTGGGTGACATCGTGATGGCCTTCGGGAATCCTTATGGGCTCAATTTCACGGTGACCCGCGGCGCGGTCAGCGCTCTGAACAGGTCGGAAGGCGCCATTGAAGACATTCAAAACTTCATCCAGACTGACGCGCCGATCAATCCGGGAAACTCCGGCGGCGCACTGGTGGACGTTCAGGGCGAAGTCGTAGGCATCAACACTGCCATTTTGAGCGGCGAATCCGGCCCCGGAGAAGGGGGCGGATCTGTTGGCATCGGGTTCGCCATTCCTATCAACATGGCCAAGCATGTGATGGACGACCTGGTTAAAACCGGTGGAGTATCGCGGGGTTACCTGGGCGCGCACGTACAGACCTTGGACGAAGGCCTGGCGCATGCTTTTAGTGTGCCCGACACTTCCGGGGCCTTGGTTGAGGAAGTTACGCCTGGGGGACCCGCTGAAAAGGCACTACTGATGAACGGTGACGTGATTCGCAAGTACAACGGCCAGCCTGTCGCCGATTCCGGACAGTTGATTGCTTTGGTGACCGATTCGAAACCTGGGACCGTCGCGATCCTCGACATACTCCGGGATGGCAAGCCTCTCACCGTGGAGGTAAAGCTGGGGGAGCGTCCATCAGGCCTTGGCGTACACGCCAGCCTCGGCAAACCTCCTGTGCAAGGCATCTTGGGGGGCATTAGTGTTCAGAGTCTTACACCTGATCTGAGCGAACAGCTCGGCGTTTCGTCTGGCACTCAAGGGGTGGTCATCAGCAACCTCGATCCGAAAAGCCCGGCGGCCCAGTCGGGTATTCGCCAGGGAGACGTAATCGAGAGCATCAACCGCCAGCCGGTGCACTCAGTGGCGGATTTCGACCGCCTGGCTGCTGGGGCCAAAGGAGAAACTTTGCTGCGCATCAATCGCCAGGGGAATGGAGTTTTTGTTGTTGTTTCGCCGACTCCCGAAGACAGCGGCCATCAACAATAGTTAATGATCCTCCGGTAGCTTTCTTGGCTGTGGGGCGCTGTATCCCATAGGAGTGCGCCCAGCACAGTTGACGGCGTAACGGGGTCATGCAACGGAAGCGCTGGGCACGTGTTTCACGTTCCCTGCTGCCTTTGGAAACTTCTGCTGAATGACGAGCTTTGGCTACCGGGAATGCCAGAGGCGGTAAATTGCAGAGGCCATATATGCTCACAATCAGGGGGGATTCCATATTGCGAATGCACTACTTGCAGCCGTCGGGCCGTTCGTCGAGTTTTGGAAGGCTAGGCCTCATCTCGTGTGTGGTGATGTTAGTATTCTGCGCTCCACTCAATTCAGCAAACCCCGAAGCTGAGCACGCTTCGAATGTCACGCGAGCCACCCTGGCGAATGGGCTCCGTGTCATTGTCGTTCGTGACCCCCTGGCCCCGGTAGTGACCACGGTTATGAACTATCAAGTTGGGTCGAATGAGGCGCCACCGGGGTTTCCGGGAATGGCCCACGCTCAGGAACACATGATGTTTCGCGGAAGCCCGGGCCTTTCGGCAGATCAACTGGCGGACATTTCGGCAGCCATGGGCGGCAAATTTAACGCGGACACGCAGCAAACCTTGACGCAGTATTTCTTCACAGTCCCGGCGGAAGATCTGGATGTAGCGTTGCATCTTGAGGCGCTCCGAATGCGCGGCCCGCGGAGGTCCCCGCTACGATTGCTCTGGTATCGCTAAAGGGGATCCGTCCGGGCGGTGTTGTATTGAGTCAAGACACCGCCGAAGACTTCTTTTGTGATCGAGGAATCCTCCGAGAACTTGAGAGTAACTTTGTAGTTGAACTTCCAAGTGTCGGCTCCGCGCGGGTGAAAAGTCAGCAAAATGCTGCCCTTCGCGACTTCTGCTTTCGTGGGGTTGCCCTCGATCTGTAATGTGACGGTGTGAGTAGAATGTTTGTCCCAAACGCCTTCATTGCCTTCGGATTTGGCAGCTTCCTGCCCGACTCGGTTCTTGAGGTAAACATCCAGTTTGCTGTCGCCGTTCTTATTGTCTTTGGTCGTGTCAAACTTTGCTTCCACGGAAGTGAGGGTTGGCTCCTGGGCGAATGCGGCTGATGTGAACCCGGCCATAGCGACGAGCGCCAGGCAGCACACGATGGTCTTCATCTGAAATCTCCTTTTCCGATTCCGAGCTGGCTAGCCTGTAATGAACCACTCCTCTTATACGGTCAAGCTGAGGCGGTGTCTGTGCCTTCCGTAACACCGGTCGGTCAATAGCGCTCACCTCGGCAGAACCGCATCGGCGAGCGCTGGCGGGCGCGAAAGGCCGCGGACCTAGAGGTGCGGTTGTGGCTAAGCGTGACCGCCTATGACCTGGGCAACCAGGCGACGGCTGGTGCTGCCGAAGAAGATCGAGAAGTGGTCGTTGACAAGTTTGCAGCAGCGACTTGTAAGAACGGGCGGTCGAGTGGTCAAGCCCGCTCGCTACTACTGGCTACTGTTGGCAGAGAGCCATCTGAATCGGTGGAGGTTTGGAGGCATGGTGCGGCGGCGAGGGAGAATTAAACTGGCCAAGGTAGGAAAGGGACGGGGGGGTGTCCGAGAAATTGCATAAATATGGAGCAATTTTAATCTTCCCGTGCCGGGAACAGGCAGGGCTGGCCCCTTTCCCGCCTGCCGGAGTCCCTCGACCTGCAAACGATAAAAAAACAGCCCCAATGGAGACGGCGCCGAGAATAACGGCTCCCAATCGGGAAGGCAAACAAGATGACACCACCCTGATGTTCCTTCGAGGCAAAGGGCTCCCAATCGAGCTATCGAGCCATACCCTCCATCCGGCGGGCATGTCCAAGTACCGATTTTAATATTTTTGCAACGAGAGACTTTCTACTGGCCTCCCTGGAGTTCCTGCAGAATCTTGGGATTGGGCTCATCCATAGCCAGCAGGTTGTGGCAAGTGTTGCAATCCTGCGGGATGACCTGGCCGTCCTTCGACTTGTGGTCGCCATCGTGGCAACGGAAGCAACCCGGAAAATCCGTGTGCCCCAAGTTGTTGGCATACGTCCCCCAGGTGACGTGCATGGCGGGGAAGACATTACCATCGTAAATGTACACCAGAGCCTTGGCGGCTTGCTCGATCTCGGAGCGTTGGCTGTTGTAAATGGCGAAATAGTTCTTGCGGTAATACGCCCGCAGGTTTTCGGGGATTTCCGTCTCAGCCTCCAGCCGGCCGTCATAATTCCGCTTGAGCAGGTCGATAGAAACCTTGTGTGCAAAAGGCAGAGACGGGCTGATGCGGCCGGCCGTCATCTCCGTATCCACGGCCTCTTCGGGGAGGTGGAAGGTGTGGCTCGGACGGTCGTGGCAGTCCATGCAGTCCATCAGGCGTCGCTCACCCCGCGCCAACAGTTCTGGCTTGGGTGGAGTGGCGGTGGAGGCAAATTGCGTGAAGGAACCATCGGGATTCCGGTGATCGACCCAAGGGATAACCTGTCGCTTGTCGTCGGACGCAATGTAAGTGATGCGTCCCAAATGCCACCCATGAATGCCGGTATACTTCAGCGCCGGACTCAGCCCTCCGATCAGGAGAACGGTCTTGGTGGAGGAGTTCTTCTCATCATCCCCGAACTTCGTTTTGACGATGAGCTTGTCACCGGTGAACCTGGCCGGCCAATGGCATTGGTCGCAAGTTTGGGAGGCCGGACGCAGGTTGTGTATGGGCTCGGGGATAGGTCGCGGATAGAGGTTGAATGTCACGGCCAGCAACTGGTAGCTGCCCGAAATTTTCGAACGCACAAACCACGGCGCGCCGGCACCGATGTGACATTCCACGCAAGCCACGCGGGCATGGGGAGAACGCAGGTAAGCCGTGTATTCCGGCAGCATGACGGTGTGGCAGGTGGTCCCACAGAATTTTACCGAATCCATGTAGACCACTCCCCGATAACTGGCAAACGCGAAGAGAGGCACGTTAATAGCGGTCATCGTCAGCACAAATATTGCCGTGCGGCGAAATTCCTCGCGGGAAAAGGAAACCAGAGGGTATTCATCGGGAAGAATCCCCATGCGTCGCCGCCGGCGGAACTCCAGGTAGATGCCGAAGGGAATTATGAGCAGCCCCAGGACAAAAAAACCGGGCAGAATCAGGAAAACGATAATGCCCATATAGGGGTTGAAGGAGTAACCGAGAAGCAGAGAAGCATAACTAAGGATCAAAGTGATGGCCGACGTAGTCGTCAGCACCACTCCAATTCGGCTGATCCAGTTGTGGCTGAGGTAAACGGCGGGGCGAATCAACCGCCGAAGTTTTTCCACCCATCCGTGCTCCTGGCTCTTTGGATCTTTCCCGTTTTCATCTCTCCTGCCTCTCTCCGCCATGAAACGATCCCCCTTACGTGTAGGATGCCTCCTTCCTTGAGGTTGGTGCCCCTAAAATCATCCCTGCTTCGATGGACACATGCTTGTGCGTAAAGCAAGAGACCAAAATCGCAGTGTGTTTCCTTTTATGCAGACACGTGTTCCTTTTTTAACAGACACGCTTTCCCCCAGTGTCTAAAATTTGGATCGTCCGCTGATCCGAAAGCTAGGAGAAAAGAAATGGCGGCTGCGAAAGCCGAGAGGTGTGCACACCCGGTTTGTTCATGCGTGACATCGCCGGGTAAGTACTGCAGCACCCAGTGCGAGGCTACGGAAAAGACGCCGGACATCGATTGTGCGTGCGGGCACACCGGCGGCAAGGGCAAAACGTCCTAAGAAGTTCGTTCAGCAGTTGGTGATCGAGCCACAGGTTAAGCACCAAGAGTGCAGTTCGTCCACGGCCATCGTGTTGATCTGCGCTGAGATTTACGCCTTGGCGAACCGAACCGAGTTCTGGAATCAACGAATTGGCGACGCGTTTCCGTTAGTAAGTTCAAACTTGGAAGGAGATAAGCAAATGTTGAAACGTATTCTGATCGTTACGATGCTAGCTCTGCTTGTAACTCTAACTGCTGTCGCCTCGGACCGCGAGGATGATGTTAATCGCACCAACAAAGCTGCCCAGGTCTTCCAGGAGATCATGAACACTCCGGATCAGGGCATCCCTTCGGATCTCCTGAAATCGGCGAAATGTATTGCCATCATTCCAGGGGACGTGAAGTTCGCTTTTGTATTCGGCGGGAACTATGGCAGGGGACTGGCAACCTGTCGCACCGGGCATGGCTGGAGCGCTCCCATGTTTGTGGCTATTGAGGGCGGGAGTGTGGGTTATCAGATCGGGGGCTCTTCCACCGACATCGTGATGCTCTTTATGAACGATCACGCCCTGCAAAGCCTGCTCAGCGACAAATTTAAGCTCGGAGCCGACGCCTCTGTAGCCGCCGGGCCGGTGGGCCGACGTGCCGCTGCCGGTACCGACCTTAAGCTGAGTGCGGAGATTCTGTCTTATTCGCGTGCCAAAGGCGTTTTCGCTGGGGCGAGTCTGGACGGCACCGTCGTGCAAGCCGACAAAAGTGGAGACGAAGCCATGTAATTCTTAACGGCAAAGTTGCTGTTCCTGCATCGGCGCGACCGCTGCTGCACGAAATTGGCGTATCCGCCCGGTGAAAACCCAAGGAGGTGCGTCGCCAGTGTCGGCGGTCCTGTCCGAGTTGACGGAATGAAGGATTAAGGATGTTCACGGGGGAGAATCCCCAGACGCCGCGGGCGGAACTCTCGGTAGATGTCGGCGGGTATGAAAAGAGGCCAAGGGCAACAAAACCCCGCAGAATCAGGAAAAGTATCATGCCCATACGGAAAATACTTGGTATGGGAGGAGTACG
>JBEKLF010000398.1:0-6407 GCA_050010335.1 Terriglobia bacterium
CACTTCGACTCCCGAGCCTACCGGCGTCCCTATCCTCCTTGCTCAAACCAACCCCCCGGCCCAGTTGCGGCCAGAAAACCGCACCCCCGCCGCCGCTCCCTCTCTTACGTGCGGATTTGGGCCTAACCGTGGGCCTTTCCTTCGATGACGAACCCATGGTATATTCCCAAGGCGGATTAACCGTGGTTACCTCCGGGTCACACAACCTCAGTCACGGTTTGAACGGGAATATCTGCGCTTGTGACCGGGGCTCCCGCTGAGATGCGGTCTCTTAAACCTCTGAATTTGGCGCGAGGATGCCACAGGAAACGCGTTGACAGGGTGGCCCCGGAGAGGCATGGGTGAGGAAGCTACTACCCTCGGGGAACAGGCGTTAAAAGACCGCCAGAGATCACGCTTTGCATTAGCCTTGCGCCTGACTTCCCGATAAGCCCTGATAAAATGCGGCCCTCCTTCTACCCGACCGTTTGGTTTCGTGGCAAGCTTCCCGGTCGTTCCGTCCGCCGCCCCCAGTCCTTCGCAGATTCATTGCTCCGGTTCGGCCTCGCCGGCCGCCAGTTGACGGTAAGTCTCTAACCCGTAGATGTGGTCCGCGCTTGCATGGCCGAGGGTCCAGTCCGGGGTTAGCCGCACCAGAAGCAGGCAGCGCAGCCTTCTGCTTTAATGCTGCGCCTGGTCTTTGTGAGGAGTCCAAAGGCGGGGGAGTTCGAGCGGCTTTTCGTCCTGCGAGGCGTCCACCCGAAACACGGGCTGCTGTTGCGTGATCGGAAATCCGCCTTATTGGGCGGTAGGCGCGTAATACCCCTGTCGCGCGTAGACCGTGTGCTTGTGCTTGCGGGCTTCACTGCGGTTCGCAAGCCGCACTTCAATGTTGCGGTAGGTTCCGTCCTGGCGCTTATTGGTGGGGGAATAACCGAGCGTGTAGCCCTGCTTAAGCCAGGTGAGGATGGTTTCCATCGCCGAGCTCACGGAGATGCCGTTGGGGGTGTCGATCATCTCGCCGCCAGTCTGTTGGCAGATTTTCTCCACATCTTTAAGCCGCGATTCCGAGTGTGTCAGGAAGAACATCCTCGAGCAAGCGTAGCGCGGGCCTGTTTTCTAGGTCCGCGGTTCGTTCCGGATTGAAAGCAAAAAGCCGCGGACCTACCAAACAGGTCCGCGCTACACTCCCTGCTTTTGGGATTGCCGATTTTCGATTGACGGTTGTCGAATGAACTAATCGCCGCGCGACGACTCGAGGAAAAGCTCGTGCGGCAGAGTGGGCAGGGGCACACCTGGTCTTAAAGGCCGTCCCAATTACGGACACCCAAATCCTAAAACCGGACAGTGCCTGCCCTATTGTACAAACCATGGCCAGCGCACTAAGCCGTCGCTAAAGGGTTTATCTGAAGCGCAGATGGCAGCAGAATTGCCCCGTAAGCATACCGACAGGTCGTCTGATAGCTTAATTCTAGACGTCGCGGCGTGGTTCAGCGGGCGCCAACGCTTACGGGGACCACGGACCGGAGGACAGCGGGCCTCCGGCGCATTCCACGTTGGAGGTCAGAAGAACATGTCTCGAGTCACACGTGTAGGAGCCAGGACTCTACAGGTTTTCTCGATTTTACTTGCCTGCGCCAGCTTCGCTCAGCCAGCGCCAAACGTGCAGACGTTCGCGCTGAGCGACGCCAAGGAACTGGCGCTGCTTAACGTGAGAGCCGAGGCCGTCGAATACCAGGGGCGTAAGGCGGTTCGACTCACGAAGGACACGGAAAAGGACGGCTTCGCGCTCTTGCAGGGCACGGACTTCCAGGATGGAACGATCGAGGCGGACATTGCTTTGAAAACCACCACGCCGCCGGGTGTGAGAATGCCCGGCTTCGTCGGCATCGCCTTCCGAGCCCGGCCCGACGCCTCGCGCTACGAACTTTTCTACCTGCGGCCGGGAAACGCGCGCTCGGATGACCAAGCGATGCGGAACCACTCCGTGCAGTACACCTCGGAGCCGGACTTCAACTGGTACAAACTGCGCCGGGGGTGGCCTTGGATCTATGAGGCCTATGCGGACTTGCGGCCAGAGACCTGGACGAAAGTCAGGATCGAGGTCATGGGCCGTTCCGCCAAGCTCTACCTGAACGGATCCGAAAATCCGAGCCTCGTGGTGGACGGACTGAAGGGGCAAGATTTGCGAGGCGGCGTCGCCCTGTGGAGTTACCAAGGCGAGGAGGCCTATTTCTCAAATGTCCGCATCACGAGCTCGACCCCGCTGCCGGTGAAGAACGGCGCGGACGCCAGCGGCACGTGGCAGGTGAAGTACTCGAGCGACGCCGGGACCTTTGACGGTACGCTGCAACTCGCGCGCGACGGCAGCAAAGTGACGGGAACGTGGTCCGGCGCGCTCGGCGATGCTCGCCCCGTCGCCGGAACCTGGCGCGACGGCTACATCGAGCTCAGCTTTAATGCGGACTGGCCCCGCACGCCCCTCGGTGATGGGGGGATCGCCGTTGCGACAATCGCCGGATGGATCGATGGCGATTCAGCCGGCGGACGCATGAAAGTCGAGGGCCGAGCCGATGGGCGATGGACGGCATTGCGCAAACCGTAGCAATGAGTTAGGCCAGCGGGTAACACGGAGTTGTGCGCTTCCTGAACTACCCCGCGGCTCTGAATACGATGAGCAAGCGTAGCGCGGACCTGTTCTCTAGGTCCGCGCTACACTCGCTTGACGTTATCCCACGCCCAGATTGCTTAGGGTTATTGCCCAAGGTCTACGGCTTTCCGGCTGCTCGGCGCCGTCTCCCGGTCATTAAATAGATATTCGCCCGCGGCTCAAAGAGAGGATCGGCCGAGGCCTCGATGCCATCCACTCGTGGGATGGGATCAAAGATAATCCGCTGCTGCTCTTTGGCGTTGTTCGGAGTAATCTCCTTCAAACTGATTTCGCCTAACCTAAGCTGAGGACGATCCTCAGGCCAGCGGACCGTGGCATCATCGACGGTGTCGCCGTCCTTAGCCAACTGTACGGCGATATGAAACCGAACCGGTTCCCTCGCGGCCCGCTCTTTAATCTCGTCGAAGAGGAAGTTCGGACCCCGCGCGGCCGCTCCGGCCTCGTCGAGATATTCATTGCCTGCTACCGGCAGCACTCGATAGCGCCCGTAGCGGCTCAGGCCGTCCCCGTTGGTAAACTTGAATGCAGATACCGCATAAAATGATTCCTTCGCAAAGCTGGTCGGGATCGGCTTGGGTGTTTGCACAAATTTCAGTGCCGCAGGATGAGCGCCAAGAAACCGCTCAATGGCATTCGGGTGCGGCCCGGCAGGGTCGGTGGAAAGCAGCGCGTTGAGGAATTCCAGGAACTCTTCCGCCGTGCGCGTGGGAAAGGTGTCGACGGAGTGCCCAACGATGTCGGTATGGACATGCTCGGCAAGGTGAAAACGAATCGCGCAACCGCGAGGGCTCGCACCCTGAGGGTCGTTATCGGGAACGGTTGGAATGCCCGCGAAGTCCGAGAAGCGGACCGTCACCGGAGTGGAATTCCGCTGGATATGCGGCGCGCGCGTAAGCGAGGCGGCTTCCGACGAAGGCGTAAACACGCCCGTCAGCAGGATACCTTTCGCGTGCGCGGGTCTGAACCCTGGATGAATACCTCCGTCAGCTTTATCAAACCCTTCGATGATGTCATGGCTAAGGGTCAAGAGTTTTTGATCCGTAGTGAGCGGCATGGCTCGGTTTCTCCTTTAAGTGGATTTTTGCCCGACTATTACTGTACCTAGGAATCGCCTGCGTGTTCAATTAAATTGGCAGAACTATTGAGGATTGCAAAATATGGTGACGAAATGTTTTCGTAGCGCGGGCGTCTCGCCCGCTGGGGCGTGGGCATCCTGCCCACGCGCTGGCGGGAGCGGGACGCTCCCGCGACAGCGGGCAAGATGCCCGCGCTACGCTTCCTGCTTTCGCGATTGCCGGTTTTCGATTGCCGATTGCCGATTGAGGATTGGACTACTCGGCAATCGGCAATCGGAAGCCGGCAATCATCAGTGGAAGACCTTGTCCTCAGCCTCGGTCCGTTGTACGTTAGCGGACGGGAAAAAACATGAAAATCATCAAAGTCACCTGTAATTTTCTGGCTTTAATTTTCCTCTTGCTCGGAGTCACAGGCTGGAGCGCGGACCAGCCAGCCTTGGGGACGATGGATCGCGACCTGCTCGAAATCACCATCCCCCAATTGGAACAACTGTACCGCAGCCATAAATATACCGTTACCGACGTCGTGCGCTGGTACATGGCACGCATTAAGAAGTACAACGGGATCTATCGCGCGGTGCAGAATCTGGACGCGCCCGGAGCTCTCGCCACCGCTGCTCGCGAGGACGCGGAAGCAAAGGCGGGTGGCAGCAGTTTTGTGCGCGGCCCCCTGTGGGGCGTTCCGATTGTTATCAAGGCCAACACGAGCATCAAGGGGCTGATTACGACGGATGGATGGAAAGGCTACATGATCCCCGGGCATGAGCTGGTCGCACCCCGGGATGCAACGATTGTCGCCAAACTCCGTCGGGCAGGAGTCGTCATCCTCGGGCAGACAAACATGCCCGACTTCGCCGCGAGCGACACCAATCGCAGCACGGCCTACGGACGCACCGGGAATGCCTACGATGTGCGCTTCAGCCCCGGTGGATCGTCGGGAGGCACGGTTACCGCCATCACCTCAAACTATGCCTTGCTCGGCAATGGGACAGACACCGGCAACTCGATCCGGATGCCGGCGGCCACCAGCTCCGTCGTCGGGGTCTTCCCCACTCGCGGCCTGGTGAGTATCGCGGGCATCGCGCCGCTCGACTGGCTGCTCGACAACACCGGGCCCATCGCCCGTGACGTGACCGATGCTGCCATCGCGCTTGGCGTCATGGCCGGAGAAGATCCCCTGGATCCGCGCACGATCGGCTCCGCTGCCAAGGCCCAGCCCGGCCCTTATACGCGGTACTTGAAAGCGGATGCGCTTAAAGGAAAACGTTTCGGCGTTCCTGCCTTCATTCTTGCCGGAGCCGGCACTCCGTTTCAGGGCATTCGCGCTTCCGAGTCGCCGGCCGAGGTCGCCGCAGACATGGCTGACGCTCGGCTGCCGCTCCGGCCGGAGACGCGCGCGGCCTTTATGAAAGCGCTCGAAGGGCTGCGCGCCGCGGGCGCCACGGTCGTCTTCGACGATTCCATTCTCCCCGACAGCTTTGCCGTGACCGTAGCTCGCGTCGGCACGCTTCCTTACGTCCGAGAAGGAACGGAAAAGTTCCTAGCCGAGTTTGGGCCGGCGCAATATCATTCGGCTGATGAATACCAGAAGGCTGTGGGGTCTCCTTTGCCGGCCACGATCATTGGCGGCGTGGATGAGACTGCCCGAAAGGACCGGCCGCCGTTGATCCAAGCCCTGTTCGAGAGCGATCCCGAGGCCGAGGCCAACGTGCTGGCCCCCCGGCAAAGGGCACTCGACGCCTACAATGAAGTCCTGGATCGGCTGCACCTTGACGGATTCGTCTACCCCGCCACGCAAATGCCTCCGCCGGATGAGACGATGCCGCAGGACGGGAAGATCAGTGAAGGTCCACACAGCGACACGGGATGGGTCAACATGATCGGTGTTCCCGCCGTCGTGGTTCCCGGCGGGTTTTATCCCGATGGTCTCCCTTTCGGCTTGGAGCTGTCAGCCCGGCCGTGGAAAGACGGCGACTTACTCGGCTGGGCGTATGCTTATGAGCAGACCACTCACCACCGCCAGCCACCGGTACTCGTCGAAAAGGGCCTGCTCCCCAATGCCAGATGACCTGCCTACGCCGCGTTTGAGTACCGCCAGGGGGGAAATATGGAGCGATGCCACACGTGGCGAAGTGTCTCGCCAGAGCTAATGAAGCTATCCCGCGCGATTGCCAGGAGTGTTGAAAACACGGGCGCCGTCAGCCACGCGGCATCGTAGTGGCGCCGGAATGCGCCGTCAACCCATCTCGAGCGGACTCGCCGGTAAACGTTGGGCCAAAGCGCGCTCGAATTCCCTTTCTTTCTTGAAGGCTGACGGGTACTCGCTGCGAAGCTTTAGAGTGCGGCAGCTTGTTGCCGCTCTGCTACCGCTCTTCCACCAGCCAGCTTGCTGGCGGGAAATCGTGCCCCGCTCGAAATTCCCGCGAGCTAGCTCGCAGGGAGGAAAGCGGCAGCAAGCTGCCGCACTCTAAAGCTCCGCACCGAGTGTCCGCAGGGTGGCGTTATCCCCCGACATGGCGGCCTAAAGCCGCCTCTACATCAAACTGAGACATTGCCAATCCAACTGCGATTCAGACAGTAAGAAACCAGGCTGGGCGGCCGACCAGCGCTCGGTCTGTCAACAGGTCTATCCGATCCGCCCGCACGGCTCTTGACGGCCTTTCCGACGGCCAGTTGTCCAC
>JBEKLF010000399.1:0-6382 GCA_050010335.1 Terriglobia bacterium
ACTGATTATCGTTCCGGACATTAGCGGGGGATCTGCGCACGCCTCCCTTGCACAGCTACGTCTCGGATAAGCGCTCGAGTTGCTCCCAATGTTTGAGCGCGCACAACAGAAAGCCCGGAGATGCCTCCACGGATGATCGCATTCATTCTTGCGGGTGACAGCTAATCGCCGGATGAACACGACATACTGGCCGCACATGAAGTAGACGATTGCATCCAGTATCCGCCTGATAATGAGCTGCCTTCTGCGGACGATTTCGATTTTCTGCTCCAGGTCCACTGCCGCCGTGTCATTCGCCCGGCGAGCGGTTTTGAGCTTAGCGGTTAGACTCCGGGCCTCGTTCTCTAGGGAAATCACCTCTGTTGCCGCTGCCCGCTGTAGGGCACCGTACGCAGTTAGAGTCTCCGCGACAAACCCCGGACCACGGTTGCTAGGTGCCCATCGGGCAAGGAGGGCCGCAGACCTCGGCGTGATCTTCGGAAGGTCGAAGGCAATCCCCAAGAGGCGGCGTAACGTCGGCTCGAAAGGCTCCAAGTCCCGGTGTTCAAGATCCATTAAATGATTTTATCACCCAAACTCCCGACCTGAAGAATAAGGCCAATCGAAGATCGGCGGGATCCAGGACGGGATACTCCAGCTTCTTCGATCGCGCATGAGCCGCTTTTAGCCAAAACCTGAAGCCCACGATCTGACGTGTTTTAAGCTCCCGCGGAGGCGACTCAGTTTTCTCGCCCGTCAGTGCCGGTATGTCGACTTGTCGATCCGCCGCTTGCGTGAACGGCATCCCAGGAGCCTTAGACCAGAATGTAATAGAGGCCGGTTTCAAGATCCTGCACAAGCTGACCTTCGGCCGTCTGGGCCATGAAACGCAGATTCGGGCTCACATTAGGGTTTTGCGCGATGTTGCCGAGAATCGCAATCGCACCTAGCCCCAACAGGCCCAAACCGATCACCTTGCCCCATTTGTTCCGCATGTTTCGCTTCATAACTTTTCCATCACCCCCCCCGCTCGCCCACAGCTTGCACGCTGAATCAAATTCACGACCCGACCCGAGCGAAGCCGAGGCCGCGATCCGCATTGTCCACAGACGCTTTCTGTGGTCATAGCCCCCAATCCTGTGGATACTGGAGCTGAAGTTGAACGTTGCAGACAGGACAGCGCATCAAGTTCCAAGCTGGATCTCGATGAATGCGATATACCGACGTACAGTTAAGGCACAGGATCGCCATGAGCCCTGCTGGCGGCCCTTGCTTATTTCCGGCCAGGAGAAGGGCGACAATTCCGCCTACCACAATTCCAGCAACAGGGTTTTCAGTGGCGATGCCAGTTGCGACACCCGCGCTAATCGCCGGTAGAACGTGCGAATCGTCGTAGGACGATACTACCGCGCGAATGTAGGCAAGCCATGGTTCGGAACATTCAAAGCAGACGTAGTGATGGAGATGTGGGATCAAGACCGACAGCTTCCCATGCTCTTCATGCGCCTCAAAAATCCATATATCTTTATTAGCCGCGCCCGCGACTCCAGATTCCCAAAGAACCCATTGCTGGGTATGGCAGAGCTTCTCTACGTTCTCGCCGAGGAGAATGAAAACGGCATTTGATCTGCCGATGTCAGCCGCGATCTGTTGGGCCGTCCTGCGGCCCTCCAGGATCGCTTCGATCTCCTCGTACTTGGCCTCGACCTTTGTTGATGCAAAAGCACGGTTGATGAACTCGATGATCCGCCTGTCCTTGGCACTGTGCGAGATGAAGATTTGAGCCATAAAAGCTGCTTTTGGCGCGCTTTCTAGCGCGTCCCACCCCGATTGTGGACTATCATGTCCCCCAGGGGAAGCAACTGGACGTGACGATGCGTGACGATGCGAACTCAAAAGACGCTCGACTGGATTTTGTGCGCAATTCCCGTGGCGCGGACCGGTTGACCCGCCCAATTGATCTAGTCAGGAAGTGGAACTTCGTCACGGACGTGCGCCTCCAAAGAGGTCATCTGGTGTGGAAGCATGCTGCCCGAATACATGCTGGCGATCACTGGCTTTTGGACGGTCAGGTCGCTCGGCAAGCCATTGTCACAAGGCAGGAGGCGGAGCAGGGTGGGCGCGGAATGTTGGACGAATTTCTTCATCTCTGCGACGCTGGAGATGACGCCATACTAAAATACGCCCAGACATGGGGGATGTTGGAACTATGCCGCCACAATCTTCCTTACTGCCATGAGTTTTCCCTTGGCGAACGTCTCCGCCTTCCCGCCCCTCTGTCTGCGAAGCCGCAAGCAGGGCGCACGGGGCCTGCGGACGATCCCCGCCAATGCCCCCCGTTAGGGCGGGAGCCTTTGGCTACATGGCGGTTTTTCTCAGGACAGGCCAAAGCCCTGTTAACCATAGCGGCCGACCTTCACCGGATCGGATTGGGTGAGAGAGAAGATTGGGTCAAACTCCTACGTGACGGAGTGACCCCTGTCGAAACACCCGGTGCCCAGAGACTTTGTATGCGAGACGTAATTGAGGACTGGTTGAAACTGGGCCGGATCAAACCAGCGATTGACGATTTAACTGGTGGACTCACTTGGACCGGCGCAGATTTGTTCGGTGAACTGGCGGTACAGATTGCATTGGCAGCCAAGTCCCGAGATGGGCAAGCATTCTGCATAGTTTGCGGAAATGCCTACGAGCCAAAGCGCCGCGTGATACGACGCGGGTTCAATTATTGTCCGGCCGCTAAATGCCAGAGGGTAGCTGCCGCTCAGAGGGCAAAACAATATCGGAACCGCAAGCGCCTGGCGATGCACGGAAGCAGTCGCAAACTACCATATCGCGGCCTATATCAAGGGAGAACCAACGATCCTCTCTTTTCACAATAGGTCAGAATGTTCTTCATATCGAAAACCTCTCGCTACCGAGATTAAGCTCGTCAACCACAAGCTTCCGGGACTGGCACTCGATGATTAGCAGGTGGGCTCGTGGTTGCCGGTGTTCGATCTTCCCGGAGCGACGCTTTCCCCGCGTTGGTCTCGGCCCGGGCCTTCTATGTGATGGCATATGGAGGGCAGACCCTCTAGTACGATCATAAGTCCACCCATTCCCGTCAACGAGGGGCAAGCGCCGTGCGCAGCCTGTCCCAGAGCTCTAGCTCGCGCTGATGAGCGTCGTTGGCGAGCACCCGTTCGTCGGGGGTCAGTTCGGCGAGAAACCGGAAGCCCCCGGCGCAGGCGGCGCAGATTCTCTCACGGTCAATCTCTACGGTGCGTCGCACCAAGTCGCGCAAGTCGTCCCAGTCGAATTCTGTGCCTTCCTCGAATTTCTTCATGAGGCGCGCAGGATCGAATTTATCGCTCGCCTGCCAGAGCTTCAGCACTACGAGCCGACGGATGAGCGGTTGATCGAGCGGTCGCGTCGCATAGATGCCCAGATCATAGATGTCGCGCGCCTTGTTGCGCTGATAACAAGCGCGTATCTTTTCAGCGAGAATTTCGGTCAGTGCCAGGCAGGTAATTTCGGCGGGGGCGAAAGGCAAGAGTCTGAGATAACTTTGTTCGCATTGGGGCCGACGCTCCGGCGCCAGTGTTGGCGTCTCGCGGCGGCTGATCTGCAGTCTAATTTCGCTTTCGCCTTCCCTATTCCATTCATGCGAATACGTCGGATTCACGCCCCAAGATAGACCGTCCAATGTCTCGTAGTAGCTGTTGTCAGGAATATGGAACCTGATCCCATGGAATTCCTCCTGGAAGGCTCCCATCATGGCGAGGATTACATCCTCGTGATCGTGGTCCTCAAGCGCGGTGAAATCCAGATCAGTCGAAAACCGCCCCTGGCTTCCGAGAAACATTTTCCGCAGGCAAGTGCCGCCCTTGAATGCTAGCCGGTCCAGAATGCCGCGCTCGGAGAGAAGCTGAAGCAGAAAGGTCAACACGATTTCCTTCTCGGCGATCATCATGTCGCGAAGACCGGATTGAGTGGAGAAGCGCCGCACGTCGGGTAGTGTGAGCATCGTCAATCGTCCTTCTTCAGCGCTTTTCGCTGGCCGACCCCGGCGCTCTCGCGCAGCTCTTCACGCGACACGTTCACGAACAGACGCCACGTCTTGTCATCGCCGATGGCGCCCTGCACCTTGCGCGCGGGATTGGGTCCCATCCATGTCCGGGGGCCGCGGGCGGCGAGCTGGAGCAGCCGTTCGCGGATGCCGGCGGGCATGTCCGCCTTGACGTGTTCCATCACCCAACCGAACCTGCGGACAAGCGCTGTTGAGTCGATCCGTTCGAGATAGTCTGCCGCCTTAGCCCAATCGAAACGGCTGCTCGCCGTTGCCAGAACGGAGGCGGCTTCTCCCACGCCACCCGCAAGCGCTGGGCGGTCGATGCAGTCGATGGCCGTCTTTTCGCGATCCGACATCATGACCTTGTAACCGAATACGTCGACAGGGGCGAATCCGAAGAATTTGGCAGGCTTGGGATTGACGACCCGCACCCGTCCCTCCCCCACGCGCCTGCCCCGTAAGTGTACGGGCGTGACCACGACGATCACCCGGCGATGTTGCGTCGTTAGCCCGTAATGCCCAGCCGCGCTGCCGTATCCGATATAGTAGGGATCGGCGATACGGCTCGCGAGCGCGAGCAGATTGGTTTCACCCATCGCATCGGGTCCCTCGTCGGGCGGGATGACGAGGTACTCTCCCCAGCTCGCCCGCTCTAGCCAGCCTTTCCGACGCAGGGATTCGATAACGTTGTCCGCCGCCTTGGCGCTCGCACCCAACAGCTTGATAATCTCCGACCGGCCCACCTCTCGCCGTTTCTGTTCAGCAAGGGCAAGCACGACCCGGCTTTCCTGCGGTCCTAAGGTCCGGACGGTGGAATCCATGATATTCTTCCTCGCAAAACCCCCTCTCAAAGGGTGTTTTGATGAACAAAATATCCAACTTGCCTGCCCCTGTCAATATTTATTTGCACAAAACCCCCTCTATGAGGGGGTTTTGTCACATAAAATATATGACCCCTGCTCCGGGCCTGCCGTCACAATAGCTGACACAAAAACGCCCGCCAGCCTCACGCCGCGATCCACCGTCCATGCCCACCATCACGACGACCACCACCAGCAGCACCAGCACAACCACCATCGAGAGACCGCGATGAGCGCCGCATTACCAGAAGCCACCTCCTCGCTCATCCCCATCTGCAAATACCCCGCTCTCGTCTCGAACCGCAAACTCCGGCCAGCACTCACGCATGCGCGGAAGCGCAATCCAGGGCGACCAATCCCCGGAGAGGAAGCGGAACACCGCAACTGGCCTGACGCCGCTTGCCTCACGGCGCTCGATTGCGAGGTGACGCGCCGGATCGGCCAGCGCACGCCCCAATTCCCCCCCCACATCCAGTCCTGCCCGGCTTCGACGAAGCCCTTGCGCAGGACGCGACGCAGAATTGGAATGAGCGCATTGAGATCGAGCGCCACGCGGTACGAATCCAGTTCCGCGCGGACGCGTTCCTCTTCATGCCTTCGCGAGAGAACGCCCCGCAGCGTTGGCGTGTGGGAAATCCACGCTCTCGAGAAGATCCTTCACCAGTTGTGTACTTTCAGCCCGGAGGGTTCCGGTGTTGACTGGCGCAATAAACTTCAACGCGAGCGGGGCAACGGCGTGCTTCGACCCGTACTTCTTGTCGAACGGCGCAAGGCGCTTACAGACCTGCAACTGCACGATCTCGCCGTTTTCCAGAATCGGCTCGCGATACCTCAGGAATCAGCTTCGCCCTTTTTTGAAGATTTGTCCCCGCTGCATCTATCCCCCCGGGTCTCAGCCATGTTACCACTGCCGTCCAATCAAACCGAACGTACCGCCCGATTCGCAAGCACGGAATCTGATTTCTGCAACGCGCCCGCGTTTTCTCGAAGACCCAGGACAGTGGAACTTTCAAGCGTTCTGCAAGCTCTTGGGGCGTCAAGATGTGCTCAGGATTCATCATGGAAAATCTGGGGAGTCTTCCCCCACCTCACCTAATTGTTTTCCGACCCCTCTCGCACCTGGGCGAAAGCTGGTCCAGCAGATGGCTCCGGTGATTCCCAAGCGCAGGTTGATCAATCCCATAGCCACTCTGGTTTTTCTGACGATACGCTCTTGGTGCAGTCGACCCGAGCTCATAAACTCCAAGCATTACTCCCCTCTTGTAAACAGAATCGAGTTGTAAGTTCCTGCCCGTCCACTTGCCATCCTAGAGACTTGATAAACCGAACTATTTTTTCTGTCAAACGGCTGCAACGGGACTGTCCAGGCGACCGGGACGGCTAAGTTCAGCCAACGCGAGGATAACGACTAACCCCATTGGCATCCGACACTTAGCGCAATCATAGAGTGCAAGATCTGGGGGGTTTCCCAAGATCGGGGGTACCGATG
>JBEKLF010000400.1:0-6380 GCA_050010335.1 Terriglobia bacterium
GATCGATGGGAAGTGGCACGTCCGCAGGCCAGCCGGGCACGGCGCTGCCCGGAAGCTGCATCCTGTAGCCAATCGCCTCATAGCCGCGACAACGGCGATCGAACATCCGTGCCAGCATCGGCGCGTTGAGATCGGCGTAGTCGTAGACGCGCACTTCGCGCTTGCCGTCGTAAAGGCGATGCAGCCTACCCACGTATTGCGCGATGGTCCCATGCCACGAAATAGGGAGTGTCAGAAATAAGGTGTCGAGCCGGGCGTCATCGAAACCTTCGCCCACATAACGGCCGGTGGCCAAGATCACGCGGGTCTCCCCCGCCGGAATGGCAGCCAAGCGAGCCGGGATTGCGTCAAGTTCCTTCTTGCGCATCCCGCCTCGGAGCACCATGAGATGTCGCACCTCGGGTCCCAACTGCTTGGACAAAGAATCCAAGTGTTCATTTCGCTCGGTCAGCACCAGCGGCGACCGTCCTTCCCGAAGAGTTTGGATCACGTCCTGGTGGATAAGCCGATTGCGCTCTTCATCGGCAATCAGCTCCTCATAGAGTTCGTGGAATTGTTGCCGCACATTGGGATTTGCCGGTCGTATCGGACGAAAGCCAGTCGGACGAACGATCACCTTGTGCTCAAAGGGGTGAGCCGCCGCCTGCTGTTTTGTATTACCTCGATAACGCACAGGACCGCACTGCATAAAGATGATCGGATGGTGGCCGTCCTTCCGCGTAACGGTCGCCGACAAACCTGTGACGAACTTCGCCTTGGCCTGGCGTGCAACCAGCTCAAAGCTTTGGGCAGAGAGATGATGGCACTCGTCTACAACAAGGTGCCCATAATTTGCGACCAGATCATCGACGATGCCTTTTCGGACCAAGCCCTGGATCACCGCCACGTCAAGGAGGCCAGTGGGCTTTTTGCGGCCACCGCCAATCCGTCCAATGGCGCGAACCGGCATTCCCAAGAAGGCAGAAAGTCGCTCGACCCATTGCTGTTGCAATTGCCGTCGATGCACCAATACGAGCGTATTGACGCCGCGTTGAGCGATCAGCCACGCGGCCACCACGGTCTTCCCGAACGCAGTCGTGGCGGCCAGTACCCCCATGTCGTGGGCAAGCATGGCCTGGGCAGCGACGGTTTGCTCGGGACGCAGTTCACCCTGAAATGTCACGTCCAGCGGCTCACCAGGGTTGCGTTGGTTATGGACCACTGGCTTGATGTTCAAGGCCGACAGGGTTTGAAGCAAGTCATCCAGGCAGCCGCGCGGCAATCCAATGTGTTGTGGATAATCCTCGGCGCAAGCAATAATTCGAGGCTTGTCGTAGGTCGAAAGTCTCATGGCCTGAGCTTTGTAGAATTCGGGATTTTGGAACGCTGCCAACCGGATCAATCGGTTGCGAAGGGCCGGAGGCAGCGCCTCTTTCGCGATATAGATCTGATTGCCCAGGGTGAGTTCCAAGGCTTTTGGCATTGGCCCAACGATCGGAACGTCCTTTTTGCGCCGCGATGGCGGGGCCATCCATGGCGTCGTTTCGACTTCATCGCTCTCAGGCGCTAGCCGGACGCCAATAACCTGTCCCTTCGCCTCAGCGAGACGGACCCTCTCTTCAACTTCACTGCGGTTAATTCTGCGGATCGAGGACAAGAACTCCCATTGGTCGGGGAACGGCGTAAATCGCTCATCGAGGAAAACGCTATTCCCCGATTCCCGCGGCCGCTTCTGTAATGGCAAGGCGATTAAGTTTCCGAAGCCGCCTTGCGGAAGAGTATCTTGATTGGGAAAGAAACGGTCGTAGGAATCCAGCCCGACGTCGGGACGGCGTTCCATGGTTTCCGTCAGAATGTGCGCCCCCAACTTGCGCGCCAAGATGGCAGGAACGGCTTCGTCGAAGAGGAACCAAATGTGGCCACCTTTTCCCGACCGCGATCGCTCCAAGGCTACCGGCAAGTTCATCTGGCGGCAAGTTTCCCAAAACGCGGCGACATCGTCCTGCCACTTTGTTTTGTCGAAATCGGCGGCCAGGAGGAAACAGGTTTCATCCAGGAGCATTGGATAAACACCCATGACAAAATCATGGCCATCGTCATCCTGGCCCGAGAGATGCCAGCGAATCACCTCGTCGGTCACGGGAAGAAAACGCTGGTGGGGACATTCGGAACATTTGATTTTGGGCTTTGCGCAGATCCCCTGGGTCCACTCATTCGCACAAGCTGGCGAATAACCGGCCCTGCCCGTCTTGCGGCTTTCGAAACGGCGCGGGTAAACATCTTCGCGCCCACGAAACAGGGAACGAAAGAGGGCGATTTTGGCCTCGGAGGGGGAACGTTGATTCACGCCGCCCTGCGCCAAGTCAGGAAGGCGGACAGGTGTGTCCACAACGCTATTCTGCATTCGCATCTCCCCGGAGTTCCAGGCACAGTCGAAAACCGGCCAAGAGGTTCAGTGACATGACCATTATCCGCGGGATGCACTGACCTTCTGGCGATGATTCCAACCCACAACCCAACCCACAAAAATCGATGTTTTGTACAGCTTCCGCGAACTTTGGCAGTCCCACGGCCCTGCCACCCGATCGAATCCTGGGCACAGACGACCAAAAATCCAAGGCAGGTCAACCTGACCCGAAGAAAGTCCCCAACAAATCCGCGAGCGTTTCCGGAATGTTCAAGGGCAGGAAGTGGCCGGTGTCGAAAAACTGCACCTGGGCCACTGGGATCGTCTCGGAGGCTCTTTGCGCAAAGCTCTTGGGAATCGCCCCATCGCGTTCACCGTGCAGAATCAAGGTGGGAGCAGAGATCTTGCAGAGCAATGCGGCGGTCCTTCCGAGCACTTCTCCCGGGCTGCCCCATCGCACCAGCCAGGTCAGCCGGCGTGCACCTGCCCAACCGCGGAAGGGCTTTCGAAAGCTTTCCAGAATTTCCGGCAGCCGGGGGTCTTGCCGCTCGATGATGGATTGAATGCCGCCGTTCCAAATCAGCAAGACCATTACGGGTGCGAGGAGGTCGCCGCCGACCGGCGTCCGAAGCAAATGGAAAAACCAGGGTGGTTTGAACTCAGGGAACACGGGTGGCGAGAGCAAGGCCAGGCGCCGCGTCCGCTCAGGATAAGCAGTGGCAAGGTGTACGGCGATGGTCGCGCCGGCATCGTGTCCGGCCACATCCCAGGAGGCAAAGCCAAGATCCTGGCGCAGGATATCCATCTCCTCCGCCAAACGCCTGGGATCCCGCGAACCATCGTGCAAAGGCGGCGACGCGCCAAACCCGGGCAGATCCACGACGACGCACGTATACCGATCCTGAAGCCGTTCCACAACGAAGTCCCAAAGACGGCCCGCGGTGGGTATTCCATGGATGAACAATATTGGCGGGCCGCTTCCGCGCACCCAATAATTCATCGTGCTGGTCATTCGCCGGATAGCCCCTACCTCGTTGCCACTTGCAGCCGCCGCGCCCTCACGCCGGGGCGCAGGACGCAGCATAGCCGCCCGAGCAGTGCCCAGCCTTCCATCCAGGCCCAGACCCCCTTGATGATGACGCCGAAACACAGCATCGACATCCAACCTTGCGGCCGGTATTTCGAGTACAGAGCGTTCACGACGTAGGAAAACGCGGTGTAGATTTTTTGCGCCGGCATCACGCCGAGACCCCAGCGAATTGAACTCTCGTAAAGCGCCGTCTCAACGCTGTGATTGAAAGCGCGCCCCATGCGTTGGACATTGGTGTTATAGACCCGCTGCTGATGAGCTGTCAGCGAACCGCTCTGGTGGGAAGCGAGGATGAAGTTCGCGCCCTCCCTGGCATGACGGAAAGCCGCGGTTACGCCGTTCGCCGTGAGCGGGTCAGGCAACGATGCCGCTTCCCCGACGATCAACCAGTTGGGGCCGCAGGCGTTGGTGTAAAGATAAGACTGGTACGAAACGGCATGGACCTCGGCGTCGCGCTGCTCGTCCAATAGCCGCTCAAAGCGCGGGTAGGCCGCAAGGGCGTCCCACAGGATCTGGTGAGTATCCATCCCCTGGCGCCGCTGCTCCTTGACGAATTCCGCCGTCATCACACAACCCACGCTCGTCACTTTCGGCGAAATCGGGATTTCCCAGATCCAACTTAAATATTCATCCTCAACGATGTTGGCATAGAAGGTTGTGCCCTCGGTGCGGATCGGCGTGTCGAAGTGGCACCATAGGCAAACCTTCCTTTTGCCGTAATCAAGCTTCGGGATATTGAATTTCCGGGTGAACAGCCGCGCCCCGATCCCGGAAGCATCGATAAACCAACGCGCTTCCATCCGCTGCCCGCCGGCAGTCCGGACAGCAGTAACGCGTTCCCCGTCGCTTTCAATTTCGGTAACCCGGTCCCACAGGAACTCAGCGCCACATTTGCAGGTAGTTTCGAAGATGCGCTGGTCCAAAACCTGCCGATCCACCTGGAGAGTTACGACTTCGAAACCTATCGGAGGATGTTGGAACCACATTTCCGGCTGGGCCTGGTAGGTAGGACGGTCGGGGGAGACAACTTCGATGTGCTTCTTGTAAGTCGCCGCCTGATCCGCGATCAAAGATTCCTTCGAAATGCCCAACTCCTTCAGCATCCCGGGACCGGACCAGTCGAGCGACTCGCCCACTCGGTCGTGCGGAAACTTGTCGGGTTCGATGCAGAGCACCCGCAGCCCACCGCGCAGCAGATGGATCGCCGCGGCAAGCCCCCCCGGGCCCGCGCCGATGATTATGGCATCGTAGCGTGGCGGGGCGCCGTCCTTGCGGGCTGCACTGGCTTCTCCGCCAGGATTGACCGGCAGGTTTTCCGACGCCGGAATCGGGGCAGGTTCCGCGGGGTTCGTCATGGCTTTACCTCCTCAGGAGTTCGAAATCTTTGCCGGATCATCGACGCGGACGGAAGCGCCGATTTCCTGGAGATGATGGAAGATTTCCTTTAGAGACTGAAAAATGCCCGTTTCGTGATACCGGATTCCGCGCTCCAAGCAAAAAGGCCTGACGATTGCTCGGGCGGCGGGTTTCCTTTCCAACAGTCCGCTGCCTTTAATGTGCCGGCAGAGTTCGCTGAACTCGTGCTGCGAAGAATGCGTCGCCTCTCCTTCCCAGACGAGCCACGGTGAAAACTCTGGCTTTGACAGCACTGTTTCACCGGCTGTCGAGGATCACCCCTGATCCACTTGGTATTCTCCAGGAATTTGCATTATTTCCCTTGCTGCTTGCCCTAAGCATACTACTGACCGCCACCGAACGCAATCGCGAGTCGGGTTGGTGGCGTGCGACATAAAAGTGAAAGCGGAGATCCCGGGACGTAGCGCGGGCGTCCCGCCCGCTGGTGCGTGGGCATCCTGCCCGCGCATTCTTGGCGGGAGCGGGACGCTCCCGTGTCAGAGGTCCGCCGTTCCATCCTCGGATTCTGCCCCTGCTGGTCACTCCGAACTCGTCACACATTATGGGTGTTTTTCACTAACTACATTTATTTTCATGAACATCGTGGCATACCGGATTTCGGGCATATTTTCTCCATTTGTTTTCAACAACATCGTGGGATTAGCCTTCATTTTTTAATCCCCCTTTTTTCCTCGGCTTTACCATCGAGAGCTGACTAACTTGTTTGATTTCAATGACATGCATTTTTTGACATTTCCGTCATCCGCCGCCAACCCTTTTTATTTCTAGTACATCGTGGCAAACTGGGGGACATTGTAGTGTCGCCCCTTGTGGCATAGCCACCCTGGCCATGACTGCGCGCGGGAGGCTCGCCCGCGCCACTAACCACTAGTCCACTGCTTTTCGCCGCCGATTATCGCGCGTTGGGGCGCATTTTCGTGCAAAAAAGCGGGTTTCGTCGCTGGACATTCTGTCGCTCGGCCTTGTGTTATCATATATATAGTCGGATCATCCTTCATTTTTAACATCTTTTTTGTGTCAGCGCTTCACCGGCCTCCGTTTAACTCCCCTACTTTCAATAATTTGAACTTTTGCTGGGGTCGTCGAATTTCTCCTGAATCTCTGCTAACGAACTTTCTTTTCATAAGTATAGTCGCCTCCGTCACCGCTTTCGTCAATTTCTGCCTCGACCCTGGCCATGACTGCACACGGGCGGGCCGCCCCTGCGACGGCGGGCAAGATGCCGATGCCCCTAGCCACTGTCCACTGGCCGCTGTTCATTGTTCACTGCTCTTCGCCCGGATTATCGTGCGATTCCTTCATTCTCGGCCAGAAAGCCCGACAGATTGGTGTCGATTAGCCCTCGAAGGGTGCATTTTCGTGCGAAAAGCCGAATTTGTCGCTAGACATTTTGTCGTCTTTCCTTTGTTTTCATATTCATCCCCGGAGGTTCCTTCATTCTTAACATCTCTTTGGGTGTGGCGGTTCTGTCAAAGACTTCAGTTCTAA
>JBEKLF010000401.1:0-6297 GCA_050010335.1 Terriglobia bacterium
CCACCACCGTCGCGCCGGGTTTCCGCCCCACACGCTTCTCCAGGGTATCCAGCATCTCCTTGACCGTGGTGCGATCCTGGCGGTTACCCTCGAAGATTTCGTGCGCTTGGGGAAAGCCGTCGGCGTCCAGCACCAACCCCACCAACACCTGTTTGGCATCCGGCCGCTTGTCCCGCGAGTAGCCGCGCTTCGCCTGGGGATTGCCCAAGGCTTCCCCCTCGAAGTAGGTCGAAGTCAGGTCGTAGAGATACAAAGTGTCGTCCAAGTTGAACAGGGTCTTCTCCCGTTCTGCCAGCGCCCCTTCGAGGGCCTCCCGGTTGGGATGGAGCCGGTCCAAGTTGCGGTACAACGCTTCGTCGTTGAGGGTGGAAAAGTCCGTTCCCAAAATATCGCCCAGAGCCGTGCGTTCGATCCAATCCGGCATGGCGTGTTCGGAAAGAGGGAAGATCAGGCGGTTCAGCGTCATGACTTCGGTGAGTTGGCAAGCACGGTCCGAAAGTCCCGCCCCCGCCAAGATCTCGTTCAGTCCCAACTGTTGCCACATCTGGTGGCCGACATGAACCGAGCCCGCCTCGCGGGCCTCTTCCATGCTGATCCGCTCGCTATCGACCGCCAGCCTGGGGCGCGCTACCGGCGAGGCCTCCGCGGGCTTCGTGCGGACTCCGCGGGCGCGACGCACCTGGGTGGCCAGCGCTTCAAGTTGGGGGTCGGCTGCCGCCAGGGAGGTCTGCCCCTGCAAGCGGGCTTCGAGGCGGTGGGCCAGATCGAGCCACTGTTCGGAGGGCGCGGGGGCGAGGCTGCCGAGCGAGCAGATGATGCGCTGGCGAGGGCCCTTGGGGGTCGACACGGATTCGACCGGGAGATAGTTGGTGTAGGTTTTGCCCTTGTGCGACTTGGTGGTTTTACGGATGTACACAGGACACTACATATATCACCCAATCCTCTTAAGTCAAGAGAAATCATACAACTATTCGTCACTATTTTGCAGTTGTGGGTACCTATTGCTGAAAACGGAGACCTTGCTTTTCGATACCGGCGAAAGCTCGCCGGAGACCGTGGAAGTTGGGCTAGTATTCTAGCTCAAAGATTTTGTCTTGTCAAGAGAAATATGAAGCTAAGATTGGAAAAAGATTAAGCGTTTCCACAAATCTGTAAAGCTGCTTCGTTGCCCCTTCGGCTCGGTTTTAAGGGATGCGCGAAGACCGGAAGTGGGGATTCACTTGGCGTCACACCTGAACGGTGACGCTGGTTTCTGTGCGCGTAACGGGGCGGTAGAGCGTGTCGCGCTCAAAGGGCTCGCAGCCCGCCTCGCGAATCAGGCGGACAAGCTGTTGGCGGGTCATCGCCTGCGGTGTTGTTGCTCCGGCGTCGTGATAGATTTTTTCTTCCACCACCGTGCCGTCCAGATCGTCGGCGCCAAAGCGCAGAGCCACTTGTGCCAAGCGCGGCGTCATCATAATCCAGTAAGCCTTAATGTGCGGAAAGTTGTCGAGCAGCAGCCGCGCCACGGCCACATTCTTCAAATCCATAAAACCGCTCGTCTCATCGTGTTCAACCAATTTCCCCAACTCGGTGTTGGCGGGATGAAATGCGAGCGGGATATACGTCTGGAAGCCGTGTGTCTCATCCTGAAGCTTCCGCAGTTGCAGCAGATGGTCGACGCGGTCCTCGGCTGACTCGATGTGCCCGTAAAGCATCGTGGCATTTGTGTGCATGCCCAATTCGTGCGCCAGGCGATGCACCTTCAGCCAAGTGTGGGCGCCAATCTTGTGGTCGCAAATCACGCGGCGCACCGCAGGCGCGAAAATTTCCGCCCCCCCGCCGGGCAGCGAGTCGAGCCCTGCGTCTTTCAGGCGCTCGAGCACATCGCGAATCGAGATCCGCGTAACATGGGAAAAGTAACCAACCTCGACCGCCGTGAATCCTTTGAGATGGACATTCGGGAAACGTTGCTTCAGGCCGCGCAGGAGGTCAAGGTAGTAATCGAACGTCAGGTCCGGATGCAGCCCACCGACAATATGGAATTCGGTGACCGCTTCTGACCAGTTCTCCCCTGCTATGCGGAGGGCTTCGTCCAGCGCCATAGTGTAAGCGCCGGGCCCGTCGGGTTTGCGGCCAAAAGCGCAGAGTTTGCAACTCGCCACACAGACGTTGGTGGGATTAATATGCCGGTTAACGTTAAAGTAGGTACGCATCCCATGTAATCTCACCCGAACCTGATGGGCCAAGTAACCGAGGGCGAGCAGATCAGCGGAATGGTAAAGCGCTACGCCCTCCTGAAAGCTCAGGCGCTCGCCCGCTGACACTTTTTCCGCGATCGGCAGCAGGGCGGCGTCTTCGATCTGAAGGTTTTCCGGGATCATACCCACTTAGTGATTTTACCGGGGGTGAAGAAGATTTGCAATTGGCCGAGGTCCAAGCAATTTGAATGCCACCCCCAATCTGGCACCTTAATTGCTTGGGCAAGGCCTTCGGACCCGCATGAACACTGATTGGGGCTTGACAATGGGTTTATCATTATATTTCCGCCTGGGGGCACAGGGAAAGAATTTTGCTGGCGCACCGGAATTTTTTCTGGTTAGAATTGTCTTTGGGTAGCTGAGTGTATGGCAACTGCGAACCTCCAATTCGCCGAACCGCAACAAGAGGCAGCGTTTTTCTACGGTCTCTTTTTGCGCGGGCACCCGCTGCAAAAGCTGCGGGAAGACATCGACGTCCCTCCCCACGTGCTGGAGCGCTGGCAGCGTTTGGCACAGCACGATCCCCTGTATCACGGCATGGTGGAGCGGATGCTCAGCTACCGCAAGCACGTCCTGGCGATATTCGAGACCCTCGTCTTCCGCGAAATGCTAGTCCCGCCGAGACCCCAATAAGAAAATTGCATCATCGGGTCATCTGGCCATCGGGTCATTTAGAGACTGTCCATGGTCCGTTGTCAGTGGCTTAACGCTCACGATCTCCGCGAGTCCCTTGCAACGGACAACTTACCACGGGCAACGGACTGTTCTTCAATGACCCGATGGCCAGATGACCCGATCGCCCAATCATCCGATCACCCGATGCCTAAGGAGATCGCCTCCCCAAGTGAAAAAGAAGAGCAGGCTGATATAGCCATTCACATTGAAGAACGCCGCGTTGAGGCGGGACAGGTCATGAGGTCTGACGATCCAATGCTCATACGAGAGTAATGCCGCCATCAGGGCGAGCCCCGCCGTGGCGAGCCAGCCCAGGTTTTCCAATCGGATCACTTCCACGAGCAGTGCCACCATGGCAAGGTGACACGCAATTGACCCATAAAGCGCGGCAGCAACGCCGAAGCGCTGCGGAAAGGAATGAATGTGCATGCGGCGGTCAAAATCAATGTCCTGACAGGCGTAGATGAGGTCAAATCCCCCCACCCAGAAGGCCACGGCGGCGCCCAACAAAAGCACACTCAAGCTGATGTTGTTGCGAAGGGCAATCCAGGCAGCGATGGGAGCCAGGCCATCAGCGATGCCCAGCACGAGGTGCGAAAGCAAGGTAAAGCGTTTGGTGTAGGAGTAGAAAAGCAGAACGGCGATTGCCAGGGGAGAAAGCTTAAAGGCCAGGGGGCTAAGTTCCCCCGCCGCCAGCATCAGGAGTCCGCAAGATACCACCGTAAAGCCGACGGCAAAGCGCAGGGTGAGCCGCCCAGCAGGCAACGCTCGCATCCGCGTGCGCGGATTGAGGGCGTCGAATCGGCGGTCGGCAATGCGGTTGAACGTCATCGCGGCGCTACGTGCGCCCACCATCGCTACAATCAGCCAGAATACCTCGCGCCACGTCGGCCATCCGCGCACCGCGAGCATTGCTCCCACCAGCGCAAACGGTAGGGCAAAGATCGAGTGCTCGAATTTGATCATTTCGAGCGTCGTGCGCAGCTTGCCGACGAGGCCGTGAGCAATACCCGATGGAGCGGGAGGCAGCGACTCGCTTTGGAGAGTTTCACCCATGAGAGAAGTTCCATGATGCCGGGGAAACCGACGAGCCGTCAACCCTGGAAAGGCCGGCCACGAGAGGTGTAGCGCGGACCTGTTTTCTAGGTCCGCGGCTCTTCATCGCCCATCGGGGAAAATCCGCGGACCTACAGAACAGGTCCGCGCTACACGCCGCTACTTCTTCGGATACCCCACAGTTTGCGCGAGCAGAATCTTCTGATCGGGGCGGAGTTTCATCAACTTGGCCAGCTCCGGTCGATCCACACTTCCCCGCACGACCACGGCCAATCCTTCCCATGCGCAGAAGAGGTAAACGTTTTGCGCGATGAAGCCCGCGTCCGCGCCGGTGTAGAAATTCCTATCCTCGGCGGAGCCTTTCCCCGTCTTGGCGAAATCAGCGACGTAAACCAAATCCACGGGCGCGTCTTTCACGAACGGCTGCACGCCGGTCGCGCCGCGCACATCCTCCGCCAAAATGGGATCCAGCTTGTTCCCCTTGGCGTCATAAGCGTAAAGCCCCTCAGCCGTGGCGACGTAAACATCAATTTCCTGCCAATTCATCGCGGAAGGCGCCGTGCGTTTCCCCTCACCGGGACGATTAATGCCAAAGGCAGCCCAGAGCAAATTCGCAAGCACCTGGGGGGAGAGCTTCTCGGAACCGAATTCGCGCGTCGAGTGCCGGTCTTTCAAAGCCTGCATGAGGGGTTTGCCCCCGTCGGTCTGCGGGGGAGGAAGAACGAGGGGCTTGAGCTCCTGCCCCATAGTGAGCGCTGGACAAAGGAGCAATGCGAATACAAGTGAACGAACGGAAAAAGACGGATGGGTTTTCATCAAAACCTCCCTGACCTGGTAATGGGCGCGAGGGACGAACTTTGGGACGCGGGCCTAGGAAGCAAGGATGACCAAAGAAACGACCAAAAGCACGAAAACCGCGACATTGATCGCATGCGCAGTATAGCAGAGAGGGCAGTCTACATGAAGCTCTCGCCGTAGGGCATAAACCAGGTAGAACCCGAGCAGAACCGTGCATGCACTGATGAGGATCAACATCGCCAAGCCCAAGGGGACTACGAAGTAAGTGAAATGGACATACAGGTTAAACCCGAAGGACCAGTTCCCTGTCGCCCCAGCAATCAGCAAAAGGTAGTAGATGATTCCCAGCAGCGAGTTAGGGACGCCAAAAACGCGAGTGTAAGGTGTTTGCACCACCGTGACGCAGGCGGACCCTTCGCGCGCGCAAAGAATCTCGGGAATCCATCGCGCTTTCCTGATGCGGCCGTAATAGGCAAAGGTGAAGTAAAGCGAATCGGCAAAGCCGGCGACCGACAAGACGCAGATGAGGACGCGGAGAAGCATTTTGAGATCGGGTCATCGAGTCATCGGATCATCGGGCCATTGAGTGATTTCATAATCGGGTGATTCAGCGATTTAGGGGCACCCAGATTGTTTTGTTGATAATCGAGCAGATTTATTAGTCTCTCAATCGTTCGATGACCCGATGACCCGATGACCCGATCACCCGATGATTCAATTCCTCGGCCTCTTCCCTTCCCCCTGCCAGCGATACTGCCCAGTTTGTTCAAGATCGAGCAGCGCCAACACGCGGCAGCAAAACTGGGTCACGAGCTCATCAAGAGTCCTGGGCCGATCGTAAAACGTGGGAATGATAGGAAAGATCACCGCGCCCGCGAGTTGCGCCCGCAGCATATTTTCAAGATGGATACGATTAAAGGGCGCGTCGCGCACGGCAAGGATGAGCTTGTGGCCCTGCTTCAGACAAACGTCCGCCGCGCGTTCGATAAGCGTGTCGGAAATTCCGGACGCAATCTGGGCAAGGCAGCCCGTGGTACACGGGATCACCACCATTCCCTGCACGGTATACGAACCGCTGGCAATGGAAGCACCGATGTCGGAGTCCAAGAGGTACTCCGTCTTACGGGTAGCATGTGCAGCCAGCGCCGGCGGAATGTCAGCCGATTTCGAGATGTCCAAATCGAGTTCGTCGCGCAGAAGCTTCAGCCCGCTGCCTGAGATCACCAGGTGAATCTTCTCCACGCGCGGGTCAGCCTCGAGCATTTGCAGGGTACGCCGAGCGAAAATCGCCCCGCTGGCGCCGGTAACACCGAGAATAATCCCTTTCTTGCCGCCAATTTTGGAAGTGGCCATCGCACGGGATGTTAGTAGGCCCCCCCTGGGAAGTCAAGGAAGTGAGGGGATAGGAGCTGCGATTCAGACAGTGGGGGAGGGCGCGAGGCTGGCGGGAGGCAGGAGCGGCGAGACGAGGGGAATTGGGCGCAGGAATGGGGGCGTGTTGAGACGGGTGGCGGCTGTGTCGTAGGGT
>JBEKLF010000402.1:0-6288 GCA_050010335.1 Terriglobia bacterium
CCGGCCCAAAACTATGTCGGGTAATGTCAGGGGCCTTGCCCACGCCGAACTGAATTCTCCAGGCCAAGTCTGCACAGGCTCTCAATTACTCGACATAGTCAGGAAGGGCACATAGTGCCTAATCGTGTGGGGCGAGATGCTCTTCTTACTCAGACTCGGGCAGTTGGGAGAAGCACGCTCGATCGCTCTTTGGAGAACGTAGTTTACGCCGTCGCGTGTCAGGGGTCCGTTGCGAGCGTTTGGGAAGGCTCTGCCTTCGTCACCGGGGTTCAATTCCGAGAACCACGCTCGTACGGCCCTTGCGGTCGAAAACCATAACGGTACTGATCGTTCTTTTCTTCCCTTGCCTAAGAATTGCACATAGGACTTAACGCCAAGACTGAAGTTGTTCCGCCGCAACGAAGTGATTTCCGATACTCGGGCACCCGTATTGTAAAGGGTCAGCAGGAGGACATGATCACGCCTCCCGGACCACTTGGATAGGTCATGATTCGCAAGGATGGCGTCGATTTCCGGACGCGTGAGAAAGCCCATCAGGCCCTTGTCCGTGCGCTTCGAAGGGATCGCCAAGACGCGTGTGGCTACGCCGACACTGGCTGGGTCCCTCAGGGCTACGAAGCGGAAGAACGAGCGGATCGCGGTCAGGCGGATGTTTCGAGACGCCGGCAGGTTGTGTCGTTCCTGTTCGAGGCTTTCCAGGAACGCCAGGATCATGGGAGCGTCCAAGTCCGTGGTTGACAAAGCTGACGGCTGCTTGACGGTTGTCTTCTCGGCATATTGCAGCAGGAGCCGGAATGTATCCCGATAACTCTTCACCGTGCAGGGGCTGACGCGCTTATGGTTCCACAGATGCTCCGTGAAGAACATTTGCAGCAGAGGGCCGACTGCGGTGGTTCTGGGAACTTCTACGGTTACTGACATTGCTCACCTCCTTGACCTGCAAAATTGTGGAAGTATTCCCCTGCGACGCTGAGAAGCTCGGGTGTCGCAGTCAGATACCAGTAGGTGGACGTTGGGTCTGCATGCCCCATATATGTCGACAGCGTTGGCAGCAGGTCATTTACTTTCTGGCCTTGCCGGTACCACTCGAGGAGCCGACTCACAGCGAACGTGTGGCGAAGCCCGTGAATACACGCTCGCCTGCCGGCCCCGAAGTTCGGAATTCCGGCCTCATGCTTGAGAAACGCGAACGTATCCCACACGGTAGCGTAGGTGAGGCAGGTGCCCCTCCCCGAAACAAAGAAGGCGTCAGATTGGCATTTGAGTTGAAGCCGGTTCCGTGCATTCGCGTAGTCCCGAAGTTTGTCAGCCGTGGTTGGGTGCACAGCCACGAGTCGCGACTTGCGGAACTTTGTCAGCAGTACCTCGACGTAGGGAGTCTCGGCATCCGTGTGAACATTGCTTACTGTCAGTCGTATGACTTCCCTGATTCGCAGGCCGGTGCTGGCGATCAACCCAATCATAGTCATGTAGGTGTGCGGACGTAATGAGCCGCTTGGTTTGAGGAGGGAGGCAGCTTCCATCAGTCGCCGGATCTCCTCCGGTGAATACAGATACGGTTTGGGGCGCAGAGGGCTCGGTAGGGTGTGCGGGCCGGGTACTTCTGTATCTGGAAGCGCCGCGCGCAGGTAGAGCAGGAAGCCGCGAACCGCTTGGAAACGGAGTCTCTGTCCGTTCAGTCCGCGGTTAGGCGATGGTGCGCAGGCCCAATCGACGGCCGTCAGGGCTCGGATCGGCCCCACCTCCCCCTGCGCTTCCACGAAGCGCACGAAATCTTTGAGCTGCCTTTCCAGCCCAAAATCCTGATGGCCCAGGGCGCGTCGCAACTTAACGTAACGGTCTACTTGAGAAAAAAGGTCGCTTTCTCTCATTGAGCACCCCCGGGCCATGGCATGGCGACTCTCGATAACGAGACCAGATCGAGCTTGGCGTAGAGAGCAGTGCTCGACAGACACCGATGTCCCAATATATCCGCAGCTTCCTTGAAGGTAGCTCCCCGGCACACCATTTGGGTGGCCAAGGTGTGACGAAGAACTTGTACCCCGGGTCGATGGACGTTCACACCGGCTCGCTTCAATGCTTTGCGAACAATCTTGCCGACCGCCATGGCACCACTCAGAGCGCAAAGCGGCGCACGCCAACGAACAAAGAGCTCCCGAGCCGGAGTAGATGGGCGTGCATGCTGGAGGTACGCAACCAGAGCGTTGCCGACTTGCTGAGGCAGGGGGAGAATTCGTTCGCGTCGATTCTTCGGGGTACGAATAATCACCCGTCCTTCGGCCCAGTCGATGTCGTCGAGGCTAAGCTTCACCAGTTCGCTGGCTCGTAGGCCTAACTGCCCGAGTACCATTACGATGGCGCGTTCGCGCAAACCGAGCGGAGTTGTTAAGTCGACCGAGTTGAGGACGCGCTGCAGTTCGACGGGCGAAATGTGCCTGGGCAAGGAGGACTGACTCCAGGCCCGCACTCGAACCACCGCCCCATCGAGGCCGACTGGGACAGCGCCTTTTGCTACGAGGAAGCGGATGAATGCCCTCAAGGCACGAACAGGATCGCCGCAATTAGATGGCTTCAGTTTCTCCGCTTGCCTCCGTAGAAAGTCACTGATCTGTTCAGCTTTGAAGGAGGACCAATCGGGTTCTGCCGCCCCGAAACATTCGGTCAGAAGTCGCCGAGCGTAACGGACGTAATCGCTTCGCGTGCTGGGCGCATTACCGACTACTTGATCCAAGTGATGGTCGAAATCCGCCAGCCATCTTTCGACTCGGGTCAACGACTTCCGACGATCAGATCGCAAGGCACCCTGTTGCGCGAGGAAATCGACGAACTGCCTTAATCCCAACGCGTTCACATGGTGTCTGGTTTGGGAAAAAAAGCTTGGATAACGACGACGCAACTCTCTCAGGTACGAATCGACTGTTGCGTCAGTGATGTCCGCCACACAGTGTCCGTGTTCAACAAGCCAAAGGCCAAATCGATGAGCTGCACGCAGGTGCGTACGAATGACCTCACTCCGGTACCCCTGGGAGTGAAGGGCTGCGGCGCGCTGGATCAAATATGGGCTCATTGGACCTTGCTCCATTCGGGTCCGCACTTTAGCCACAGTAAAAAAAGCTTCGAGCATGAATTTTCTCCTTTCCGTGTTTATGGTCGACGGAAGGATGTTGCCCGAAAATGTGGAGTATGTCTGTGACGACGGTCCTTGCTTATCAGAGATTTCAGTGCGCTGGTTCTAAGCTGCTCCGGATTTTAGTGCCCGCTGGATTTTGAAGCGCTACTCCAAGAGCCGCCGCCAGGCCCCAATTTACTGGCCACTCTCAACCGCTTCGGGCATGTACACCCTCTGGATTTACTACCACCGCCTGAATGACGACACGCTCTTCAGCGCCTTCAACAAGTATGTGAAGCCCAAGATTGATGATGTCGAAAAGCAACTTCGCCAGATAGAATCCGAATTATCGAACGCGACCGGCCGCCACGCGTCAAAGCTAGGCGATGCTTTTGAAGACACCAAAGCGTTTCTCCATGAACTACACGAATTCCGCGATGAGCTGCAGCGTGTGGCCGCCCTGCCCTACAAGCCGAACCTGAACGACGGTGTGCTGATTACTGCCTCACCGCTCTGGGAGCTTTTCCGCCTGCCCAAGTGGCGCAGGGATCTCGAAGAATGCTGGAAGAAACTCGCAGCCGGCGACTATGATTGGGCCCACCTCGCCTTTTCGATCTGGCCCGACCGCGTGCGAGAGGTCTGCAAGCACGACCGCTCCATTTCCATCGCCCACGGCCTGGAAGAACTCTGCGAAGTACCGGCAAAGCCGGCCAAGAAGAAGCGGGCCCGGAAGAAAGAAACAGAAATCGAAGAACCCGTGCTTGGAGACCAAGAGCGAACCTAAAGCCAATCTCAAGAAGCGGGTTACGACTTCTGGGAGGACACCGAGAAAGGATTGGGCATGGGTCCTTGTTTTGTTTGGCTAAACACAGGTACCCTCCTCCGAGCCTTGTTTTGCGATATGGCTGTATCGTAAAATAAGGGTGTCGAAGTGGCCTGCCGTATTTTGGCCGGCGAAATAAGCACTCACACTTGGTCTACTTATTATGCGAGCAGGACATTATGTAAAACAAGCAACAGGGTATGCGGCCTTTATCCCTGCCCCATTACCACCGGATCCAGCCATCAAGATCGACGCAGAATTGAGCCGGGACCTGTCTGAGGCAGACCGGACTCTGGGGCGATTGGACGGCGTCGCCACCGTTCTCCCGAATCCCGACCTCTTCATTTCGATGTACGTGCGCCAGGAGGCGGTGTTGAGCTCGCAGATCGAGGGCACACAGAGCACCCTTGAGGATGTCCTCCAATTTGAGATCGACTCCAAGGGCCGGGAATTCCCGAAGGATATCCAGGAAGTTGTCAACTACGTGCGTGCCATGAATTACGGTCTGGAACGCCTGAAGACTCTTCCCCTGAGCCTGCGGCTGATCCGCGAAATTCATGGCAAGTTGCTCGAAGGGGTTCGTGGCTCGAATCGCACTCCAGGTGAATTTCGCACCAGCCAAAACTGGATTGGCCCGGCAGGGTGCACGCTCACGGACGCTACCTTCGTGCCTCCTCCTGTCCATGAAATGCACGAGGCGCTCGACAACACGGAGAAGTTTCTCCACGATCACTCGTTTCCGCTGCTCATCCAATGCGGGCTGGCTCATGCGCAGTTCGAGACCATTCACCCGTTTCTCGATGGCAATGGCAGGGTCGGACGACTCCTTATCACCTTTCTTCTGTGCCAGAAACAAGCGCTGGGACGGCCCCTGCTCTATTTGAGCCACTATCTGAAAGAGCATCGCGCCGAGTATTACGACCGCTTGACGGCAATTCGCAAAGACGGCGACTGGGAAGGATGGCTGAAGTTCTTCGTTCGCGGTGTGTGTGAGGTTAGCCAGGAGGCGACGGAGAAGGCGCGGAATATTCTTGGGTTGCGGGAGCAGCATCGCCGAGCACTCAGCGAGATGCTGGCACGAGAAAAGCTGGCGGCTACGCCATACGATTTGCTCTTCCTCGAATACTTGTTTGAACAACCCATTGTCACGGTCCGCATGGTCGAAGAGCGTTTGAGCTGCGCCTTCGTAACTGCAGACAAGGTGGTCAAACGATTCGTCAAGCTGGGCTTGCTCGACGAGATGACGGGTTTTCAGCGCAATCGCCGCTTTCGCTATGCTCCTTACCTTGCATTGTTCGAGCCGGCCACCCCAGCGGCACAGGCAACTTCGAAGACAACTGCGCAAAAAGCTGAACACTAACGAGGAGATGCGGAGTGAACTTGACATCATACCTCAAGAAACGGCTGATAGATCTTCTCGAAGAGAAGCGCGTGGTGGTTTGGTACGACGGGGAGAAGGCATTCGAAGACATCGCCCGGGGCTTTGCAGCGCCCAACTGCACCGCAATACTTGCTGCGGCTTCCCGGCTTCGCGCTCGCCGACAGGCCGATGAAGTGCTGTGCCTATTGAACGACTCGAACCAGCCCCCTCAGGCGAAGAGCGGGAGCCTTCTGATTTACTGTCCCTGGTCACGAGGTCGCGCTGACGAACAGAGGCTCCAAGATCCCTTTGAAGGCTTTGCACTGGTCGGAGCCGCGTTCGGCGATAAGGAAGCAGAAACATTTCAATCACTGGCGCGCCAGGCGATGCCGGAACGCACGAGTGAGATCGACCGGCTTTTTGCAGAAGGGCGCCCCACACTGGCCCTCATCGAGGGCTTGGGGGAAGGTGCTCGCTATCCGTTGCTTCAGGAGGCTCTCGGTAGCGATTCCCTGACAGAGGTGGCAGCCCAACTTCTTTGTCGGGATGAAGCTCCGAAAAAGCTAAGCAGTGTGCCCGGCGCCTGTGGAGAGATGCTTCGGCTGCTCCAATCGGGCACAGGCTTTGTTCCGCCTCCACGCGTCACCGCGCTGGACTCGATTCTCGACCACTTGGGCCGGTACGTTCTTTTCTCAGAATTTGCCTTCGACTTACCGGGAGCCCTACCAGAGCAGTTGAATGGAGTGGCCCGTGCGGGGGGTGAATACCGGTCAGCGATCAACTCGCTGTGCGAGAGAATGCGAACCGCCGATGACACCCGCGACGGCTACATTGCGCTGGCGGGCCGGGTCGAGAAAGATCTTCGTCTTCTTGAACTATACATCCGCGCATAATTAAAGGGACATAATCGGCCCCTGTATGGCATACTTCTCGCAGGAGGAGTAGCCATGCTTCCTCGCCTGCTGCGGTTGCATCCTAAAACCTATGATCGGTTGA
>JBEKLF010000403.1:0-6271 GCA_050010335.1 Terriglobia bacterium
CGTTCGCAGTGGCGGGGGCTGGAAATCCACTTACGGTTTGGCTAGTGAGGCACTCCCAGAGGAAACGGGGAGAAACAGCTAGGCTGAACCTACGAAGCAGGGCGCCAGTCCTCGACCCTACACTTCTGGCATCGCCGATTCAATTCCGACCCCAGGATCATTGGCAGATCGCTTACCGTCAATGGCCATAGTTTTAAAGTGGTCGGAGTCGCCCCTGCGGGCTTTCGTGGCTTATATGTAGGTTCCTCGCCCGCTTTTTGGGTTCCACTGGCGATGTACGCGCAAGTGAAGCCAACGTTCACTTTCGAAGGGCGATCGCTGTTCTATGTGCGGGGATGTGACTGGCTGGACTTGGTGGGCCGGCTGAAGCGGGGACGAAGTGTAGCCGACGCTGCGGCCGAAGTGAAAATCCTGGCGGGGCGGGAAGCCGTAGCTTATCCGGAGGAAAGAAAGGGGTGGACCGTCGTCACCTCATCGCTCACGGAAGTGCGGCTTATGCCCTGGAACGCGGACCTGACGAAACTGGTGGGCCTGCTGATGGCCGTGGTGGGCCTGGTACTGCTCATCGCCTGTTCCAATGTTGCCGGCCTGCTCCTGGCCCGTGCCTCCGCGCGGCGAATGGAAATCAGCATTCGCATCGGAATGGGCGCCGGTCGAGGCCGGTTAGTCCGCCAATTACTCACGGAGAGCGTCCTGCTTTCGATGTTTGGCGGCGGCGCTGGCCTCTTGCTTGCGCCCTTCGCCACGCGCTTGCTCGCAACCTTTCAATTGCCGGGAATCGACATGGCAGCCCTGGACCTTCGATTGGATTGGCGTGTCCTCAGCTATTCCCTGGTCCTCGCCGTGCTTACCGCAATGATCTTCGGCGTGATACCGGCTCTCGAGACTTCGAAGGTCGACTTGGCGGCGACACTCAAGGAGTCTTCCCACGCCACCGGGGCGCGCAAGGTTTTTCTCCGCCAAACCCTTGTCGTCTCGCAGATTGCTTTGTCCCTTTTGCTGCTGGTTGGCGCCGGGCTCCTTCTCCGGACGCTCCGGAATGTTCTGGGGGCGAATCTCGGTTTTGATCCTCGCAACGTGCTCGTCGCGTCTGTCGACCTTGGACTCGAGGGCTACACGGAAGCTCGCGCGCGCCAATTCTATCAGCAATCATTGGAACGGGTGCAGCACTCGGCGGGAGTCCGTTCTGCGTGCTGGGCTTACACTGCTCCCCTCGGCGGCAGGCACGTCGCCGACGATGTGGTTTTGGAAGAAGGAGGGCCGGGCCGTGATCGACCCACCAATGCCGACGGTAATTGGGTGGGCCCCGGGTGCTTTTCAACCCTGGGTATCCCGATCGTCGCCGGACGCGATTTCACTTCATTGGACCGGGAGGGAACTCCGCGCGTCGCCATCGTCAGCGAGTCCACGGCACGCCGCTTCTGGCCGGGTGAGAATCCCCTGGGCCAGCGCTTTTGGCTGCACGCGCGGGGAAATCAGCCCCCACTGGAGGTCATCGGCATTGTCGCGGACGGGAAATACAATTGCAGTTGGTGCAATTTGAAAACGAACCCGCGTCCTTTCATGTTTCTGCCCTTCAACCAGACCTTTCAATCACAGGGGACTTTGCTAGTCAAGGGTGATACGGAAACCCGTAGCCTGGCCGCATCCATCCGGGACGAAGTGCAGGGATTGGACCCGAATCTGCCGATCTTTGACGTCAAGACGCTCCAGCAACAATTCCGGGAAGGATTCCTGCTGGAGCAGTTGGGTGCGGCGATGGTGGGCGCTTTCGGTGCGTTGGCCCTGGCGCTGGCGGGCGTGGGGCTCTACGGGCTCATCTCTTTTTCCGTTGGCCAGCGCACCCACGAGATTGGCGTCCGCATGGCGCTGGGAGCGCAGCGTCGCGATGTGATCAGCCTCGTCCTTCGGCAGGGGCTCGCCCTCACGGCAGTGGGCGTTGCGGCTGGATTGGCTGGGGCCGTAGGGGTCATGCACCTCATCGGCAGCCTTCTTTATGGCGTTAAGCCCGCCGACCCGCTCACGTTGACGCTTGCCACACTGACGCTCGCGGGTGTGGCGTTCCTCGCGTGTTACATCCCCGCCCGCCGGGCAACGAAGGTCGATCCCATAGTGGCATTGCGGTATGAGTGAAGCAATCAGCGGCCATCAACTGCATTGCAGGAGTCGAACATGCCTGATTGGAAGGAAGAAATCACCCGACAGCTTGCCGGGTTGAAGATGCCGCCCGCGCGTGAGGCCGAGATCGTGGAGGAAGTCGCGCAGCACTTGGAGGATCGCTACCGCGAGTTGCTGGCGAGTGGAGCGACGGAAGCAGAAGCCCGGCGGACAGCACTGGAAGAGATCAACGAGGAGAATCTGCTTGCCCGCGGACTGGAGAGGGTCGAGCGCCAAGTGTCGCAGGAGCCGGTCGTTCTGGGAGACAGGGAAAAGGGGAACATCCTGGCAGGCCTTTGGCAGGACACCCGCTATGGCTTGCGCACGCTCCGCAAGAATCCCGGCATCACGGCGGCTGCGGTCACTACTCTGGCCCTCGGAATCGGCCTGAACACCGTGATCTTTAGCATGGTCAATGGTCTGATACTGCGTCCCCTCCCCGTCAGGCATCCCGAACAAATCTACACGCTATCCGCCGAGGGGAATACGGGCGGCAATACATTCTCGTATCAGAACTTCCGGGATATCAAGGAGCAAACCAGCACTTTGTTTTCCGATATGACAGGAGTGCAAGCGTTTAGCTTCACAGGCTTGAGTGTAAACGGCAAGAGCGAGCGGATGTGGACCAACTTCGTCACCGGCAATTTCTTCACGATGCTAGGCATTCGCCCGGCGGTTGGCCGCTTCATTCTTCCCGCGGAAGGCCGGATCGCCGGCGCCGATCCGGTCCTCGTGCTCGGTTATTCATTCTGGAAGGCGCATTTCGGTGGTGATCCTGGCATTGTTGGGAAAAAGGCGTCAGTGAATGGCCGGCCGGTAACCATCGTAGGAGTGGTTCCAGAGGGATTCCGCCCACTCTCACCGTTCCTCGACACGCAGGGTTACATGCCATTAGGCATGGCAGTGATTGACAGCCAAACGAAGAGCGATTTCATGAACGACCGTCAAAATAGGTGCTTGATATTGATTGCCAGGGTGAAGCCAGGGGTTACGGAGAAAGTGATTCGGCCTACTCTGGACGTAGTTGCCAAGCGCCTTGCGGCAGAGTATCCCAAGGCGGACGACTGGACAACCCTCATTGCTTTCCAGCTCCCGCCCACCGGGCCCGATTCCCACCCCGATCAAACGCTGGCGGTGCTGTCAGCGCTCTTCCTGACCATGGCATCGATCGTGCTCATACTGGCTTGCGTCAATGTTACCAGCATCCTTTTGGCCCGCGCGACTGTCCGCCGCCGTGAAATCGCCATTCGCGCCGCACTGGGAGCAACCCGCGGCCGGCTGATTTGGCACTTGCTCACCGAGAGTTTTCTGCTCGCCACGTTGGGCTGCATGGGTGGAATCTTGCTTGGCGTTGCAGGAAGCCGGGCGGTCGGCTCACTCCCGCTTCATACTGCCATTCCAATCATTATGGACTTCTCGTTTGACTGGCGCGTGTTTGCGTACGCTTCCGCCGTTGCCCTCCTCGCGGGCGTCATTGCGGGCATCGCCCCCGCCTTGCGAGCCTCGGGGGGCAACTTAAACGTGTTCCTTCACGAGGGCGCGCGCACCCTGTCCCCCAGTGGGCATCGTCTTCGCAAGATTCTGGTGATGTCCCAAGTGGGAGGCTCCGTGACGCTGCTGATCGTTGCCGGCCTTTTCCTGCGGAGCCTCTTCAAAGTCCAACGCTCGGATTTGGGCTTTGACCCGCAGCATACACTCAACATCACCATGGACCCTCACCTCGCGGGTTACGACCAAGAACCATCACATCAGTTCGTGGAAAGCGCGCTCGAACGGGTGCGCGGCCTTCCTGGTGTCCAGTCAGCGAGCCTGGCAGCTACCGTCCCCATGGGCCCCATCAGCATGGGAGACTTTCTTGAGGTCGAGGGCATTGCATCATCCCCCGGACAGCAAGCTCCTTCGGCAGGTTACAACGTTGTCTCCCCCGGTTATCTTGAAACCATGCACATTCCCATGCTCCTCGGCCGCGACATTCGCGAAACGGACAAAGCGAGCTCAATGCGGGTAGCGGTCATCAACCAAGCCATGGCGGAGCGCTTCTGGCCCGGCAAGGATCCCGTCGGCAAACAGTTCAGGTATAAGGAAGACCCGGATCATCCCCTGGAGGTTGTCGGAGTGGTAAGAAACAGCAGGACGGATGACTTGTACTCCCCGGAGGGCCCGTACTTCTACATGGCGCTTGCGCAAAAGCCCATGTTGCCTGTCACGCTCCAAGTGCGCACGGCAGGAGAGCCGGAATCAATGGCGCAAGAGGTCATTGCACTCATCAAGTCCCTTGAGCCAGCCATGCCGCTTGCCGACGTTCAGACCATGGCGGAAGCGCTCGACACCCCGAACGGGCTGTGGCTCTTCAAGTTGGGCGCTGGGCTGGCTGCCGCCATGGGAATTGTTGGTCTGATCCTTGCCATCATTGGCGTGTATGGTGTCGTTTCCTATACGGCCACACAACAGACGCGTGAGATTGGGATTCGCTTGGCATTGGGAGCGCGGCCAGGAGAAACTCTGAGAATGATCTTCCGCCAAGGGGCGGGGGTCGTTGTGCCTGGGGCTGTAGTCGGCGTTCTTGCCGCATTCGCCATTGCGCGGCTCGCGGGTGGGCTCTTGGTCGGAGTGAGCCCGGCTGATCCGCTCACCTATGCCGGAGTCTCTTTGATGCTCACGCTTGTCGCGCTCGCCGCCTCTTATATCCCCGCTCGCCGAGCTATGAAAGTGCATCCGATGGTAGCACTAAGACACGAGTAAGGCTGACCGGCGCCCATCAAGGCGAAAGCGCCCGCTCCCGGCAATGCCGCGAATACTGCCATGAATGCGCGCACGGCGTAATTCGCCGCGCCCGTCTGACATTTGTAGAGGCCGGCTTCAGCCGGCAGTTCTTTGCGTTCCAATTTGGACGGGCAGACGAAGGCAATCAAACCCTAAATTTTTCGACCGAGTTTGCCACGACCAACTGATGGCCAAAATCGCAGAGCGGGTCAGCAACAAGCGTTTGTTGAAGCTGATCCGAGCGTTTCTGCGAGCCGGGGTGATGGAAGGCGGGCTGGTCAGTTCGGTGGACGAGGGAACGCCGCAAGGCGGATCTTTGCCGCCCTTGCTCAGTAACATCGTACTCGACGAGTTCGACCGGGAGTTAGAGCGACGTGGTCACCGCTTCGCGCGATATATGGACGACAGCAACATCTACGTGCGCAGTCAGCGGGCGGGGGAACGAGTGATGAAGAGCCTCACGCGATTCATCGGCACGAAGCTCAAGCTCCAGGTGAACCAATCCAAAAGTGCGGTGGCCGAGCCGTGGGAACGGAAGTTTCTGGGCTTCAGCTTCACGCATTCCGAGTCGCCGAAACGGCGCGTCGCGCCGAAGGCAGTGAAGCGGTCCAAGGAGCGGGTTCTGGAACTGACGAGCCGGGCCCGAGGGATTAGCATCGAAGGGATGGCCAAGGAACTGGCCCTGTACCTTCGGGGCTGGATCGGCTTTCGGGAAGTGCGACACGCCCTCGGTGCTACAAAGCCTTGAGGAGTGGACCCGGCGCCAACTGCGGTCGGCGATCTGGAAGCAGTGGAAGCGGGGAACGGTGCGGTTCGCCGAACTGCGGAAGCGGGGCGTCAATCCTCAACTCGCCGCGCCAACGGCGGGGAGCGCCCACGGTCCGTGGCACCTTGCCCGTAGCAAGGCCGTCGCGCTGGCGCTGCCCAATGCTTATTTCGACTCGCTCGGGATTCCGAGATTGACGGTGCGGTATCGCTCAACCCACCGAACCGCCGTATACGGACCCGTATGTACGGTGGTGTGATAGGGAAAGCGGGTGACCGCTTACCTATGTCGATTCATAGGCCAACGTCCAGAGATCCCCTGCGGGGATCAGGGATGGGCGGCGCATGAGCGTTTTTCCGCAGCCTGTGATACCCCGCCCTTCCGTCGGCGTCCAAACGTCGTCAGAAGTCAGTGTAGGCCGAGTTGCAATTGCCGCCCTCAATAGACCTCGTCGACCACCACTCCTTATTCTAATGCGCGTTCAAGTTGAGACTAACAATCCAAGGCCAAGCCGTGAGACTGCGCAAGCGCTGCGGGTCTGCAGCGAGCCGGGGCAATCCCTGGTGCAACTGGCGGATGACGGCA
>JBEKLF010000404.1:0-6237 GCA_050010335.1 Terriglobia bacterium
TCCATCGTTCACCCTCCGGGTGTGGGTCTAGATTTCTTCGCAAAATCTCTATAACACACATCCCGTGAGGGTGAACGCCTTTTCTGCGGTCTCCCGCTCGTTTCAATCGCGATTCTTGGGAGTGATTGCTATGGCTTAGCCGAACGAGCCGCCCAACATGCAGGGGATCGGGGATTGGCGCCCCGTAGGTCCTTTCGTTGGCGCCGTCCTGATTTGGACGTAGCGCGGCCCTTTAGGGCGACATGTGCCGGGCTGAAGCTCGGCACTACGACCGGAATCAGGACAGCGTGATTTCTTTTGCCAAAAACTGACGCTTCATGTTACTCTTTCTAGGTACATAAGAAGAGATGAGAAGCGAGGAGAGAGGCGGATGCCGTTAGCCCGTGAGCCGAAAGCCAATACCATAGAGCGGTTTCGAGTCCATCCCAAGGATACGGGCTCACCTGAAGTTCAAATTGCGCTGCTCAGTGAGCGAATCAGTTACCTGAACGAGCATTTTCGTGCCCATCGGAAGGACCATGCTTCACGGCGTGGTTTGCTGACCATGGTGAACAGGCGCAAGAGGCATTTAGAGTACCTAAAACGGCGTGATCCTGAGGCGTACAAGCAGGTCATCGAAAAGTTGGGCATCCGCAAGTAGCCCGGTGTATAAAGTTTCAAGTTTTTTGAGCAGACAGGGTGTAATGTCGAAGCGATCCCCCGGTTTACCGGTGTGGATCGCTTTTGCTTTTGGGGTGCCTCCAGACCGGGCCTGGGGTTCCCCTCCGTTCAACATCCACCTCGATTCGCAGCTCCCTGAATAACCTGCATGCCTGATGGCGGGGTGTAGTCAAACACCTCGGCCGGTCGTTGCGCATGCCATGACCCGCTATGTGGCCCCTTGACGGTGCTCGGCGTGGATTGTTGGAGGATTAAATGGAACAAGTTAGTATTACCCTGGGTTCAAATACCCTTTCAATTGAATGTGGCCGAGTGGCGAAGCAAGCCAATGGCTCCGCCTACGTGCGTTATGGTGACACCGTGGTCCTGGCAACGGCGTGTTCAACCAACCCGCGGGAAGGGATAGATTTTTTCCCCCTCACCGTGGACTATCGCGAATATACCTACGCCGCGGGAAGAATTCCCGGCGGCTTTTTCAAGCGAGAAGGACGGCCGACAGAGAAGGAGATTCTCACCAGCCGCCTGATTGACCGGCCCATCCGGCCTCTCTTTGCCGATGGCTTCAGGGACGAAACCCAAGTTATTGCCATGGTGCTTTCAGCCGATACCGAGAACAACCCCGACGTCATAGGACTGGTTGCGGGCACCGCGGCGCTCTACCTTTCTGACATCCCGTTTCTCGATCCCGTAGGCGCGGTGCGCGTGGGACTGGTAGACGGGCGCCTGACCACTAACCCCACCTATAGCGAAATCAAGAACAGCGTGCTGAACCTGGTTGTGGCGGGCACGGAAGATGCCATTGTGATGGTGGAGGCGGGCGCGAAGGAAGTTTCCGAAGCGAGCATTATTGAGGCGATTCAACACGCGCACGGCGAAATCCGCAGGATCGTCGCGGCGCAGAAAGAACTCTTTCAAAAGCTGGGGTTGAAGAAGCGCGAGTTCACTGCGTCGGCCCGCGATGAAGCCCTTTACCAGGAGGTTCGCGGCAAGATCGAGGAATCTCTCCACGAAGCCATGGATACGTCCAAGTACATCAAGCTGGAAAGCCATCGCAAGATTTCCGAGCTGCGAAAAGCCTTGGTGACAAGCTATCCCGAGGAAGATGTGGCCAAGCGCAAGCTCGTGGCGCACTTTGTTGACGACGTGGAAGAGCGATTGTTCCGCGATGACGTGTTGCAGAAGCGCCAACGGCCGGACAAACGCGCCTTCGATCAAGTGCGTGCCATCAATTGCGAAGTTGGGATGCTTCCCCGGACGCATGGATCAGCGCTGTTTACGCGCGGCGAAACCCAGGCGTTGGTGACCGCGACGCTGGGGACCGGCGAAGATCAGCAGCGCCTGGATGTGCTGGAGGGTGAAGCTTTCAAACGTTTCATGCTCCATTACAACTTCCCTCCGTTCAGCGTGGGTGAGGTTGGGTTCCTGCGGGGTCCCGGACGGCGCGAGATCGGGCACGGAGCTTTGGCCGAGCGCGCGCTGATTAGCATGCTTCCAGAAGAGAAGGATTTCCCCTACACGGTTCGCGTGGTGTCAGACATCCTGGAGTCAAACGGTTCATCTTCCATGGCCACAGTCTGCGGCGGGACGTTGGCCTTGATGGACGCTGGGGTTCCGGTGAAGTCGCCGGTGGCGGGAATTGCCATGGGCCTGGTGAAGGAAGGTGACAAGTACGCCATCCTCACCGACATTGCGGGCCCCGAGGATCATTACGGCGACATGGACTTTAAGGTCGCCGGAACCAAGGACGGAATTACCGCCCTCCAAATGGATATCAAGATCACGGGCGTTACTCCCGCGATCATGGCGGAGGCCTTGACCCAGGCTCAGGCCGGGCGTTTGCACGTGCTCGGTAAAATGCTGGAGACATTGGCCACGCCGCGCACGAACATCTCGACCTATGCGCCGCACATCTACGCGATGAAGATCAATCCCTCGAGGATCGGCGAACTCATCGGGCCCGGTGGCAAGGTCATTCGTGGCATCATCGAGCAGACGGGCGTGAAAATTGACGTCGAAGACGACGGCAGTGTGAACGTCGCCGCTACCGATGAACCCTCGGCCTCCAAGGCATTGAAGATGATCCGCGACCTGCTGGCGGAAGCCGAGATTGGGAAGACCTATCTGGGCAAAGTTGTGCGGCTGGCCGATTTCGGCGCTTTCGTGGAAATTTTCCCCGGCACTGATGGTTTGCTTCACATCAGCGAAGTGGCGGAGCATCGCATCCGCGATATCCGCGAGGAGCTAAAAATGGGCGACCAACTCCTGGTGAAGGTCATTTCCGTCGAGGGCAACAAGGTGCGCTTGAGCCGCAAAGCGGTTTTGCGTGACCAGCGCGCCAAGACGGGTGAGCCCGCGGCGCCCGCCGAGCACGCGGACCATTCTGAGCGTCATCCTCCCCACGGAAAACACTAGGGGTCGACCAGGGGAGAAAGATCGAGCAGTAATCGATGGGCGCCGGTTTCGCCATGCGGAACCGGCGCTTTTGTGAGGAAGGAAATCAGTGCTGCGCAGCGACGCCGTAGCGAAGTTGAAGGTAAGGTGAAGATCATGCTGATACTGCCGCAATCGCCTGACGGTTCATGCCCTGATGGTGAGGATATCCTACCGGTGATTACCCTGGAGAGCAAGCTTTCACAGACCCCCTAGTGCGGGGGTCTGAGTCAGCCGGTTAGCCCTTCCTCATGCCGGGTCTCTCTTCAAGTGGTGTCTCTGGACCATTTCCGCCGCTGCACGAGGACCCCCAGCGGCCCGAGGAGCTGTTCGAAAACGGTGTTCCACTCCTCCAGGGTCATGGTGACGCAGACTTCTTTCGTAAGCCCTTCTCCCTCCTTGCCAGCATTGGCCGCCACGGCCCGCCGGACCCGAACTTCAATGGCAGGCAGGTATTCCCAATCGTCGCAATCCGCATACACGCTTTCCGTTCCACGAATCTGGAGAATGCTCTGGCCCTCTAAAGTGTTATTAAGTTGAAATTCCTCTTGAAGCTCGGCGTCTCCTCTTACGAAGAAGGTGTGGTGCCCGGTTCGGATGCGAATCGTCGATGCAAACTCCAGTCCGCATTCGACGCAACGCCCATCCCAATCGGAATTCCAAGCGACTCTCCCGTTTCCCTCCGCGAATGACTCCTTGTGATCCAGGGTGTGGCTTACCGGTTTGCCACACCGTGGACACAGAGGCGCCACGCACGAAACGCCGCAGTGGGGGCAAGCGTTTTTGCCATTCAAGGGCTTGCCGCAGTGATAACAGACCGCCTCCAGGGGGATCGCCTCAGGACGGGTTTGGCTGTGCGGGGGAAGAGGAATATTGGCCGGCAGACGATCCGCAGGGGAGACCCCCGGCGAGACGACGTGCCTCGACCCCAGAAGCTCTTGTAAGTCCGATTCGAGAGCCGCAAATCCCGGGTACTTGTATCCCAGGTCAAGTGTACCGGCGGCGCTGCATTCCAGGCCCAGGGCTTTGGAGATGACGGGCTGAAGCGGCGAGGCAGCCAGGAGCTCTCCGCCCCGCGTGCCCCCGCTAATCTGGCTAATGGAGTCGAAGAAGTAGTTGTTACCCATGTGAAATTCCTCAAGCTGGGCGGCCAACCCCGGCCCCACTTGGCCTTCCTTAACGCCCCGTGTCAATCTCACGCCGGTCGTGAGCTCGAGGAGAATCAACCCCAACGCCGTTATGTCCTGTGGCTCTAAAGACGGATAATACTCTGGAGTGGTGACCCTGACGTAGGAGGCGCCCGGCGTTAACAGCAATTGCCCAAAGAAACCTGGATCCAAAAGGACCACGCGCTCGCCGGTCACAAAGATATTCTCCGGTTTCAGATCGCCATGCTCCAGGCCCCGCTGCTCAAGCTCCGCAAGGGTTCTCGCCAGCCGGAGAAGCACGTCATCGGGTACCTCACTCCGCAACATCAGCTCCCGCAGGCTCAAACCTTCCAGGAACTCCATCTGCATGGCCGCGCCGCCCCTGAATTCCACCAGGCCATCCACCCTGGGGAAAAGCGATGGGCCTGCCTCTTGCAAGTATTGGAACTGCTTGCGGAGGAAGACGGATGGGTTCACCGGCGCGGACACGATCACGCCGGTCGCGTCCATCAGTGCCTGGGTCCACACTTGGTGGGTGCTGCTGGCGGTCTGATTCACCTCATTCCGAGCGATCTTGAATGCCCTTGGCTCATCCGTGTGCCTTTTCACCCCCAAGTAGACAACCGAAAAGCTGCCTTCTCCGACCTTATCCTGCAAGATATAGTCGTCGATAGGGGCTCCACAAAGATCGTCGATCATCTCGCAGACCTCCCTCCCTGTCAGGACCGACAGGTCCCGCGTCGTCTTCCTCTGTCCTCAGCGAGTTTATCACCCATTTACTGAGATTCGCTGCTCTCTGGATAGGAGCGTAAATGCGCGCTCCCGGATCGCTATATAGTGATCGCGGTTGAAGGGAGGTGCTGTACCGTTAGAGCTATTCGGGGGTTGCGCCTTCTGAAATCCCAAGGCTCATTTGTCTCCTCTTTTTCCCTCGAGTTCGTCGCCCATGGCATCTCCCGCGTGGGAGAAGTTTAGTCTTGAATTGTTCGGGGGGAAAGAGTAAGAAAAGACAGGTGCTACAACAAGGTGAATTTATGAGCAGAGAGAATCCGCATACTAAAATCACCGTTATCGGAACGCTCACCGGGACCAAAACTTACCAAGTCAAGATACTCCTCACCCTACGGGAACTATGGGGGACAAAAGCCGTTCCAAGAGACTTCGTTGTTGAGGAGGAGGAACTTTCCCCCGTGTCCGGTATGACCGTAGAGGACGGGGAGTACGTTCTTAGATACAGTATTGATAACAAAAAATCTGAGGTTAACCGGAGAGTGGTTAACGGGAAGCTGAAAGCAGCATAAGATAGAACGATATACAGAAGTTTGGCGCGAAGCTGCGCGCCACCAAAACCCGCCTTCGAGACTCGACTTGCCATCGTGTCTCTCTTCTAGGCAGGCATAGCGAGAATCCATGGCAATGGAGATTTGCCGATGCCGCCAAGGGGTTTTGTTGACCATTTTGTTTCACCCCTTTTTCTCCTGCTGGCCCGCCCAGATTAATCTGATTGTAGGTTTACCTCAGATGCCTGCCAATGTACTTGCAAATCGTCCTGGGTTGGCTAGCCAACATGAGCGGAGCGCCGGGTTTTGTTCGCAAGTGTGATTACAAAGCTACCATCTGCGACGCCTTCGGAAGTAGGCATTTTAAGCAACGGGGGGCCTACAAGCGTTTTGCGGCAGCCACAGGAAAAGGTATGCTCCCCTCTCCCTACAGCAACCCAGGCTGGAGCAACGAGCACATCCGATTGTGAATGTCGGTTGGGAGGAGGCGAGGCGTTCCGCGGCTGGGCAGGAGGTCGGCTGCCCACGGAAGCCGAGTGGGAGTATACGGCAAGGGCGGGAAGCACCGGGGCACGCTACCTTTGCACGCCAAGCTTAGACCCAAGAATCGCGATTGAAACGAGCGGGAGACCGCAGAAAAGGCGTTCACCCTCACGGGATGTGTGTTATAGAGATTTTGCGAAGAAATCTAGACCCACACCCGGAGGGTGAACGATGGA
>JBEKLF010000405.1:0-6235 GCA_050010335.1 Terriglobia bacterium
GCCGTCATCCGCCAGTTGCACCAGGGATTGCCCCGGCTCGCTGCAGACCCGCAGCGCTTGCGCAGTCTCACGGCTTGGCCTTGGATTGTTAGTCTCAACTTGAACGCGCATTAGAATTAACAGGGCCTATACCTTCCGAGACTTTGGCCATGATCCAAAGACAGGCAAGTATGCAATAGCGGTACCAAATGCCGCATCTCCGACTTTGCGGCGGCAGTGCTGATGGCGCAATTGGCTCGCATGGATGAGATGTGTGCTCTACGCGAAAGGCACGCGGCTTATATGCGAGAGGAGCTCAAGAAAATACCTGGAGTTTACCCGCAAGAGAGTTACCCGGAATCCACCCGGCAGAATTACTACTGCTTCGGTCTGCGGTACGACGCGGCGCATTTCAATGGTCTCTCGTGTGCGAAATTGATCGAGGCGCTCAACGCGGAGGGCATTCCCATCAGTGCGGGTTATCCGCCGCTCAATAAGGAGCCGTTTATCGAGGCCAACCTCACCTCGCGGGGGTTTCAAACGGCCTTCACGAAGGAACGCCTGGACAAATATCGAAAACGGAGTCACTGCCCGCACAACGACGAGCTGTGCGCCACCAGTAAGTACTTGGTCCAGCAAGTTTTGATCGGCTCGAAGGAAGATGTGGACAATGTCGTCGAGGCGTTTGATAAGGTTCAGCGGAACGCTGCCGACCTGACGTGACGCCCGGCGGAAGGAATGAACGCCTGCTAGCGTTGTGGTTTCCAGATTGAGCTATTCAGATTTCCTGGATCCCAGCCCAGACTTGCGCTGGCTCGTCTGCCGCTTGGCATTTACAGTCATCCGATAGAGCCTTGGCAGAGCGAATTGTCATAGAAGGAGCCCGCTTCCCCTCATGGAGAACTTAACGCGACGGGATTTCATCGGAGCAATCTCGGCTCTGGCTGCTGCTCCTGGACTGGCAAATTCTATTACGGGGGAACCCATCTTAGACTTCCACCAGCATACGAATTACGCCCATCGTACCGACGAGCAACTGATTGCTCATCAGGTTTACCACAGTGTTAACAAGACTGTGCTGCTGCCCGGGGAAGGATGGATGTTGTCGGAACTGGGGGACAACGCGAGCTGTGCGGCCCTCGAGGCCGAGGCCCCTACTTTCTTCATGCGCTTCGCCTGCTCTGATGTGGCTGAGTCCCGAACCGAGGATGTCTTGCGGGGAAATGTCGCACGTGGCGCAAAGGGCATTGGCGAGCTGAAATTTCATGTCGCCGTCGATTCACCGGAAATGCACCGCGTCTACAAGCTGGCGGGAGGACTTGATGGCTTCGTCCGGTTGATTCAGGTCGAGGCAAACCTCTCCGCGACTTTCGTAGCTCCAGGGTTCGGGAGGAGTGAGAGGTATCTCTGCGTCGATCTCCTTGGCAGCCTCCTGGAGCATTCCCATACGCTTATAAGCAAGGCCTAAATTGAAGTGCGTAAAACCCAGCTTGGAATCAAGGGAGATAGCCTTCTCCAGTTCCCCACCTGGCCTGCTGGTTTTGGGGGAGATCGAGGTATGCCTTTCCCAGCAGGAAATGCTTGTGAGCGGTGTCGCTGCCGACACGCAGCATCTGGTCGAAGGCCTTTTGGGATTCCTCTCCCCGTTTCAGTTTGCCGTAGCAGATACCCAACGCGAAAAGGAAATCCGGGTTGTCCTGCTCTCCGCTCGCCAGGGGTTCGAGAACCTGCACGGCATGCTGGGAATTGTCCTCGAGGAGGTAGCTCATCCCCAGGAGATAGCGAGCCTGGTAATTGTCCGGTTGGGACTGGAGTACGTGAGAGAATTCCGTGATGGCCTTGGAACATTCCAGTCTGTGGGAATAGACCAAGCCCAGATTCAGATCGATCCGGGGGTACTCGGCTTCAATTTCTTGGCTTCCAGGAACACCCGAATGGCGGAATCGTACTTCTCTGTCCGCATGTACACGACTCCCAGGTTAGTGCGCGTGGTGGCCGAGTGGGGGTCGAGCCGCACAACCTCCTGAAACCCTCGCTCAGCGCTGGCATAGTCCTTGAGGATGAACTGATGAGCTTCGACTCGGCCCCCGGAGCGCTGCTCCAGGGGCCGAGCGAAGGTTGATGGGGCTAGAAGAGGAATTTCATACCCAACTCGACGTTACGTGGGCTCCAAGCACCGCTAACCTCGCCATTGCCCACTTGGGTGCATGGCTGCCCGAAAGTTATACTGGAGCTGCATCCCGCATTGATGTATTTCCACTGCGGATGGTTGAAGCTATTAAAGGTGTCAAGGCGGACCTGCAGCGTTGAGTTTTCAGTCCGGAACCAAGGCAACTTGAAGTCCTTGTGCAAAGCCAAGTCCCAGTTGTTGCGGCCCGGGCCCGTCAAGGCGTTACGACCCATGTAGCCGAACATGCCGGCTTCACCATTGGCCACGAGCTGGCTGGCGAGTGGTTGGGCGATCACGCTGGGATTAAACCAAGTCGGGACCGGACCAAACTGAGGATCGTTAACCGTGCCCTTCTGGATCTTCAGCGCTCCCACGGTATTGCAGCGGACTCCCCCCCCGATGCCGGTGGCGAACCCGCTGACGCCACAACTAAAGTCCACCGGTTCACCGGTATAGAAGCTGGTGATGCCGCTCACCTGCCATCCTCCCAGTGCCTGCCTCGCCGCGGCGTAGGAGGAGTTCTTGAAGAAGGGCAGGTTGTAGATGTAATTCATGACCAGGACTTGGCTGCGGTTAAGGTCGGCGGTCGCCTTCCACCGGCTCAAATTGTAGTCGTCGTCCACCCCGGTCGAGAAATAGGTGGAGGTGGAATCGTCGATCATGTGCGACCAGGTATAGGCGGCCTGGAGCGTCAGGCCGTAACTCGTGGTGTGCCGGAAATTGGCCTGGAGCGCGTTGTAGTGGGAGACGGCGGTGTTCTGCTTGTCGGTGATCCCCCCATAGCCGCGATAGGTATTGAAGAAAATTCCCGGCTGCTGAGTGTTCATCAGGATTCGCTGCACATCGCAGTTGCCGGCTGCATCGCACATGGGCGCGGTGTCCGACGGGTTAAGGTTGTCGACCCCGGCGAAGCCTGCCAGGGCAGGGACGTTCACCATGGTGACCCCGACGGGAATCTGGTTGAGGTTCCGCGCTGTGGCCAAGTGCCGGCCCAGGGTTCCGACGTAGGCCACGGTCAGGAGGTTATTCCCGCCGATTTGGCGCTCGACGTCGAGATTGAACTGCTGGGTGCTGGGCGGCTTCTGGTAGAAGGGAACGGCGGACATGCCCGGTGGCCCGTATGCGCCCGGCAGGACGTTCGAGTAGCCGACGATATTATAGCCGGAGGGAGCCAGCGTGAAGGGCGGGTTACCTTCCAGTCCTTCAATGTTCGATTCGTTGCCATTGCCCGGCTCGAAGTAAACGCCGTAGCCACCCCGGATGGCGGTCTTGCCCGATCCGGTGGGGTCGAAAGCAAAGCCGAAGCGCGGGCCAATCCCACCGTAGTAGGGCTTGATGCAACCCGCCACGATCCCGCCCTTACCGCAGTTGACTAGACCATTCCCGAAAGTTGTGAAGTCATGGATGTGGCCAGTGGCCGGGTCCGAGACCAGGACGGGGCTGCCCGTGACGGGATCGAACTCGATCAAATCTTCCAGCGCCGGATTGTAATAGGAGGGGATGAAGGTGGAGTCGAAGTTCTGCGGCCTGGAAACATCGTGGAAGGGGACGAGCAAGTAATAACGCACGCCGAGGTTTAGCGTCAACCGGCGATTGACCTTGATGTCATCTTCGACGTAGGGTTCGAAGTCGGTGCGCCGGAAATGGCCGTAGCCGTAACCGCCCGCGGGCTGGCCGTTGAAGTTCAGCGTTCCTTCCTCATAGGATTGGATATTGCCCAGATACATATCCGCCAAGGCGTTGCCACTCGAACCCGGCCACCCGGGGCTGAAGGTGTAGTAGCCCTGGGTGTTAAAACCGAACTGCTCGTTCTTCTGGTACTTTTCCAAATAGAACCCGAACTTGAGGGTCTGCCTGCCCACCGTGTAGGCGAGGTTGTCCTTCCACGTGTAGATGGGGTTGGTGTTGTACTTCCCCATGTAGTTGCCCAAGTCTTCGACGTAGCTTCCCGCCGTCCCTCCGCTGATCGAAACGGAAGGCAGGAAGGGATTGGCGGCGTTGGGGGGAAAGAAGTTGCCGGCCGTCCAACTGGAAGGCTTGTCGATGGACCCCGCGGGGCTGGCGGGGCCCGCCTTGTTGTTGATGAAGTGCGGGTCGTCGGCATAGGCCATGATGAACTCGTTCATGAGGTTGGGCCGGAAGCTATACGTGAAGTGCAGCACGGCCTGGGTGGCGGGAACATTAAAATCGGTCACGCCCGTATCGTAGTTGGCGCCCACCCACAACGGAGGTGCGACGGTCTTGAGCCACGCGTCCTTGGTGACGCGAACGAAGAGCGAAGCCTTGTCGCTGATGTTGTGGTCCACGCGAATCGACTTGCTGCTGTAGTTAGTGGGTTGGCTGTGAGCCGCCGCGTAACCGTCGATGCCGTTGTTCGGAAGCGGAATCAGTCCGTTGAGCAAAGCGGCGCCGTTGGGGTCAATGGAAGAAATCATATCGGTCGGCAGGCCGTTCACCACTGGCACCACGCACCCTTGGCTGATGACGATGGAATTGGCGTTGGGGGAACTGGGGTCGCACTCGCTGAAGTCGCCCTGGCGCATGCGCAGCGTGGGGACGTTCGCGCTGATGACGTTGCCTGCACGATAACGGGCCCACTCCTGCGACCAGAAGAAAAAGGTCTTGCGCTTGTCCTGGTTGTAATGGCCCGGGATGTAGAACGGCCCGCCCAGCGTGTAACCGAAGATGTTCCACTTCAGCGGGGTCTTCGGGGCCTCGCCGCCCGGAGGGGCAATGGTTTGATTGATGAACCAGTCGTTGGCGTCCATCGCGTCGTTGCGCACGAACTCGTAAGCGCTGCCGTGGAAATCCTTGGTGCCGCCTTTGGTAGCAATTTCGATGATGGCCCCGGCGTGCTGCCCGATGTCCGCGCCGTAATTGGACGTACTAATTCGAAATTCTGCGATGGATTCGAGCGCCGGCGTAACGTCCCCGCCGTTGCCGCCCGATCCCTCATCTGAGTCGTTGCCGCCGTCGATTTCCAGGTTGCTGTACTCCATGCGGTTGCCGTTGAAGGAGATGGAGGGCTCCGCGCCGGTGTGACCCAGTTGCGAAGTATCGTTGCCGTTGTCTTCCACCGCCCCAGCCACCAGCGTCTCAAGCGAGGCGAAATTCAGGCCGTTGAGGTTCAGGTTCTCGATCTGCCTCGAAGTCACCACGTCGGAAACCGTGGCGTTCTCGGTTTCGACCTTGGCGATGTTCCCACTGACAGTGATTTCCTGAGTCATCGCGCCAACGGTGAGTTGCAGGTCGACGCGGAGGGTCTGGCCAACCGCCAGGGTGATGCCGGAGCGCACGAGCTTCTGAAAACCCTTGGCCTCCGCCGTCAGCACGTAGTCGCCGATGGGAATCCTGGATACGGAGAATTCACCTGCCGAACTACTGGTCAGATCGCGAGTGAAACCTCGATTAGGGTTGGACACCACAACTTTCGCATTCGGGATGACGGCGCCCGAAGTGTCCGCTACAGTCCCCACGATGTTTGCCGTGTCCTGCGCCCAAACAACGGCGCTGAACAGAAAGAGGAACCCTAAAACCAATAAGATGAATCGTCTCATGACACACACCTCCCAACGAATTCCAAGACGCAATCCGACGAAAGGAGGGGGAGAGAAGCATTCTTGGCCTGTGCCTCCCGCCCCATATGCCAAGCTGACAGGGGGAATGTGACCCGCGACCGTAACTCCGGCTAGAGGTATCCGGCAGCGCCGCGGAATTGATACGATGACCATGGCAATTTCACCCAATTCACATCCAAAGTGTGCACGCTCACCTTGGACAAAAACTGCCTAGGCTCTGGTCAAAGTGGAAGGATGTTCGTCAACCTCGCTCGGCAAGATTGATAAAGCTAATTGTCTGACTGTGTTCTGCCTTCAATGTCGAACTCAGCTGAGCGCCATTAAATTCTTCCGTCGGAGCGAATCTTATTCCGCTAGGTTTTTCATGTCAAGGATAAAGAACCTAATTACTGCGATTCAGACAGTGGGGGAGGGCGCGAGGCTGGCGGGAGGCAGGAGCGGCGAGACGAGGGGAATTGGGCGCAGGAATGGGGGCGTGTTGAGACGGGTGGCGGCTGTGTCGTAGGGT
>JBEKLF010000406.1:0-9604 GCA_050010335.1 Terriglobia bacterium
CTTCCTGATAATCCAATCGACTTAGAACAACGCGAGGGTCGCATCAATCGCTTTAAGGGGCTTGTAATTCGCCAAGCGATTGCGGCCAAGTATTCGGCTCACCTACACGGCGAAAAGCATAATCGGGACCTATGGGAGGCTCTGTTCTCAATAGCGGACCGAAAGGAGAGAGCCAACACGCTCAAGTGTGAACTCGTCCCTTATTGGCACGTGGACACCGATGCGGTGAAGATCGAACGGATAATCCCGATGTACCCTTACAGCCGGGACCAAGGCAAGTTGAGCACAATCCTGAAGACACTCTCAATTTACCGTTTAGCATTTGGCCAACCAAGACAGGTGGAACCAATTGAATACCTCCTCAAGAAAGACTTCAGCCCGGCGGAGATTGAAAAGATTCGTAAACATCTCATGATTAATCTCAGCCCAATTGACTACTCTCGCCCGGAACTCGATGACAATTCGCCGACCGCTCCCGCAGGACTGAGTGCGTGATGAGAACCCGCAGAGCACCGGTGATTTCTTGCACATCACCGTCTAGGATGCCGACTCATTCCGGCAGCCGAACCGTGCCTCGACCATCTTCACACTTGGGGATATCACGTGGGCTGGTGTGTTCTCTGCTCCGAATATTTATTGCATGGCCCGGGCAAGATTCTGGGACATGCGGGAACATGTTGGAGGAAGTAATAGATGCGGAGGTCCTGAAGCTATCCATTACGAGGGACGCCACAATTGCATCCAGGTTAAGTTGGTTGATGCGGTTTGAAACAGCTATGTCCTTGGCGCGATCAATTACGGTTTGGGCATCGCTTGTAAACATAAGCGGACCTCCCACTCCGCTACAGCTCACTCGGAATATCTTCCAAGGGCTGGGGCCGTCCCCGGCCAGACGGTCCCGCTTTGGCTGGCTCGGCACTTTCGGCTGAGAAAACGAACAGCGCACGGACCAGATGTCGGGCATGCAACGGCACTTGCTCTTGCGCCGCAATTCTCTCCGCGCTGGCGAAGACAGCCTTGCTGGCAATAGAAGCTCGAATTGCTCCCCCACCCGCATCTGCTCCCTTATTGCCCAGCACTCCCCGCAATCTGCGGCGGAAGGTGCGAGGCTCGATCCCGAAGTCCTCGAACTCGTGGCGAACGGCGGCAATAACACTTGCAGTTGAATGCGAGGCTCCCTTTCGGAAAAGCGGGACAAGGCAATTGCGAGGTGGGCCGGAGTGATTTCCGCATAGCCTGCTACCAAAGCTTCTTGGCCTGCTGACTGCATAATCGATTCCAAGACTTCTACATCAATCATGCGCATCCTCCATCAAGTGCTACCACTTGCGAGAGGGATCCTAACATACGGTAGGATCCTGCTTATCCCCTCGCAGTCCCTCGTTTAACTTGAAACAATACTACTCCCCAAAAGCCCGATTCGCTTGGGAGATGTCGGCCCGCGGAAACGCGACCCCACTTGCCAGGCTAGATTTCCTCCGCGTGAGGGTGTCGCCTTCCCAGCCCTCGCTGGAAGCTGATCCGCGATGGGCAACGCCTGAAGAAGTAAATATGCGAGCGACAATCGCAGTCTGAGGCTCCGAACCCGAGGAGCGCGACCTTGGCGCCCCTCATCGTCAGCATCGCACGGGCCCATTGGTGCTCCCGTCGTCGCTCACCATAGCTAAACCAAATACATTGAATCTGGGTGTGCGCTCGCAGGTAGTCGATGTGCCAGTGCGGCCGGGTGGACCGCTTTTGATGGTGGGCAATCCGGGCACGCAGGCCACCAGCCCCCAACGCGCTGCCCAAATAAACGTAATATCCGCGCTGAAGCCGCATCGTTCCCAGGCGCCCGACCTGAATACGGGCATTAGTTCGGCAGGAAAGAACTAACGCGTATGTTCCGGGTTTCGGCTCAATGATAATTCCCATCGATGTTTTATTCTGGACTGGCAGCATCTCGCTCCGACTCTGTTAAAATACTCCGCAGGGAACATTGACAACCACATGGCCGATTGGAAAGTCATCGCGCTGGTCAGCGGTAATATCGAAGCCGTTTCAGGCCCGGCGGCTCAAGACCGGCCGGGGGCACACGAATGGACGGTCTGGGAAGGGCCTGCCGCTAACAAAGCTGAAGCCCTCAAATGTGCAGAGAAAGCCGATCCCAGGGTTGACCTGGAGTGGATGCGCATTCGCTACGAGAGGGATCTCGACGTAAGGTAGGATAGTGGTTAGCCCCTTTCAGATGCCCCCGAAGTAGGGCACCTCCCAACTCTTTCCTCTTTACCTTAGATTTACCTAAGCATGCCCCTTTTCTGGTGTCCCTTCTCCTCGCGGGCACGGCGAGATGGGGACTGCTTGCGCTGGCGGCATGGCGGGCGTCTGTTTTGTCGCCGCGGCGACACCTTCCCCACCGGATGAGACGACCTGGCAAAAGCAGTCCCCACCGTCAGCCCTGCCCTCACGCTGGATCAACAAGAAACCATTGGAGAAGCTCAATTATATGTTCAGTAATCCTTTAAATGGCCGCGTCGCGAAGCCGCCAAGGAACAGGCCTTGGTCGAGTTGGCGATCCCGCCGCTTCGGAATGACTTCGATTCTGGGGATACTCGCGTTGCTCTGCCTGATGAGTTTGGGTGGGGTTTTAGTATGGACAGAAAGTGCAGACGCAAAGCTCCTCCCCAGCCCGTTCAATGAACAACGCGCTTTTGAGGATTTGGAGAGATTCGCGGCCCTCGGACCGAGGCCACCGGGTTCAGACGCGCACGACTGGACCTATCTCTTGATCCACCGTTCGCTGCTTGGCGCTGGCGTGGATGTCCACAACGTCGAGTTCGACAGTTTCAAGGCCTCAACACCAGTGGGCGAAATCGAGATGACCAACGTCATCGCTAAAATTCCCGGCGCTCGGCCGGAGATGGTCATTCTTGGCGGGCATTACGACACCAAGAGGATGAAGATGCGTTTCGTCGGAGCCAATGACGGCGCGTCCAGCACAGCTTTCCTCATTGAAATGGCCCACGTGCTCGCTCAGCGGAGAAATCGCTTTACGTACTGGATTGTCTTATTTGACGGCCAAGAGGCACTGAAAGACCGGTCTGCCTCGGATGGCTTGTACGGGAGCCGCCACTTTGCCCAGTCGCTCAGCGCGGACCAGGTGAAGCAGATTCGCGCCATGTTCAACGTGGATATGATCGGGGATAGGAACCTTCACATCCGCCGTGAGAGTCACTCGGATTCTCAGCTCACCGATCTCATTTTTAGTGACGCCCAGGACCTCGGTTACGGGCGGTATTTTCTGGAACGGCCGCTTTCGGTGGAGGATGATCATGTGCCTTTTGTTCGGGCTGGGATTCCCGCCGTTGAGTTAATTTCGCTCGATTACGGCCCGTTCAACATTTTCTGGCACACGCCCTTCGACACCGTGGGAAAGTGCAGCGCCGTGAGCCTCGGGTGGCACACGCCCTTCGACACCGTGGGAAAGTGCAGCGCCGTGAGCCTCGGGATCGTCGGGCGGGTCCTGCTCGATGCCCTCGACGATCTTGAAAGCGGTCGGATGTCCAAACCTCTGCTTGCTTTTCTGGAGAGCGGCAGAGCGGGTGTCTTCCCAGCTTCGGCTCAATGTGTCCCTTCGGTAAGCCTGCTTAACTCGGCTTTGCCGTCGTGGTAGCGTCGGTCTCATGCCCAGCCAGGGCGAGGAGGGCAGACGATGGCCGACGAGATTCCTGATATTCCCCCTAACATGCAGAAGGTTTACCGACGCCTCAGGCGATGGCGAAGTACGCACACGGGCCGCTTGCCGATTCCCGAGTCTTTGTGGGCGGCGGCGGCAGAACTGGCCCGCGAGCATGGGATTAATCCCACCGCGAAAGCTCTGCACCTGGAGTATGGCAAGCTCAAGCAGCGGGCGGAAGCTGCAGCACCGGCGGTGAAGAGGCGCGTGGCGAAGGCCCCGGCAGACGTTCCGCGCCGTGCACGGCGCACCGGATCACCGACGTTTGTGGAGCTGATGGCACCACCTCCCGGTAGTTTTCCGGGAGCCGTGGTCGAGCTGGAAGGGCCGCGGTGCCGGATGAGGATCGAACTCAAGGGTGTCGCGAGGGAAGAGCTGGTGGCGCTGAGCCGGGCGTTGTGGAATTGCGAGCCATGATCCAGATCACCCCGGAGATGCGCATCTTGGTAGCAGTGGAGGCGGTGGACGGCCGCAAGGGCATCGACTCGCTGGCGCGGTTGTGTCAGGAGAGGCTGCAGACCGACCCTTTCTCCGGTTGTTTGTTTGTCTTCCGCAGCCGGCGCGGAACCGCGATTCGCATTTTGGTGTACGACTAATGTTCAGTGTTCAGTAATGTGCAGTTCCTTCCTCGGGACGCTTTGCCACGTGAGGCTTCTGAAAAAAGACTGCACATTAATGGGTAGCATCGGAGCCGGTGCTGATGGGAACGTCAGCACTCAATTCCATTTTTGGAGGCTCCAATGATTACCCAGATCTTCCCTCAAGATTCCCACCGATATCTGTCACTGCCAGTCCTGGGACCGTTGATGGATCGCTACGCTGGTTGGCTGCAAGAGCAGCGCTACACATGGCGATCTACCCGATATGAAATGCGCATGGCGGCCCATGCCGCGACGTACCTAAGACGGCGAGCCGTTCAACGTATTGAGGATGTCAGCGAGCAGCACTTGGCAGCTTGCCATCTGCTGTTTCGCCGGAAGTTTCCCGAAGAGGCCGGCAGCGTCCGTGTGCTGGCGCGGTTCCTTGATGAGAGTGGTTGTCTCAAGAAGTCATCTGTACCCCCACCCGGTCCGGTGGATACTCTTGCGGGTGCCTTCATGGCACACCTGCGGGAGGTAAGAGGGTACGCTCCCTCCACGGTCCAGCGCCAGGGCCACATCGTCGCCGAGTTCCTGACCTGGTTGAGATTCAAGGGGGTGCCGGATGAGCTGGCATCGCTTCGCGCAATCGATATTGAGGGATTCGTCCGGCACTTGGGCCGGCGAATGGGCCGCGTCGGCTTACAGAAGCCCATTGCCACGCTGCGAGGCTTCCTCCGCTTCCTGGCCGCCGGCGGAGTTGCACCCGCGGGACTCGACGGAATGATTGATACACCACGAGTCTATCGCCAAGAGCAGCTCCCACGTTCGCTGCCGTGGTCAACTGTCGCAAGCTTTCTCGGTTCCATCGACCGGGATTCCACGATCGGCAAACGTGATTACGCCATTTTCTCGCTGATCGCAACCTATGGCCTGCGCGCGTGCGATGTCGTAGCTCTCACCCTCGACGACATCCTGTGGCGAGGCGGACGTCTGCGCATTCGCCAGAGCAAGACGGGCCACGCGGTGGAACTCCCACTGACAAATGCGGTCGGGTCCGCGATTCACGACTACCTGGCGAAGGTTCCCCGGTATGGCGCCTATCGGCAGGTATTCCTTCGGCTCAAGGCACCGGGTGGCACGTTGAAACCAACGGCCGTGATCGAAGCATTTCAAGCGTGGTCCATGAGGAGTGGCTTGGAGATTCCCTTTAAGGGAGTTCACTGCCTTCGCCACTCCTATGCTCTTCATCTCCTCCGCCAAGGCTTGCCCTTGAAAACCATCGGAGACTTGTTAGGCCATCAATCGCCGGAGAGCACCACCGTTTACCTCCGTTTGGCCACCGAGGATCTGCGCACTGTTGCCCTACCGGTGCCGTCTTCTGCCCGTCCGCATGGAAAGGAGGGGCGATGAACATCCCAGGCTCCTTTCATTCGGTGCTGGCCCCCGACCTGCGGCGGTATATCGCGCTGAAGCAGGTACTAGGGCGCTCTTTCGACACCTCATGCCGAATATTCTTCCATCTGGACCGTTTCCTATGCGGATTGGGTAAAGCGACCGATCTGACGCAGGAGACCTTCCAGAAGTGGTATCAGACTCTGGAATCCCTTTCTCCAAACACCAAACTGGTTCGAATGCGCGCCGTCAGGCACTTCTGCCTCTATCGTCGGCGGACGGTTCCAGATTGTTTTGTCCCTGATCCGACACAGTTCCCAAAAGCTTGCCCTGTGGTGCGGCCGTACATCTTCTCGAATCAGGATGTGGCAAAGCTACTTGACCATTGTGACGATCTATCGGGATCGCCCTTGCGCCGAGCCACCACCCGGCTGGCGATTGTCCTGCTCTACACCACCGGTCTTCGCCGGGGTGAACTGCTGCGACTGACACTGCAGGACTATAATCCGCAGGCCCAAACACTCTTGATTCGGCCCTCCAAGTTTCATAAATCGCGGCTGCTTCCACTACCCAGTGATCTCGTCAAAGAGGTGGAGCGTTTCTTGCTGGTTCGTCACACGGCCCGCCCTTCACTTTCGTCGAAGGCCCCTTTGTTCTGGAGTCCCTGCGGCCACGGTTTGGCCTACAGCGCCAACCAAGTGGCAAAGAACTTGCACGTTCTGTTCGACTGCGCGGGGATCAGAAAGAGGGATGGCCGGCCTCCACGGGTTCACGATTTTCGGCACAGTCTAGCCGTCAATGCTTTGATCCGTTGGTATCAGGCCGGCATTGACGTCCAGGCGAAGCTGCCGCTGCTCGCCACTTGGCTGGGGCATGTATCCATTCTTTCAACCTACCATTACCTTCACTTCGTCGAAAGCCTCCGGGCCGCGGCCAATCGCCGGTTTAACAAGTCCTACGGTGACTTGGTCGTTCCGCTCCCCAAGCAGAAAGGAGGGACCCGATGAAACCCCTCTTGCCAAATCGCCTCGCCTCCTGCTTGCGGCACTACTTCACAGATCACCTGCCTCGGCTTCGCGGAATGAGCCCCCACACCATTCACAGTTATCGAGACAGCTTGGTCTTGCTGCTTCGCTTCGTGGCCTCGAATCGAAAGCTTCAGGTTTGTGATCTGGACTTCGATGACATTGAGCCCAACCGAGTACTAGCGTTTCTCGCTCACTTGGAGCGAGACCGCCACAACTGTGTGACCACACGTAACGTTCGGCTTGCCGCCATTCACGCCTTCTTCCGCTATGTCGCCGCACATCATCCTGATCAGATCGAGTCCGCTCAGCGCCTGCTTGGCGTGCCCTTCAAACGGGCCAGTCAGCGGGTCATCGAGTACCTCGAACATGGCGAGATTGAGGCGGTCCTGGCACGAATCGACAGATCGGTGGTGAACGGGCGCCGGGACTATGCGTTACTGGCAACCATGTTCAATACGGGAGCCCGCGTGCAAGAGGTGGTTGACCTCCGAGCGCGGGATCTACAACTGTCGCGGCCCTATCAGCTCCGCCTGTTCGGGAAGGGCCGCAAAGAGCGCTACTGCCCATTGTGGCCACAGACGGCTCAGGTGTTACGAGCCTTCTGCGAGGAGCAGGGGCTCGACCTTCGGTCCGAGGCCCGGGTCTTTCTCAACCATCGGCGGACGCCGCTCACGCGCTTTGGAATTCGATACATTCTGGCGAAGCACGTAGACCGTGCCCGTTCTGGCGTCACCACGCTCGCCCGGAAGCGCCTCCACCCTCACAGCATGCGGCACAGCGCGGCGGTGGCCCTGCTGAAGTCGGGGGTAGATCTGTCGACCATCAGCCAGTGGCTGGGACACGCCAGTCCCAGCACAACGAATCGATATGCCACCATTGATCTCGACATGAAGCGGGACGCCATCGCCCGCGTGAAGCCCTTGCCAGGCTCGCGCAAGGCTACTTGGCGTAAAAACCAGACGGTCCTTGAGTGGCTGGAGAGCCTCTGAAGCGTCGGTAATGTGCAGTCGATTGCCACGAATCGTCCGCCGTTCATCAACATGTGCGAAAGACTGCACATTACTGAACACTGAACATTAGTCGTAAAATGTTGTGCTCAACATTTTACGACGGCCAAGGATTTTGGCTGGCGCAGAAGCGGCTTTCGAAAGGGCGTTTTCGCTGGTGGCCGGAAGGCCGGAATACGCGCGAGGTGGCGCGGAGTCTGGCGGCGCATCAACTGCAAGTGTTGGTGGCGGCGGGCGACCCGACGGCCACCCAGGCGGCGCCGGCGTGGCGGCCGGTGAGCGTGGTAAGTTGAGAAAGAATGGCGCGAGGCACTTGCGTTCTAAATTCTTCTCTGCTACGCTCGGGGCATGGAAGGAGAGTTTCGCTACCGAGGCCGGGTGATCACCGCGGCGGAAGTGGAGTCCATCCGCCAGCTCATCACGCAGCATCCAGGGGCCAATCGGCGACAGCTTTCGCTGCGACTGTGCGAAGCGTGGGGGTGGAAGCAGGCCAACGGCGCCCTGCGCGACATGGTGTGCCGAGGACTACTGCTGGAACTCGCACGGGCCGGGCATCTGGAGTTGCCCTCGGCGACCCATGTGCACCGCAACCCGTCGACGCGGGGCGCGACGCACGGGGCGAAAGCCCTGGCTCCGCTCCTGCTCGATACCACTCCTCTGGAAGGCCCGCTGCGGGCACTGCGGCCCCTGGAGTTTCAGCAGGTGCGACGCACGCCGGAAGAGCCGCTCTTCAACTATCTCGTCGCCGAGTATCATCCGCTGGGTTATACGCGGCCGGTGGGCGAGCACCTCAAGTACCTGGTGTATGCGGCGGGACGCCCCATCGCCTGTGTGGCGTGGTCCTCGGCCCCGCGGCATCTGGGCGCCCGCGACCGCTTTATCGGCTGGTCGGCTGAAGCGCGCCGTCGTAACATCCGCTTCCTTGCCTACAATCCACGCTATCTCATTTTGCCGTGGGTCCGCGTCGCGCACCTGGCCTCGCACGTTCTGGGTCAGATGGCGCGCCGCATCGCGGGAGACTGGGAACAGATCTACGGGCACCCCATCTATTTTCTCGAGACCTTCGTCGATCCCGAACGCTATCGGGGCACCTGTTACCGCGCCGCGAACTGGACGGTGATGGGGCGGACGACGGGCCGGGGGAAGAACTGCCCCAACCAGCGGCCCAACCGTTCGCTCAAGGAAGTGCTGGGTTATCCGCTCACGCCGCATTTTCGCCGGTTGTTGGCGGAGGTATAAGATGAAGCCGGGACGCGAGGTCATCGAAGTGAATTTCGCAGAGCTGACCGCGCTCCTGGAGCGGGCGCGCCAGGAGCCCTTGGGAGACGCAGATTGTCAGCGACTGCAAGGCGCGATCCAGGCTTTGAACTACCTCATCGAAATGATCGGGGAAAAAGATACCACCATCAGCCGCTTGCGCGCGCTGTTAGCGAAGCCGAGCACGGAGAAGACCCGGAAAGTTCTGGAGAAAGCCGGCGTCGGAGCCACTCCCCAAGGCAGTTCCTCTCTGCCTCCCGGTGCGACTCCCAGTGGGCAGAAGCCGAAACCGGGGCACGGCCGCAACGGGGCGGCGGCGTATCGAGGGGCGGAGCGGGTCAAAATCGCACACTCTTCTTTGAAGTCCGGAGACCGCTGTCCACGCTGTCTAAAGGGCAAGGTCTACGTACAGAAGGAGCCGGCCCTGCGCATCCGGGTGGTGGGTCAGGCGCCCCTGGCAGCCACCGTCTATGAACTGGAACGGCTGCGCTGCAATCTGTGCGGAGACGTTTTCGAGGCGGAAGCGCCGGAGGGTGTGGGCGAGAAGAAATACGACGAAACGGCGGCGGCGATGATCGGGTTGCTGCGGTACGGCAGCGGGGTGCCGTGGTACCGTCTGGAGGG
>JBEKLF010000407.1:0-6166 GCA_050010335.1 Terriglobia bacterium
ACCCCTGAATCTTGACCGCAATGGAGTCGCGACCTCACCCGGATTAACCACGGCTCGCGGCAAACGATCTTTCCACCATCTCAGGAACACCCTACCATCGCTCAATCGCGATTCTTGGGTGCTACCTTATGCTTGACAGTTCCGACTGACCACCCGTACAATTTTTTGTTCGGGTAGTGCACGTGGAGGAAATAAGGTAGCGCATGGATAAGAAGAAAGTTGAATACTTTAAGAAGCGCCTCCTGACCAAACGGGAGGAACTGCTGCGGCTGGTGACCAAGACCGAGCAAGATGGGCGCGAGGCTGACGAAGAAGCCACGCAGGACATTGCGGACAAGGCCGCAAATTCCTACACCAAAGAGTTCTTGTTTCATCAGAGCGACGAGAACCGCCGTGTACTGCAATTCGTGAGCGAGGCCTTGGAGCGCATGAAGGACGGCACCTACGGACAATGCGTGGCGTGCGAGCAAGAAGTCCAGCAAAAGCGGCTGGAGGCCGTGCCTTGGGCCCGTCACTGCATTGAATGCCAGGAAAAGCAGGATCAAGGCCTGCTTTAGTTAGCCCCGGATTTTACCCCTGCGAGGTTGATCTTCTCCCCCTCATCATTCAACCACTCCCGCCCGCCTTCACTCCTTCGGGGGTTTGTGGACGGCATTCTTGCCGTCGCTTTTCCCACGGACTGCGCCATTTGCGGAGGTGAGCTTGCGAGTCACACAGGGCCGCGCGTCTGCCGGACCTGCTGGGGGAGTCTCGAACCGTGGGGCGGGCCTCTATGCAGACTTTGCGGCCTGCCGTTCCCGTCCCCCCACGCCCTTGATTCGACTGTGGCAGAGTGCGGCGCGTGCCGGGAGGGCGAACCGGCCTTCGATGGGGCGCGCAGCTTTGGCCTTTATGGCGGGAAGCTTCGCCTCGTCGTCCTGCGCTTGAAGTTCGCCGGAGACGAACGGTTGGGAGTGCGTTTAGGGGAATTGCTGGGACCAACTTGGAATTCGTTGCCGCAGTTGGGCGAACCCCTCCCACGCATCATTGTTCCGGTTCCGCTGCACCCGGCCCGCCAGCGTGAGCGCGGCTTCAATCAGTCAGAACTGCTGGCGGCGGGCTTGGTGCGAGCGCTGGAGAGGCAGAGCGGTGGAGCGGCGCCACGGGTTGCCCATGAATGCTTGCGGCGCAAGCGCGCCACACCTCCGCAGACCGGATTGACCGTGGCAGCGCGGCGCGAGAATCTGCGTGGGGCTTTTGAGGTGGTCAAACCCGAGGAGGTTCGGGGACGCTGTGTCGTTCTGGTCGACGATGTCATGACCACTGGAGCAACGCTTTCCGCTTGCGCGCGGGCCTTGAATCGCGCGGGTGCGGCGGAGGTATTGGGCATCACTCTCGCGCGCGCAACGCCTCAGTTTCCGGATCTTGCGCGTGATGATCGTGACAACACAGTTGACGGACTTGGCTGGGACTCGACATAATAAGAATAAGACTAGGGATGGGACACGATTCGTTCGCGCAGGTGAAACTCCATGTCGGAGGATGGCCACCAACGACTTTTGCAAGAGCCCGTACTGGTGCTCAACGCCACGTACGAACCCATCAATGTCACTGCCGTCCGGCGTGCCCTCGTGCTGGTGCTGAAGGGTGTGGCGATCACGGAAGAAGAAGACGGCATGTTTATTCACTCATCGCAGTTGGCCTTCCGCATACCCTCGGTCATTCGCCTGCTGCAATTCCGGCGCATTCCCTATCAGACGCGGGCGCTCTCGCGGAAAAACGTGCTGCTGCGGGACCGTTACACCTGCCAGTTCTGCGGCCGCGTGATGCCTGCCCACGAACTCACGCTGGATCACGTCATCCCTCGTTCGCGCGGAGGCCACACCGATTGGGATAACCTTGTCGCCTGCTGCCACCGCTGCAATAATCTGAAGGGCGACCGGTTGCCGGAAGAGGTCGGCGTCCGCCTGCTGCGGCCTCCCATGCCCTTTACCCTTCATACCAGCCGGCAAATTATGCGGATGATGGGCAGCTCCGATGAGCGCTGGCGTAAATACTTGTTTTGCTGATCGCCTCGGCCGGGCCGGGAAACAAACCGGGCGCTCCGGCCCCAGACGTCTTCGATCACATACTCCATTTCAATCAGCCCACGGCGGTGCCTTCGGATCCTCACGGCGCCGGACTGAGGCCTGACGTTGTTCATTTTTTCATCGCTTCCGTCAATTTGGCCGCCTGCCGAGGCGTTGCGACGGGCCTTGTAACATAAAGTTCACATTGTCGTAATGCCCAAATCATCCCTGCCTAGCACAATGGTTTCACTTAAGAAAATCTGAACAGGAAGGCCCACCGGGGCTTCTCCAGGAATCCTTATTATTCCAACCGTTTCTTGAGGTTGGCATTGCTACTAGAGATTACACAGGGAGGAGTAAATGCGTAGAAAGTTAGCTTGCATGTTCTTTGTTGCCACTCTTTCGACCGGCATGGCTTTTGCTCAGTCAACGCTTGGATCATTGCTGGGCACGGTTACCGACCAGAGTGGCGCCGTGATTACGAATGCTACCGTGAAGGTTACGAACACCGATGAAGGCACCTCACGAACATTCCATACGGATAAAGAAGGAAATTTCGAGGCGGTCAACTCTAAAGCCGGCCACTACTTGGTTGAAGTCAGCGCAGACAACTTCAAGACCGTCGCGGTTCCTGACCTTGAGCTCGATGCGCGTCAGACCCTGCGTGTCGACGTCGTTCTGCAAGTAGGGGTGGCCTCGCAAAAGATGGAGGTTACGGCCGTTCCCGGGACCATCGACACGGAAACTGAGACGGTTTCCTCGGCCTACAACGCCCCTCAGATCACCAACCTTCCCACCAATTACCGCGCGTCTGGGAATGGCAACAGTCCATACTACCTGCTCGAAATCCTTCCCGGCGTCCAGACGGACCAGAATGGTAACCTTTCCATTCAGGGTGGTCTCCAATCACAGTCGCAGTTTACCGTGGACGGAATCTCCACCACCGACACGACCGGCAATCAGCCCCTCAAAAACGCCTTCCCCTCTGCTGAATCCATTGCTGAAATCAAGGTGCAGGGCGTAGGAAGCCCCGCAGAGTTCGGCGATCCCGGCGACGTGACCACTACCTCGAAGAGCGGAACGAACGACATCCACGGTTCGACATACTGGTACCATCAGAACGCCGCTCTGAATGCCATCCCCTTCGGCGCCACCTCCAAGCCTGCCGAAGTCGCCAACGACTTTGGTGCCAGCGTGGGTGGTCCGGTGGTCATCCCCCACATCTATAACGGGAAAAACAAGACCTTCTTCTTCGGCGATTACGAAGGTTTCCGGCTCCCTCGCACCGGCGTCGTCCAAAACAAGATCCCTACCCACGCGATGGAGCAGGGCGACGAATCGTATATGTGCACTTCCGGTTTCACGGCCGGCGTCTGCAACGACCGCGACAAAAATGGCAATGTGATCGACCAGATCTATAACCCCGCCACGGGCCTGCCCTTCGCCGGTGACATTGATACGACGCCGATCAATTCCGTAGCGCAAAAGATACTAACGCTCTATCCGCAGCTCAACAATGGGGTGGCGTTCACCAACAATAACTTCAACGTGAATCGGCCGGCGAACTACGACTCCAACGGGTTTGACGTGCGGGGCGACCAGTATTTCGGAACGAAACTCTCGGTCTTCGGTAGATTCACATACAAAAATGTCAATCAACTTTCGCCCATGGAGTTGTCGTTCCCCTCAAGCTCGGACTACGAGCGCGTCCGTATGTTGGTGACTTCCGCGACGTATGCTTTCCGGCCCACTTTGCTGAACGAGTTCCGTTTTGGCTTCACGGACGACAATTTTGGCAATTCGAATCCCTTCAATGGCCGAGCATTCACCAACGCTCTCGGTCTCGCGGATATCTCCCAGAATATCTTCTTCAACGGCGTTTCGGAGGTGGATTTCGGCCCCTCCAACATGACGGGCGTGACGGTTGACCGGCTTAACGGCAACAACCAAGCGCGCACGTATGAATTCAGCGACAACCTCAGTTGGGTCAAGGGTCGCCACACCGTCAAGTTTGGGATGGATATGCAGTTGATTCGCGCCGTGGACCCACTGGGCTTCTTTGGTGCTGACAATTACGGTACATTTTCGTTCCAGGGCGTCTTTAGCGGCAACGACTTCACCGACTTCCTGTTAGGCCTTCCAACCGGATCAGAACTGGATACGGTAAGCCAGGATAATGACGGTCGGAGCCCACACTGGGCACTATTTGCGCAGGATAGTTTCCGCGTATCGCCGCGCCTGACCCTTGAATACGGGTTGCGCTGGGAGCGCCATCCCGGATACACCGATGCTGGCGGTAACATTGGCAACTTCGATCCCAGCGTGCCGCTCTCTGGGCGGGTCGTTTACCCCAATGGTTATGGGAGCATCCTTGCCCCCGCATTTCTCCAGTCGTTTGATGCCTGCCCGAACTCGGCATTCTCGTATACGGCCAGCGATCCTACCTCGATCAATGGCGCCCCATGTACGCCCGTCCTAACTGCCTCCCAGGCCGGACTACCGCAGGGATTGCGGACGACCGTGGCGACCTTCTTGCCGCGGTTCGGGTTCGCGTACAAGCCGTTCAGCAACGACAAGACCGTGGTGCGTGGCGGAATTGGCTCCTACGAAGCCGCCACAATGGGCTCGATTTACTACTCGCTTACCGGCACGCTCCAATCTGCGACTTACCAATACGTAAACGTTAGTGCAACCGGCGCCCCGATTTTTTCGTGGCCGCAAACCAGCACCGGCCCCGCGAGTTTGGGAGCGCCCGATTATGGTTCCGACTACTTCGGTACTGCCAATGGCATCCAGTGGAAGGAACCTTATTCGTTGCAGTGGGGTCTTTCCGTGGAGCGCGAGCTAGGCCTGGGTACGGGAATCCGAATCTCCTACACGGGGATGAAAACCACCCAGTTGGTCTGGTCGCCTAACGATAACCAATCTGGGCCATCTACGATTCCCTACACTGACCAGCCGCTCACCAGCCGGCCCTTCCCCAACTGGGGCGTTGTGAATACCCGCACCCCTGGCGCCACGGCGAACTATAACGCGCTGCAAATCGAAGCCCACCGAAGGTTTGCCGCCGGCCTGACCTTCGACAGCACGTACACATGGTCCAGGAACAACGCGGACAATCAAGGGCCAGATGGCAATGGTGGCCTTTGCGGGGAGAATTCTTGCAACCGGTCGGCGGACCTCTACGACAGGCGCAGTGAGTATGGAAACACCTATGGTCCGCGCACTCAGAACTGGACAAGCACGCTGATTTACGCTCTGCCTGTCGGGACGGGCAAGCGCTTCGCCGGTAACTCAAACAAGATCTTGAACGGCGTTATTGGCGGCTGGCAAACCAGCAACATTGTTCTGATTCAGGCCGGGCCCTGGTTGACGCCGCTGTTCAACGGCGGTGACCCTTCCGGGACGGGCTCAGGCATCGTTCACGGACGGTCCCAGCATCCCGACCGGGTCGGACCCTGGAAGCCTGCGACCCAAAACGCGGGGCAATGGGTACTATCCAGCGGCTTCGTGTGCCCAGGCCCAGCACAGAATTGCTCGATAGGCACGGGTGCGCCCGGTGCGCCGGATCCCATTGGCCGGTTTGGTACGTCGGGGGTTGGCATTGTCGAAGGTCCTGGCACCATCAACTGGGATTTCGGCATGAGCAAGAGCTTCAACCTCACAGAGCACGCCAAGCTGCGAGTTGAGGTCTCATTTGTCAACTTTCTCAACCACGTCAACCTCGGTGCTCCTGACATGACGATTACCGACGCCAACAACCCCTCCCAGGGGTTGTTCGGATTCGGTTCCATCACATCGGCACAGGGCCTGTACCAGTTCGCGGGAGCCCGCAGCGGGCAGGTGGGAGCGCGTATCGATTTCTAACCCGCCGCACCAACGGAAGTCTTGATGCAGAGCGGAGGGCAGCATCTTCCGCTCTGCTGTTCTCCCCGGCAGACCAAAGTGCAGTACGGCTCGCCCCGCACATGGATTCCCGGAACCCCGCTCTGCCCCCGGCACGGTAAATTTGTTCTAACTAAGGGGGAGCGGAACAGAATGGCGATTGATTTTGGGAGTTGGGAGGCTGCCCGACATGCACGAGGAGGATTTCGGGCGTCGGTTGACAGGCGGGCCTG
>JBEKLF010000408.1:0-6150 GCA_050010335.1 Terriglobia bacterium
CCAATCTGCCCGCTCGTCGCCAGTGAACGTGCGACGACCTTGCTTGCCACCTGCTTGTCTCATGCCGCCAGCTTGCCAGAGCTGAACGGCACACACCAGATGTACCCTGCTTGACGCTTACGGAGTACATGCACCTAAATCCCGTGAAGAAAGGGCCGGTGAAGCGGAATTCGGGGCTCGCGCATCGGGGTTAGCTCTCAGCTTTCGCCTTGCTACCCGTTGTTACTGATAACTGAAAACTGACAACTGAAGACTTGTGTTGGTCGAGTTACAACCATTTTGCTTTGGACAAGGCAACGGTGGCGGCGTGTCCCATCCAGATGGATTACGTGCGATGGCCATTGGCGTATCGCGCATGAGAAAGGCCCACGGTCAGAAAAACGCTGACCGTGGCTACCCGCTACGGTGTTTCTCCCTTGATAACCTATCACTGCAGGAGTAGATTTACCCAACATAAATAAGGGGTGAATCGTGTGGCGAGTGCGGATCAGTCATCCCGGCCTCAACAAGTTGCGCGTTATAAGAGGAGAGACTGAGGCAGAGGTGGATCTAAAGGTTGCCCTGCAACAGAAAGCTTGGGCCGAGCAATGGCAGCGCACTCAGGCAACACGAGCCCGTCAACTAGAGCGCGAAAACGCTGCGTACAACAAGGAAATGCGGAAGCAGTTAGCTGAACAGCAGACGAAAGAGGCAGAAGACGCCATGTCTGCGCTCGAACATCTGCTCCACATCGCGGTCACAAAAGATCACCGCGTAAACTGGTTGAAGCTAGAAGAGCGCGCGCATTACGCTGCACCCAAACCAACTGCACCCCAACCCCGGAGCATCCCCAGCGAACCGCTCCGAATGGCATTTCCGCCCAAGCTGAACTGGTTCACAGGGTTGCTCACTCCCATACGAGAAAAGCGCATGGCCGAGGCCGAGCAACGTTTCCAGGCTGCCCACTCGGCTTGGCGTGCGAGTCGGGGAGAGGTGGAAGGTTGGAACAAGAGAAAGATGGAGGAGCACGAAGGCCAAGTTGCGAATTGGGAAGCAAAGAAGGCGAGCTGGCTCAAAGATCAAGAAGAACGGAATGCTGCTACCATCAATAGTAAGCGGGCTCCGTATCTGCGCTGTGAACCATCCGCAGTGGTTGAGTACTGCGAAATGGTGCTCAACGACTCTGAGTATCCGGAAGCATTTCCTTCTGACTTTGAATTGGACTATATCCCTGAGACTCGCATGCTGGTCCTTGACTATTCGCTCCCAGACATCGAAGCACTGCCCATGTTCAAGGCACATCGGTACATTGCGACCAGGGACGAGATCCAGCCCGTGGCCGTCGCGGACTCTTGGCTAAACAAGACTTACGATTCGGTACTGTACCAAATCGCACTTAGAACGATCTATGAACTTTTCCAGTCGGATGAAGCGCAGGCACTCGATGCCGTCGTGTTCAATGGGTGGGTGAATTCGACAGACAAGGCGACAGGCAAAGAAGTGAACGCCTGTGTGTTGACGATTCAGGCGAACAAATCAGAATTCCTCGAGATCAACCTGGGTCAAGTTGACCCGAAGGCTTGCTTTAGAAAGCTCAAAGGGATCTGCGCTGCAAAGCTGACAGCATTATCGCCCGTAAGGCCGATCCTACAGCTCAACAGGGAGGATAAGCGCTTCATCCAGCCGCAAAATGTAATGGAACATCTCGATGATTCGGCAAATCTAGCGGCCATGGACTGGGAGGACTTCGAGCACCTGATTCGTCAGGTCTTCGAGAAAGAGTTTAGCAGCGAGGGCGGCGAGGTTAAAATCACGCGGGCCAGTAGGGACGGTGGTGTGGATGCCGTAGTTTTCGACCCTGACCCAATAAGAGGCGGAAAAATCATCATCCAGGCCAAACGGTACACGAACACTGTGGGCGTGTCAGCGGTCCGCGACTTGTATGGAACAATTCTCAACGAAGGTGCGAACAAAGGCATTCTCGTAACCACCGCCAACTATGGTCCCGACGCGTACGAATTCGCGAAGGGGAAGCCGATTACGCTGCTTAGCGGCAACGAACTTCTCTACCTTTTGCAGAAACATGGCCACAAAGCACGAATCGATTTGGCAGAGGCGCGGCTACTTGCGGCGGAGCAAGAAAAAGCCAAGGAGTCGGGTGGGTAAAGTGCAGAATTTGTGAAGTTGAAACTCTGCACTTCGCCAAAGCTCAGGAGCTATTGCTGCTACTGCGTAAGAGGAACGGCGAGAGGGATTTCTTATGGGAAGCGTCGGCAGAAATTCGCCTTGCCCGTGCGGCAGCGGCAGGAAGTACAAGCAGTGCCATGGTAACCCCGCTAACTTGGCCAAACTCGCGCCCGGGGCATTGGCCGTCACCCAAACACCCCAAATCAGTTTGCCCGTCTTCCTTCCGGGCGAGAATGTTCGCCTAACCTGTGTGCCGATAATGGCCAAACCTATGGATCCGCGCGACCCAACCGGCCGAAAAGGCGTTCCAGGGAAATACCACGTGACAGTTGTTTTATCTCGCCCGGGCTTCGGGCTTGTGCCAGAGAACACCAGTCCTGACGCAACAGAGATGGAAGGTGATTCCCATTTTGCGCTAGGTCGAAACCAAGAGCTGAGAGTAACGGTGAAAACAGATAATACCTCGATCGAGTTCGTCGGGCTCGCAAATCGGAATGGCTATTTGGGCAAGCTGAGGTCGGAACCCTTTGAAGCTCAAGACCTAGAGGGCGCGCGACGCATGGTTTATCAGCTAATGATGTCAATTCTCAGTAATACCGCGCTCGAGCTCGACATCCCGATGCATGTGTACCAAATCGAAACGACTGAGGTCCGAACTGGGACGATTCTAAGAAACCTTATGTTTCCTCACTGGGATTCGCCGACGCGACCCAGACTGGCGCCAGTGCTGGAGCAGGACTTCAGGATCTACGCCAGCATGTACAGAGAGGCACTAAGCTCGAATAGTTCTGTCTATCGCTTCCTCTGTCTGTTTAAGATTATCGAGGCGATCTTCGCGCGTAGAGTGCGCCTAGCACGCGAAGCTCGCCGTAAAGGCGAATCTTTCAGCCGAGCGCCAGAAATGATTCCAGAAAACCCCGACGCGCGTGTGGCATGGCTCAATGGGATTTTTCTGGTTCCCCGGGATTGGCATCCTTTAGCGTTAGAGGCCATTTTCGTTGAGAAATCGATTGGTAGGGACGTACCTTTCATCAGAAAGGAATTCTTGGCCCCGCTTCGGGATAGGGTGGCACACGCTCTTTATGGACGAAGCGGTGAGCTGCCAATGTTCGCCGATGAGGCCCTTCACGTAGACGAAATAGACTACTGGCTGCCGTTAACTAAGTGTATTGTGCGGCGAATGATTAAGAACGAGTTTCCTGACCTGTTCTTATCAGAGGCAAGTGCGACTCGGGACCCTGGACCGTCTGCCGCAGTTACCTCGGCGTCCGCGCAACTGAGGCGCAAGTGAAACCACGACGACAGGCCCGAAGGATTCTGCGCCGGTCGTACGAGCCGCAGAGCGCGAGGCGACAACCTTTGAGGGGAGTGCTTATCCTCGAGTGCCAAGACAAGGGAGACCCCGGGTCCGAGGGTCGTTTCCTCGCCCACATGTTTGACCTGATGGAAATCCCCAACCAATATATTGAAGTCCGCACGAAGGAACAGTTTCTGGGACTCCTCGAGAGCGCTCCCTATGAGTTCGTACGCATTACGACCCACGGGACTGTTCATGGCACAGAAGAGGAGTTCGAAGGCTTCTGGACACCGAGTGGGACGGTCAGGGTCGAAGACCTAGAGAGTTTGAAGGGATGTTTAACGGGAAGGCACATAATCTCGACAGCCTGCTGCTCTGGCAGCCTACCCTTCTCGCGTTCTCTTTTGAAACATTCGAAGTGTCGCTGCTACATAGCTCCAGAGGGCAGTCCGAAATTCCACAATGCAATTCTGTTCTCTCACGTGTTTTATCACAAATACTACGTCCTCAAGCGCCCTTACAAGGTTGCTTTTCAGGAGTACTCCAAGCGGTACAAGAATCCACACGATTTTCGTTTGACTCGAGGCGGGCGATAAAGCAAGCGTAGCGCGGGCCTCGGCTATGAAAACGGATGTTCCAAGGGGCTTCGCGCACTTTCATGGACAGGGGCAAGCCAAAGGCTCATGGGAATCTGCGGTGTGAGGTCCGCGGCATTTCGAACTGCGCGCGGAAGAACAGTGAAGAGAAACGCGGGATACGGGCGGGTAGCCACGGTCAGCGTTTTTCTGACCGTGGGCTTTTCTCATGCCCGATGCTCCAGCGGCAGGTGGTCAATCGGGACGGAACACGCCGCTACCGTTGCCCTGTCCAAAGTAAGTTTGCTGTAACTCGACCAGCGCCAGAAGAACCCACGGTCAGGACTGGACTGACCGTGGCTACCCCCGCCTCACCCGCCGCTTCCGCGCGGGATTGACCTATTCCTGCCTGCTATGCCTTCGTCACCAAGGGAAGAAGCCACGGTCAGAAAAACGCTGACCGTGGCTACCCGCTGGCATCTACTGTCCGGACTTAGTGCTGTGCCGTTTTGGTCAGGGGGTTGGTCAACTCTGAACAGACAGTACATCGCTGAGGAAATATCATGCCAAGTGCCGCTGGGAGAAGAGACGAGCCGATACAAACCTCTTTCGGTTAGTCGTCGGCGATAAGCCACTACCCCCAGCTCAGCTTCGAAACATAAAGGAGATCTTTCATGACCGCAGCAATACAACCAGCAAAGACTTTTGGGCTTGTGCTCTCCGCGAGCAGTTTGAAGGGTGACAAGGTGGTGAACCACCAAGGGGAAGACTTGGGCGAAATCCAGGAGATCATGATCGACTTGGATCGAGGGCGCATCGCCTTCGCCGTACTGTCGTTCGGTGGGTTTCTGGGTATGGGCGACAAACTGTTTGCCATTCCCTGGCAGGCCTTTGCTGTCGACACGGCACAGAAAAGGCTGATCCTGAATACCAAGAAGGAGCTTTTGGAAAAGGCGACGGGATTTGACAAGAGCAACTGGCCAAACATGGCAGACCCCGGTTGGGGAGCCACGGTTTACGGGTACTACGGCTACAAACCCTACTGGGACTGATGCCGTCTAATGCTTTTCCCCGTCAGGCACAGTGTCTGACGTTTTCGATTGTCCGGACCTGAGCGGTGACCCCCGCTTTTGAAAGCGGGGGTTACTCTCAGCGTGTGATGGATGCGAGCGAGAATGTTATTTGAGACTCCGGAAATCAGGCTAGCGGAAGATTAACGATGCCAAGGCCAAACAACCCAAACAAGGGCTTCAAGACCTTTAAGCAGGAGGGTGACATGAAACCAAGTACTGAGGACGAAGTGAAAGGCAAGATTCACGAAGTGAAGGGCAAGATCAAGGAGAAGGTGGGAAAAGTTACCCATAATCCAAACCTGGAAAACGAAGGCACCATCGAGAAGACGGGCGGCAAGGTCCAGAAGAAGATCGGCCAAGTTGAAAAAGTTCTGGGGGTTTAGCGGACCAGCTTCCATCGCGGATGCACCCGAGGGAGGAGAATAATGGCAAAGCTAACCAAGCCAGCTCGTGATGGGATATCCGCGACCAAGTTCGCTTTCCCCAAGCAACGCAAGGAGCCGCTGGAAAATGCCTCTCACGTACGCAACGCTATTGCGCGCTTCAATCAGGTGAAGGGCGTTACGGAAGCGGAACGTCGCGCGGCGTGGAAGCGGATACAGTCTGCCGCAAAGCGATACGGAGTGGAACTTGAAGAGTCCGGCTAGCCCAAATACGCCACGTTGCACGCCTGCGATGGCAGCGGCAGCGGGCTAGGTTTGTGAACATCCTTCGCTGCGTTGATGAGGCGTTCTGCGTTTGCCAGGAAGGCCTGGATCACGGGCTTGATCCTGTCCATGTCTTCCATGGGACCGGTATTCGAGAAATAAACGAACCGGTCTTTGCGCAGTGCACGTTGGTCCGCTTGAGGAAACGGTGGATGGTTAGAGTGCTCCGTCACATCTAGCTGCCGCCGCCAAAGGAGGTGCCATGAACAGGACGCTTGGGATAATCCTGATTGCGCTTGGGCTGTTCGGTCTTGCCTGGGGAGGTTTCACGTACACGACCAGGGAAAAGGTCGTTGACATCGGACCGATCCACGCCACTCGCGAAAAGACGC
>JBEKLF010000409.1:0-6127 GCA_050010335.1 Terriglobia bacterium
GGTGGACAACTGGCCGTCGGAAAGGCCGTCAAGAGCCGTGCGGGCGGATCGGATAGACCTGTTGACAGACCGAGCGCTGGTCGGCCGCCCAGCCTGGTTTCTTACTGTCTGAATCGCAGAGCTTCCCTATCTTCTCAGCACCTGAAACAGATTGCTGTAGTCATCGGTCCACAGCCGGGACTCCGGCAGGCGAACGCCATCCAGGGTGCCCGCCGCGCCCGCCACCGTCGCGTTGGTCTGCGACAGTAGCATCCAGTCGCTCGGGCTCGTTGTTTCACCGTCGCCGCCGGAGCCTACCCAGGCACTGCGCAGCCCGAAGCGCTCGGCCAGCTTCAAGACCACCGGCCTGAGGTCCAGGTAGCTGTTGGTGATGTGAATGGCGATGATCGCCTCGGGACCGCTCAACTGCTTCAGGTAGATTTGAAGGGCTTCTTCAGTCAGCAGATGAACAGGAATGGCATCGCCGCTGAACGCGTCGATCGCCAGCACGTCGAATTTCTGCGGCTCGCCGCGCTCAAGTTCGCGCTCCATCGAGAGGCGGGCGTCCCCGGGGACCACCTCCGCCCGGGCTCGGCAATCCCTGAGATAAGTGAAGTAGCTTCCGCCCGCCGCGACACGGATGACGTCGGGATTGATCTCGTAGAAGCGGAGGTAGTCGCCGGGCTCGCCATAGGCCGCAATGGTGCCGGCGCCCAGCCCCACCACGCCGATACGAAGGGCGCGGGCGCCCTCAGGCCCCGAGCGCCGGGGGTTCCGCAGCAGCGCCAGGCCAATACCGCTCGCCGGGCCGAAATACGAGGTGGGGAGGCGGCTTTTGTCCGAGGCGAGAAACTGCACACCGTGAATCACGCGGCCATGCTTGAGCAGGTATGCGGCGCGCTTGGGGTCGTCCCTGTGACTCGAAAACACCCCCAGCACTCCGTAGAAGTTTCGGGAGAGCGCCACGGCCGTGCGGGTGTGGGCGGTGATGCTCCCCAGCAGGACCGTGCCCAGCAACAGCCATGCGGCAGCGCAAAAGACTGGCGCCGCCTGCCGCCGTGCTTTTTCATTGCCAGTGCGCTTACGGTTCAGAAACGAGTATGTTACAAGAATGAGCGCCGTCACCAACGGCAGGTGCATCAGGGTTTTGCCGGTATGTACCGTTCCCAGCCACGCCGATTCCGGCAGCAGCGATGCCACGGCCACCACCACTAGGGGCGAGCCCACACGGCTTCGATAGAGCCACGACTCGTGGTCGCGCACGACGATGACCAGCACGAGCGAAACGCAGAGCCAAAGGCCCAGTTGGTACTCCCAAAAACCCTTGAACAGGTGCGGCGCCACCAGAGTTACCGAAACACCGCCCAAAGCGCCGCCGGCGGCCACGGTGAGGTAAAAGGAAGTTAAATAGCGCGGATCGGGTTTCGACCGGACAAGCTCGCCGTGGCAAACCATGCAGCAGACGAACAGGACGAACGAGTAGATAGCGATCTGCGTCCGGATGCTGCCGAGAGCACCGTCGTAAAGCACGAAACAACCACCGAAAGCGGCTACCCCGAGCAGGGGGTGGAACCAGTGCCGGGAGTACCAGCGCTCCTTTTCGAAGCAGACCACGAAGGAAAGCAGGTAGAGGCTGAGGGGCAGTACCCAGAGGAGCGGAACCACACCGATGTCCTGGCAGATTTGATTCGTAGTGGCGAGAAAGATCGCACAGGCGCAGGCCGAGAGGCTGATCCAGAGCACGTACGCTTTCGCCCGCGGCGGCGTAATGCTGCGGCCGATCGCGTCGTTGCCATCGGGGACGACCGGGGTGGTTGGTTGATCGACGACTCTAGCGATTTGCAAGGCGCAGTATCCGCAGGCCGCCGCAAAGCACAGGTAGGCCCACCACCACAGGCGCGCCTGCGTCTTCAAATTGAGTGAGGGCTCAAGCAGAAACGGGTAACCGAGCAGGGCCAGAAACGAGCCGAAATTCGAAAGGGCGTAGAGCCGGTACGGGGAACGCCCGGGATGCGTCCGTCGGAACCAGGCCTGCAAGAGCGGTCCGGTGGAGGAGAGAATGAAGTAGGGGAGCCCCGCGCTCGCGCTGAGCAGGGCGATGATGTGCCAAACGGGGTAGTCGCCATTGCGCGGCTTCCAGTTTGCCCCCGGTGTGATCGGCGAGCCCCACGCCATCGTCAACCCACCGAGCAGCAGCACGCCGGCGAGCAGGAAGCTCGCGTGGAGAAGCCCTTGCGCCCGCGGCCCCAGGCGGCTACTGATGACGTGCGCATACGTATAGCCACCCAGCAGACCCACTTGGAAGAACAACATGCAGGTGGTCCAGACTGCGGGCGTTCCGCCGAACCACGGCAGGATGTACTTGCCAAGCAGAAGCTGCACCCAGAACAGGAGGAAGGCGCTCAGAAAAACCACCGAACCCTGAGCAACCACAGAACCTGCTTGCGAGTCCAAGGGCGTGGCGAGATCCTGAAGAACCTGTGGGTCTTGGTCTGCCATTTCGTCTAATCCTGCTCTTCAAACGATTTGCGTTTTGTTCTCTCAGGTCTGCGCGATTCTACCACTAGCCTTCGCACTCACTTACAGATTCCTGCTCACGCGGAACGCGAACCCCAACAATACCGGGACTCGAAAACAGCGATTACAGGTGATTTCACGTATTCCATACTCGGAACCGGGAAAGCGTCCCGGTAAGTCTCGCCCGCCTGCCTCCACTCTGTTAATCTTACGGAATCGAACACGAGAGCCGGGGGCCGTGAGGAAGTCAAGCAAAGCGCGGGCGGCTGGGATGTCCTCCGCATCCGGCTCATTCATGAAAATGTTGATATCGGCAAAAGAATGACCAGGGCAGTTGAACGGATAAAAGCATGAACAAGCGTCTACCCCTATTGCTTCGCCACATCATGTATAACCTGCGTGGCGGATTTCTGGTGCGCCCCCTGATCATTGCCCTGTCCCTGGGCTGTGCCGGTGCGCTGCTCTCCTGGTTAGAGGAGGCCGCTCCAGCTCTCAGTGCCTGGGTCCCCGCGATGCTTTTCCCGTCGCACTCCGACCCGCAAGTGGCGCAAGTGATTCTGGCGGGTATTGCCGCCTCCATCATGACGGTGGTGTCAATTGTTTTTGCCATTCTGCTGATGACGCTCACCCTGGCGTCGATGCAATTCTCGCCTCGCATCATCGTGAGCTTCGTCCGTGACCGCGTGACGCAGTGGACGCTCGGGATTTTTCTCGGCACCTTCTGTTATTGCATGGCGGCGCTTCCGGCGGCGCGCTCCGCGCCCATAGCCTTTGCGCCCGTCGCCACGGTCCTGGGCGCCATGCTGCTTGCGCTGATTTGCGTCAGTTGGCTCCTCTACTTTATCCATCACATCTCGCAGGCCATCAATGTCAATCAGATCGTGGACCGGATCGCGGGCGAGACGGTGGCGATGATCGATGAGATGATGCCTCACCCGCGGCGGTATCCGCGTGTGGACACAAGTGATCCCATTGACCCCAGTACTTGGGGGACTACCGCGCTGTGCGAGACCTCGGGTTACATCCGTTTTATCGATACTGCCCGGTTGCTCGACGTGGCGAAGTCTCGGCGTGTGAAGGTCCAGGTCTTACGACGGGTGGGGCAGTTCGTGCCTGAGGGCGTCCCCCTTCTCAAGGTGTATAAGGGGGAACGATTATCCCCGGAAGCGGCACGTGAGCTTCGCGACGCGTTTGACTCCGGCCCCTCGCGAACCTTGCAGCAGGACATCGAGTTCGGCGTTTTGCAGATCGTGGACATTGCGCTCAAGGCCATATCGCCGGCCGTCAACGACCCCAGCACGGCCATTAGCTGCGTGGATCAGCTCAGCCGGGTGTTGATTCGCTTCGCCTCCCGGGAGGTTCCATCGCCGCTGCTCTGTGATCCGCCCGGCGTGGTGCGGGTCTGCGTCATGTGGAGCGACTTCGAACGGATGCTGGATTCGGCGTTCGAGCAAATCCGGCTGTATTCGCAGGGGGATCTTGCGGTGAGCTTGCGGATGATGCGGGCCCTCGGCGACATCGCTGTTACCACGCCGGACCCGGATGACCGCCGCAGGCTGGTGGAGCGGGGAAGGCGAATTGTGGAAGGATGCGCGGAGAGACTGGGTGAGCGAGAAATGAAGGAATTACGCGCTCGCCTGGTGGGCTTGGAGCAGCTTGTCGTGCTTGCGCCCCCTAAGCTCGCTGAGACTTGAGTAGTGGTGCAGTTTGATGTAGGGGCGGCTTTACGCCGCCATATGGCGAGGTTGAGTCAAGGCCGTCCAAATTAGCGAGCGATCAAGTCGTTTGATGGGGCTACGCCCCCTGCTCTGCGGAAAGGCTCCGCCTTTCCGGCCCATCGCACGCATCTTCTCCCCCTCCGCGCCGCCTGCCCCCATGAATAGGGGCAGGCGGCGCGGAGGGGGTTTATCGGTGGTGTCCCGCAACGGAAAGGCGGAGCCTTTCCGCAGAGCAAGCGGCGAAGCCGCAGGTCATCAGTAGGTGGCCACACCGAAATTTGGACGAGCTCGAGGTAAACTAGCCGCTACAACGTCAAACTGCACCACGACCGAAACTCGATTAATCCATGCCGATGCGCATGCTCTTGACCACCACCGGCTCGCTGGGCGATCTGCACCCGTTTATTGCCATTGGGCTTGGGCTTCGTTCGCGAGGCCATGCCGTCACTCTGGCGACGAGCAATTTCTACCGGTCCAAGGTGGAACAAACGGGATTGACGTTCGCCCCCATGGGGCCGCACCTGGGGCTCGAAACCTCCGCGGTCATGGATCGGATTATCGACTCGAAGAATGGCCCGGAGTATCTGATTCGCCAGATCTTGTATCCATCGGTTCCCGCCGCCTACGCGGAAGTGATGGAGGCGATTAGCGAAGCCGATCTCATCGTGACTCACCCCATCACTTTCGCCGCGCAAATCGCCGCGGAAAAGACGGGCATGCCCTGGGTCTCGACGGTCACTGCCCCCTTCTCTCTTTTCTCTTGCTTCGACGCCTCGGTGATTCCGTCCCATCCATTGCTGATTAAACTTCGAGCCCTCGGCCCGGCCTTCTTTGGGATTGTCAAGAAAGCTGGCCGGATCATGACCAAATCCTGGCTTGAACCCTTAACCCGGTTCCGCGCCTCAGTGGGATTACCGCCGGGTCAAGATCCCGTTTTCGAGGGGCAGCACTCCCCGCAGCGGGTACTGGCAATGTTTTCCCCTCTCATGGGGGAGCCGCAACCTGACTGGCCGGCGCAGACACTGATCACGGGATTTCCATTCTATGACCAAGCTGAGCACGGGCAAGGGCTCGACCCTGATCTGGAACGATTCCTCGATGCGGGTGCACCTCCGGTCGTGTTCACTCTGGGCTCGTCGGCCGTACATCGGGCAGGAGATTTCTACCACGAAAGTCTCGCCGCCGTTTGGCGGCTCGGGTGCCGCTCGGTTTTGTTGGTTGGCCAGAATTCTATTCAAGAGCCGCTTCCGCCAGGAACTGTGGCCTTCCCCTATGCCCCCTTTTCCAAGATTCTTCCGCGAGCTGTGGTCATCGTTCACCAGGGGGGCATCGGGACGTGTGCGCAGGCCCTGGCCGCAGGCGGGCCGATGCTGGTGGTCCCCTTCGCGTTCGACCAGGCGGATAACGCCGCCCGCTTGCAGCGTTTGGGAGTAGCGCGAGCTATCCCGAGAAAGCACTACACTGCCAAGCGCGCGTGCATGGAGCTCAAGACCTTGCTTTCCGCTCCCGCCTATGGGGCAAGCGCCGCCAGCGCTGGGAAGCGAATTGCTGCGGAAAATGGCGTGCGAGCCGCCTGCGACGCCATCGAAAACCGCCCTTAAAAGGGACGGACATCAACCTTGTTCCCCGAAGGGGAACAATATCATTGGACGTAGCGCGGGCGTCTCGCCCGCTGGGGCGTGGGCATCCTGCCCGCGCATTCTTGGCGGGAGCGGGACGCTCCCGCGCCAGCGGGCGAGACGCCCACGCTACAATATACTCCCGCCTATCTCCAGGAAAGCCGGGAGTCTTCCAGGGTGAATTTGTTCAATCCTCCAAGTGCAATAAGCCTTAGATATTTGTAACTTCTTCTGGACAACCGAGTCGCGATGCGGTATCTTTACCCGATGGAGCAGGCGGAGAGTCGGGGTTGT
>JBEKLF010000410.1:0-6112 GCA_050010335.1 Terriglobia bacterium
GCCCTGCGGCTTGCGCCAGGCCGTCGAGATAGGCCGCAAGGCGTTTCTGTTGTGCGCCTGGCGCCATAAAGTTGGCGCTCATGAAATGAGTGTATCACGTTTTATAACACAGTAGTACTAGGTGTTTGCACGCTTTACGGCCAGCAAAATCCGGGAGCCGTCATGGGAATGCGGATCGAATCGGCGAGCGAGAGAGGTGGCAAGATTGAAGTGGTAACGACGGGCGCGAAGTTCGAACTCGATGGCCAGGGAACCATCCAGTGCTGGCAGCGCATTCCTCGGGAACGACGCGTACTCCAGATCAGCTTCGCCCAAGCCGTGGGACCTTTCCACCTCCGGAAGCAAGACGGATTCTCCTGCGCGGTCTCTTGCCGGGCGGGCACATTGACTTTCCAGGGCGATAGCGTGGTTATTCTAAGGACTGATGAGAACACTAAGACCAGCTTCAAGGGTTTTTTCCAGCCCGCCTACCACTTTGAAAAAGAAGGCAAATGGATACTCATGGATGCCGGCGGAGGGTTTGGAATCTACCCAGTGGCCAAAAAGCAGGCGTCGGTACCGGTTTTCACCAAGCCCCCGTGGGACATCGCGTATGAATTTGCCCGAGGTGAGGAGGCATGGATCCCGGTTTTTCCGCCGCGACCGTACAACTGGAACCGGGCCTTCGCAGCCATTGAACACGACGGACTGCCGGCGGAATATACCACTGCACAACTCGAGGGCGCGGGCGCTTACCCAACCAATGATCTAATTCAGGCAGCAGCGAAGCACTGCAAGGTTTATAACCTGCATGCCTACATATGGCAGGATGCTCCTGAGGACGTCAAAGCTAGGTTGACACCGATCATGCATACAGAAAAGTATGCTGGCCATCCCCAGCCCTGGCTGACACCCAAACATGTGCCGCTTAATATGCAGGAATTCATACGCGTGCGCGATGAGGTCCATAAAGATGGAATGAAGCTGGTGGTTTATCTGAGTCCGATCTACTCCTCCGCTCCAGATATTTTTGCCGAGATGCAGCGGGTCTTAAACGATTACCAAGTAGATGGCCTGTATTTCGATGGCATTTCGGAGGACTTCCGCAAGTCCTACGCGGTGATCCGCCGAGCGCGGGAGATCCTGGGGGACAATCGGATTCTCTATGTGCATTGCAGCAGCGATCCCCTTAATGATGGGCGCATCTATTGTCCGTTCATCGACACGTACGCCGACTACATCTTGCGAGGCGAAGCGGGAGTTTGGGGTCTGAAGTTGGACGATTTCCTGCGTTGGACCGTGAGTGGCTACAACATCAGCAACTCGGTAGGCTATTGATGTTACTACGGATCGAACCGGCAGCAAGGTTATGACGCGGGCACGCCGAAGTGGGGCAAATATTCCGATGTCGTGCCAACATCCGAGGCGATCGACGCGGCGCTCAGGAACAAACTTTTCATCTGGCGGGAAGGCCAGCAATGGAGTCAGGCCGGATCAAAGGCCGCTTTGGCGCAATTCGACAAGGATTATTACGGCAAGGTTGAAATACTTCGTCAGGCCCAGGAAAGTCATTGAACGCGACCCAACCGCAGAGGAGGAGTTGTATGGAAGGAAGCAAACTGAAAACGCTCACGGGTGTGGTTCCGATCATTCCCATACCCTTCGACGAGCATGATGAAATTGATGAAGAAGCGCTGCGCGGGCTAGTGGAATTCGCGGTGTCCAGCGGGGTGGGGGCGATTTGCCTCCCCGCCTATGCGAGCGAATTCTACAAACTCTCGGATCAGGAACGGATCCGTGTGGTTCGAGTTGCTGTTGACCAAGCCGCCGGGCGCGTGCAGGTCATCGCGCAGAGCAATCACGGATCAGCTCGTGTGGCCCTGGGGGTGGCCCGTGCGCATGTTGAAAATGGAGCAGATTTGATCTCGGTGGCAATTCCCAGACAGTTTGCCCTGCCGAATGATGACCTGTTGGGGTTCTTGACGATGATTATTAATGGCGCAGGCGTCCCTTGCCTCGTGCAGGATTTCAACCCGGGCGGCATTACGGTGGATGTGCGATTTGTAACGCGGTTAATGGCCGAATGCCCCAACTTCCTTTATCTCAAATTAGAGGAGGCCTTGCTCGCCCCCAAGGTGATCGCCATCCGGGAAGCCACCAAGGAAAAGATAGGAATTCTGGAAGGTTGGGGTGGGCTCTATATGATGGAATTGATCCCCCTCGGGATTTGCGGGATCATGCCGGGTTTGGCTTTGGCGGATGGTCTCAACCTTGCCTTTAAGCTGCGAGCCGGGAACAAGTCCGCAGCGGCTTTCCAGCTTTATGAGAAGCTGCTGCCACAACTCGTCTTTACCTTACAGAATCTCGAATTATTCCTGTACTGCGAAAAGCGACTCTTGCAGGCAAGAGGACTTCTTTCGAACGCGCGCTGCCGTAATGCGGCCTTTACTCCCGATCCCGATACGGTGCGTTACGTTGACGAACTGAACGAGCGCATGATGCAAGCGCTCGATAAGGCCGCGCTGTCTGCCACGGCAGAAAGGGCAGGGCTCGCCCACATTCCCTCACGAGGTTAAGCTCATGGCAAAGAAACTATCTGCGGGTTCCCAAGAAGCTGCAAACTCCAGACTGGACCGTCCGAAATCCGTGCCCGCCGGCGTTGTGGGCCTGGGTCTGATGGGCAGAAGCATCATTACCTGTCTCCTGGCGGCCGGACACCGGGTGGTGGGCGTGACCCGGAACCTGTCGCAGCGGAGTGATACGCGTCGCCGCATCCTCGCGCTTCTCCGCGAAATGAAACACGAGCGGCTTTTCTCCGGAGATCCCCGCGCGGTGATGGAGGAGCTCCAACTGTCGGAGGACTTCTCAGCACTGAGCGCCTGTGGGATTGTGCTGGAGTCGACTCTCGAGGACCTTGCGGTGAAGCATGCGGTGATCCGAAACGTGGAAGCCGTGGTTTCACCGGAAGTTTTGATCGGAAGCAATACCTCAGCGCTCCCCGTAACCGAGTTACAGCGCGGCGCCCAGCACCCCGAGCGCATCATGGGTATTCATTGGGGCGAACCCGCTCACATTAACCTCTTTATGGAAGTCATTTGCGGAGATCAAACCAACCCCGAGTGCGTGGGGCGCGTCATGAGGTTGGCGCGGCACTGGAAGAAAGAACCCACCCTCGTGCGGTGCGACGTGCAGGGCTTCATAAGCAACCGGATCTTTTACGCCATGTTGCGGGAAGCCTTCCACTTGGTCGAAAACGGATGCGCCACCCCGGCCGACGTGGATCGTGCATGCCGCAATGACTATGGGTATTGGATCACATTTGCCGGCCTCTTCCGTTTCATGGATTTGACAGGCATCCCGGCATATGCAGCCGTAATTCGCGACTTATTCCCAGACCTCGATTGCAGCAAGGAAGTTCCCAAGCTGATGCGCGAGGTGGTCGAGTCCGGCGCGCAAGGCGTGGCGAACGCCAAAGGCTTCTACAAGTACACGCCCGCGGAAGCCCGACGCTGGGAGAAAAAATTCCTAAAGTTCAGCTATGATATTCGCGCCCTGGCGCAAAAGTACCGTGAGTACCCGGCGACCAAATTACCAAAGTGATCTCGCCTCGAGCACGTCGCTCGCTTTTCTAGCCCTCCCAGTGTAGAGGCGTGCATCATCGGGAGCTTCTTGGCTGCGCCTTTTGAATCTCCCGGGAGGAGAAATGTATTGGATTCAATGCGATCAACGATGCTTGTAATGTGCTTGCTTTTCACCCCATCTCTCTTTTGCGCAGATGGGCATAATCCCTTGCTCCCAAGACCCCAGGAGATTCGATACGGGTCAGGCCGGCTTCCCCTCTCAGGCTTGCAGATCGGTATTGCCATGGATCAGACGGCGCAGGACCGGTTTGCGACAGACGAACTGGCCTCCGGGCTCGGGTCCCGTGCCGATGTTGTGGTCCGCGTATCGGAGACGCTGGGGCAACACCCCATGATTGTGCTCAAACGAAACGGCTCCGGCCCGAACCTTCCACAGCCGGGCGAACACCCTGGGCCCGACTCGCGCGAGGCGTATACCATCAAGGTCACATCGGAGGGCGCCGAGATTCGCGCGAATTCCTCGGCGGGTCTGTTCTATGGCGTTCAAACCCTGCTTCAACTCGTCGAAGGATCGGGCGCCGAGGCAGCACTCCCGGAAGTTGAAATCCACGATTGGCCCTCCCTCGCCTACCGGGGAACGATGGTGGACATGAGCCATGGCCCGCTGCCGACTGAGGAGGAGATTAAGCGACAGATCGACTTCCTATCCCGGTGGAAAAACAACCAGTATTATTTCTATTCGGAAACCAGCATTGAGATGCAAGGCTATCCACTTGTGAGTCCCAAGGCTCGTTATACCCGAGAGCAGGTGAGCCGGATCATTGATTACGCGCGCCAGCGCCATGTAGATGTAATTCCCTGTGTGGAACTTTACGGACATCTTCACGACCTCTTCAAAATTGAACGTTATGCCGATTTGGCGGTTCTCCCTCATGGGCAGGATTTCAACGCGCTTGACCCTCGAGTGATGCCCCTGATAAGCGACTGGGTGGACCAACTGGCGACTTTGTTTCCATCCCCCTTCATGCATATTGGTTTCGACGAGCCTTACGACCTTGAAAAATCTTCTGCGCTTACCGGAGTCTCGTCCGGGAAACTCTATCTCGAGCAGCTAACCCGGGTGGTCAGCCTGGTTCAACAGCACGGCAAAACGGTGATGTTCTGGGCGGACACGCAAAACGTTCTCCAAAAGCACCCGGGAATTATCCCCGCCTTTCCCAAAGACATAATTGCCGTGCCCTGGCATGATTTTCTGGAGAAGGATTACTCACCATGGTTCGCGCCGCTGGCCGCCCAGCACATCCCCCAGTTTGTGTCCACTTATATCCATGACTGTCTCTCGATTTTTCCCGAGTTCAACCTGAGCTTTACCATTACTGACGGTCTGATGGCGGCCGGCCGCAAGTACGGCGCCAGCGGGCTGATGATGAACTTCTGGACGGACGATAATCAAGACCTGTATCGAATGGCGTTGGCTGGGATGGCCTATGGCCCTGTGGTATCCTGGCAGTCCAGTCCTATAACTCACGAACAGTTCATCTCCGACTACGCCCGCATCGTCTATCTCCCGGCGGTGGCTGCCGAGGTGGCGCCGGCCCTCGAAGAGCTGAACGATGCCGAGACTCGTTTGGAAAAGGTCTTCGGCGAAGAGACGATGCTCATGATGTGGGCAGACCCTTTCCCTCCCGACAATCTCAAGAAATACCAAGCCCACCACGACGACTTTCGGCAAGCCCGGTTGCTAGCCGAGCAAGCTGAGGAACACTTGGACCATGCCTTGGCCCTCAAGGGTGACCCGTACAGCCTGGCAAGTTTGAAGTTGGGGGCGCAGATGCTGGATTACGCTGGGATGAAGTATCTGTATGCCGTCGAGGCGGCCGATGCCTGGCAACAAATGGGGGCGCACCCAAGCCGAAGCCAAGTGGAGTCCACCTTGCATGATTTCTGCAACGGTTGCGATGTTCACTTTCCGGCGGGCGATCTGATGGATGCGGTGACAGAACTGCGTGAAGATTACCGCGTTGCCTGGTTGGCCGAATACACGCCTTATCGGCTTGGCGTTTCGTTGGGGAAGTTTGATAGGGAGTACCTGTACTGGTATGGATTCACGCGGTGGCTGCTGAAACTGGAGAGCGGATTCCGCCCTGGAGATCCACTCCCACCGCTGGAATCATATCAGCCTGGTATTTAGCTAATCGACCGAGAAACCTTACCTTCGGGGTTGAATCCCCCCAAAATCTGCCGTCACGGATTGGTGGGATCTAAGCGGAGGTCATGAGGAGGGTTTGAATGTCACAGCGTGATGCGGATTGCCCGTCTATCGGAATGACTTCGAGGCGCAAGTTCCTGAAAGGGGCTGCTGCTTTGGGCGCGGCTTCGCCGGCGCTGGCCCGGGCGCGGCAAGGCCATGCAAATTCCGTCCAACATACGACTACTGAATCTCGCATAATACAGTGACAATCCCTCGCCCGTGGTGTATAGTGGGCGCATGACCACACAGGTGCGTCCTCGACGGGATTTCCAAGCCTTAGAACAACGCCGCCAGCAGGCCG
>JBEKLF010000411.1:0-6071 GCA_050010335.1 Terriglobia bacterium
CAATCTCTTCGACGCCCACCAAACTTCTTTCAATCGCCCAACCCACCAAACTACAAGCCCTTGCCCTCCATCGTCCTCCAAGGCCTGCTACCCGCTCTGCTCCCCTATCGACGGATTGGGGTCTACCGTCTACCGTCCGCTGTCTACTTCCCCCAGGCACCTGGCACCTACCCTCTCCGCGAAAGATGCTTGAATTTCGTCCCACTTCCCGATATAAACTCTGCGTCAAACGCGAGCAGGCAAGTTCGCACATATTTCTAATGTTAGAGGGAAAAGAGGGAATGAATCATGATGGATGAACTTAATCGGCGAGATTTCATCAAGCGTGCGGCCTTTACGACGGCAGCCGTCAGCATGTCGATGAGGGGGTTCAGTTCGACCAAGGTTATTGGCGCCAACGACCGCATCCGCCTGGGGGTGATCGGCACGGGCCGGCAGGGCACGGACGATATGCAGAACTTCATGCACCACGGCGTGGAAGTGGCGGCCGTGTGCGACGTCTACCAGCCCAATCTGGACAAGGGGCTGGCGGCGGCAGGGGGCAAGGCCAAGACGACCAAGGATTTTCGCGATGTGTTAAACGACAAAGATATTGATGTCGTTCTGGTCGGAACTCCCGACCACTGGCATGCCCTTCCCATGGTGGAAGCGTGCAAGGCGGGCAAGGACGTTTACGTGGAAAAGCCCATCTGCGTGGCGGTGGAAGAGGGCCAGAAGATGGTGGCAGCCGCGCGCGCGAACAAGCGGGTCGTGCAAGTGGGACTTTGGCAGCGCTCCAACGCGCACTTCCAGAAAGCCGTGGAATTGGTGCAGAGCGGCGTGCTGGGCAAGGTCAGCTTCGTGCGTACCTGGAATTATGGCAACAGCTTTCCCGCAGGCCAGGGAACGTATCCTGATTCCGACCCGCCGGCCGGGCTCGATTGGGACATGTGGCTCGGCCCCGCGCCCAAGGTTCAATACAATTTCCAGCGCTTCGGCGTGGCCGAGAATCGTTGGTCCACTTTCCGCTACTTTTACGATTACGCCAACGGTTGGCCTGGCGACTGGGCTGTCCATTTGATGGACATCGTGCAATGGGCCATGAAGACTGAAGGCCCGAGCAGCATCACCGCCATCGGCTCCAAACACTTCATCAAGGACAACACCGAAACTCCCGACACGCTGCAAATCACCTGGGATTACCCCAACTTCACCGCCGTCTATGAGTGCCGTGAGTGCAACACGCACTCCGCGGACAGGCATGCCTACGGGATTGAGTTCTACGGTACCGACGCCACCATGTTCCTCGATCGCGATGGCTTTGAGGTCTTCCCGGAACCGGCGGAGGAAGAGGATTACCGCGCCGTGCACAGGCCTGAAGGGGGCGAAGGGGCGCGACAGGAAAAGGGCAAGGCGCCTTCCATGAAAATGAATCGGATCGATGATGGGCTGCTGGTTCACGTGGGCAATTTCCTGGATTGCATGCGCAATCGCACTCACCCGCAGTCGGACATCGAATACGGGCATCGCAGCAGCAGTTGCTGCCTGCTGGGCAACGTGGCCCTGCGCGCGAAGGAACATATCCAGTGGGACGTGGCCAACCAGACCTTGCTGAAAGCTAGTCCCACCGCGCAAAAGCTTCTCGGCCGCGAATACCGCGCGCCGTGGAAGCTGGAAGTGTAGAGAAGTAGAAAGTCGAAAGTTAGTAGTTAAAGGTTGACGGTGGGGGAAGGCGGCAGACCGGCCGCAAAGCCTTCCCCCTTTCAGCCGCGTACGGATCTGGCATCAAGTATCGTGCAGGAACAAGTTGTGCGAATTAGACAAAGACCATAAATGAAACAGCTTTAGCATTCCATTTCGGCTACCCATTGCAAAAGCCTACAAATGTGCTATACTCAATTAGCGCTTATTACCGCGGTTGTGTGGTGCGGCTGCTCGGTTCGAGTATTTGAGCTGATATTTTCCGCCTCCGGTTTCTCTCCGTAAGTCTTCAGCGCAATCTAAAACAAGTCTGGCCACAGAGGTTTCTGTGCGTGCGCAGGTGTTTGCATGCGCAAGACAACTACCGTTGCCAGAGAAAAGAAGAAAAGATCAATGCAAAGTTTTTCAGAACTCACGACTTCAGAATATATCAAGGAGCGCTTGGCTGATGCGCGATTTACAATCCCGACGCCGGTACAAGCCGCGGCCATCCCGGAGGCGCTCGCCGGCAAGGACGTACTTGCCACCGCTCAAACCGGGACCGGCAAGACGCTGGCATTCCTGATTCCTATCATGGAGCACATGCTGCAAAATGAGGCAGCCGGAATCGCCGCCCTGGTGCTCGTCCCCACTCGCGAACTAGCCATGCAAGTGGTGGACCAGTACAACGCCCTGCGCGGGAAGCGGCTTGCGCCGGCGGCTCTCGTGGTAGGAGGCCTGGCCGAAGGGGCACAGCTCACCGCGATCCGCAAAGGCGCCCGCCTGGTGGTCGCCACTCCCGGCCGATTGGAGGATTTCCTCGGCCGCAAGCTCTTTGGTTTTCGCGCCCTGCGGATCCTCATCCTCGACGAATCTGACCGCATGCTGGACATGGGGTTTCTTCCCGCCATTCGCCGCATTGTGGCCGCACTGCCCAAGGATCGCCAGACGATGTGCTTTTCCGCCACGCTGGCAAAAGAGGTGGTGCACCTCGTCAATGATTACATGCGAAACCCGGTGCGGGTTGCGCTGGGGTCAACGATCAAGCCCGCAGAAAGTGTACGCGTCCAGGCTTTCGAAGTAGCCCATGATCGCAAACAGCAAGTCCTCGAACGCTTGCTCACGCGAGAGACCGGCCGCTGCCTGGTCTTTGCACGCACCAAGCGAGGCACGGAGCGGCTGGCCAAGAATCTGATTCGTCAAGGATTCGCTGCGGCCATGATCCATGGTGACCGCACACAATCGCAGCGCACGGCGGCGCTGGCCGGATTCCAGCGTGGGAACTATCGCATCCTCGTGGCCACCGATGTGGCTTCGCGCGGCATCCATGTGCAAGACATCGCTCACGTTATCAACTTCGATATGCCCGCGGACGCGGAGAGTTTCATTCATCGCGCCGGCCGTACCGGAAGGGCGGGAGAACGCGGAGTCGCCTCGACCTTGTTCGCTCGCGACCAGCACACGGACTTGCTTCAGTTAGAGCGCACGCTCGGCGTTCGAATGGAGAGGATGCGCGAGGGCGCTGATTCGTGGGAGAATGCGGATGTAAGTGCTGCACGGACGCCCGCTTCCCAATACCCTGGTAGCAGCAGCGCCGTTGGCTTCGAACGCAACGAATCCATGCCGCGACCGCGAATGGCTAAGCTCCCGGGAGAGATTCTGCAAGCCCAGATGGAAGGGTGACGCCGTGTATTCACCTGCCTAATCAGAATGCTCTAAGTGACTCCCCTCGCTTGATAAGGAGGGGAGCATTTTCCAACCGCCGAGATCCTTGCACGCTTTCGACTCTCGACTCTCAACTTTCAACTGCCCTTAGTGAATGGCCGTAACGTAAATAGCCGTGTTATCGCCGCTGCTGGTAGGAGCGATGAAGGCGATGGTTTGCTGGGTATCGCCAGTCAGGGAGAGGATCGGTTTACCCTGTCCCGCCGACGTGATGGGCAGGAAATCTTCCGTCGTCGTCAGCCGATTCTCCTGACCGTCACAGTTGCAAAAGAGCGCCAGGTCGGCGGGCGCGTCGGTGGGGGCGGCGGCGAAGATCATGTCGCCCCGCGGGCCGATGGTTAGGCTCAGGATACTTTCCACGGGCTTGAGCGGCGTAGTGCTGAGCGATTCTTTGGCCATGACGGGCTTGGTGGGATCGCCGGCCAGCAAGGCGGTCTGGATGTTGTCATTCTCAAGGTAGACCAGCAGCATTTGGACAGGCCCCACGTCCGGACGCGCTGCCAGTAGTTCCGCCGTGTGGGTAGGGTCGGGAGGAGGCTGCAGCTCCTGAAAGGATTGAATGGCGATGGCGCGGAAGAACTGTTCGGTGGCCACTGCCGCTGGAACACCACGGCGCAGGAAGGCCGCCTCATCGTGGCCAAAGAAAAACGGAACCAGCAACTCCTTGGGGCCAAGCTGAAAGCCCGCCGGCAATTGGAGCGCCTGGAGGCCCTGCGGGCTCCACATAAACAACCCACTGCCCGCGCCTTTCCCTGACCAGCGCGCCCCGAACAGCACACTGCCGTCGGAAAACACGAGCGGCGCCGAGAACTCTTCAAATTTCCCCGCTGGCAGGCCGGGGGGCGCGTCCAGATTGGTTGCCGCGGCCTTGGGTTTCGTACCTTCCTGCCGCACCACCACCGTTTTCGGAACGTCCTGTTTTTCCGACACTAGAGTGGCGGTGAAGGCCATGACCCCGGAGTCATTCATGCTGGGAGCGCTGAAGGAATCGTAAGTCGTGAGTGGGAACGGCCCCAGCAACCCCTGGAAAGCCACAACGGAAAAGCTCACTCCTGCGGACCGCACAATCGCATGCTTCTCCACGCGCGGGCTGCGCAAGCTGGTGAGGAAAATGATGTCCTGATTGCCATTCATCACCAGGCTCAAGAACGGGCCGAACGCCAGCCCGCCGTGCCCGGGAACTTCCGTCCCTGTCGAGAGCAGCAAGCGGGTGTTCACCTGAGCGAAAGCCGGGAGCGCGCCGCCTGCGAGTGCCATCAGCAGCGCGCTCACCGCAAGTCCCTTGCCGAGCCAGAAGACCCTCTTCCCCAAGACCTGAGCCAATCCCCCATCCTCCCTTCCTGCTTGCCTCGACAGTGCCGTCGCGAACCCTTTACTCCCCCGAATCCCACGTCCCACGTTACTCGGCACCCACCGAAACCAAAACAGGCAACCTAGCACCGAGCTTTCCTGCCCGTCAAGGTGAAATCCGTGATCGGTTCATCGGGTCATCGGGCCATCGGGCCATCCGGTCATTGGTTGATTGAGTGACTGCGCGATTTGCGATTTGAGATTTGCGATTCGGTGTCAGCAAATTAAATCACTCTCTCCCCGCAACCTGCCGAGAACCGAAGCGGGGGAGTGTGCGGGCCCGATTGATTATCCATGGTCTGCCATCCTCGGAATCGCGCTCCCTCATTCTTGCCCTCGCTCCTGCCGATTACCGATGCGGGGGAGTGTGCGCGGCCCGATTGATTATCCATGCTCTGCCATCCTCGGAATCGCGCTCCCTCATCCATGTGCTCGCTCCTGCCGATTGCCGATGCGGGGGAGTGTGCGCGGCCCGATTGATTATCCATGCTCTGCCATCCTCGGTATCGCGCTCCCTCATCCATGTGCTCGCTCCTGACTATGACCGAAAGTGTCATCCTCTCACCTGAATCTCCCGATAATCGATGCGGGGGAGTGTGCGCGGCCGAATCGATGCCGCCAGGGCTGTGCCCCGTCTGTATTCCGCGCCCAGCGCAGTGAGATCCTGCTTCGCGGGAATAACCCGTCTTTCGAAAATGGTCCGTTTGCACAAGATGCCGCCACCCAAGCGGTCTTCGGAATCAGACTTATCCGGTGAATCTTGCATAGGACTCCAGACCCCGGATTCCAGACCTTTTCCTTTCGACACCGGACTTCGGACTTCGGACCTTTCATTTCCGATCCAGGACTGCGGACCGTTCCCCTCCGACCTCGATCCCGCGCTTCTCCGGAATCCGGAATGCGGAATTGGGGATGCTCCCATGGGCAGCAGCCTGCTTGACTTCCGCCGACCCCCCGTTTCCGACCCCGGACGCCGGACTTCGGACCTCGGACCCTGTAGTCTGCCCGTTGCCTTCCGCGCTCGCATTCACCGGTTCGGGACAATCTGTCCCTGGTTCCGCTTGTGCCCCTTTTGTGTTTTCATCAACATAGCCGGAGTCGCGGTAGGGATGCCGGTTAACCCGGCACCCCCCGCACGGATCCGTACGTGCGCTCATTAGTGCATACGGCTCTTCACTCGGACGGGTAGCGGCCGAAATGGCCGCACACCCACCATCCCTTGGGACACGCGTACCCCGCACTGCGTCGGGTGCGTGCTAGGCGGGTGAGTGTTCTCCTTGTGCCGCAGCCTTCCCTCCCCCTTCTCCGCCGACGATCTTCGGTCGTTGTTCGAAGGG
>JBEKLF010000412.1:0-6008 GCA_050010335.1 Terriglobia bacterium
AACCGCGAAAATACGCACTTGGAAAATAGACGCCGGCTGGCTGTGCCACCGCGATCAGCCCTCCCACGCACCCCAAGCCGAGACCCAACGGCTCCCTGCGTGGGGATTCCGAAGCTGCTGCCTTGTAACCCACGGTCTTGACTTCTGCCCTCAGCCGTCTTAATCTTACCCATTCAGGGTCAACCAAAGACTGTTCAGTTTAGAATTGAAATTCCCTTTGCCCGGAGGGCGCGATGAGTCTCCTCAGAATTGCCAGTGTTCCTCCTGCTGCCATTGCGCCCAACGCGACGGTGCTGGAGGCCGTAGAAATGATGGCTGAGCACGCCGTGGGCGCCGTGGCCGTGGTCGATGACGGCCAGTTGCTCGGCATCTTCACGGAGCGTGACGTGATGCTGCGCGTCGTCCTGCGCCATCGCCATCCCAAGGACACGCGCGTGGGAGATGTTATGACTTCTCCCGCCGAAACCATCACCGACGAAAGCCACGAAGAAGATGCGCTGGTGCACATGGTGGAGCGCCACGTGCGCCACCTGCCCATCGTGAGCGCCAAGGGCCAGCTTTCCGGCATGCTCTCGATTCGCAACCTGCTGGAGCACCGCGTCGACGAACTCGCGCGCGAGCTCCATTCCCTCGATCAGTACCTTTCCAACGACGGGCCGGGCGGTTAAGCTCAGCCGGCGGCGCGATAGGCTTCCAGGATTTCCGGGAGTCCCACCGCACCTTCCAATCTATGAAAGTTCGCACGGTTCACCACCGGCAGTAGCGGCCAATCACCCAGCCGGCGGAGCGCCTCTTGCAAGTCATGGTCGGGATGAAGATGCGGTAAGGGCTCCGGCGGAAGCAGGCTGCGCAAGCTCATGCCGGGTCGAATGGGCGTGGCCAGGCGGCGCAGATCCTCCTTTTTCATCCCGAACCACCTCCCGGCGCCATCCTCGACGAACACAAAAGCCTCCGGAGAGGCGTCGGCGCGCTCCAGGGCCCAGCGGAGGGGATCCTCGATATCGAACACCGTACCTCGATACGGCCGCATGGCGTCTTCCACGTGCACGGTAACCTCTTCGCGACGTTCCTCCATCGAAGGCAAGTCCATGCCATCCTGCCGGGAGAGCAGGCCAAACAGCGAGGTGTGCTGATACTGCCGGGAAATCAGATACGCAATGGTGTTGGAAATGATCACCGGGAGAATAATCGAGTAATTGCCGCTCACTTCCAGCACCATGAACACCGAGGTCATGGGCACGCGCAGGAACCCCGCGAACAAAGTTCCCATGCCGACCAAAGCGTAGGCGCCCACCCCACCGGTGAGCCAGGGGAAGAAGTGATGTTCGACGCTACCCACGGCGCCCCCGATCATGGCGCCGATAAACAACGCCGGCGCGAACATGCCGCCCGGCGTCCCGCTGACAAAGGAAAGGCCGGTGGAAACGATTTTGAATGCCGCCAGCAGCGCCAACATTCGCCAGGTAAACTCGTCATGCATCGCCTGGTCGATGAATTCGTACCCGGCACCCATCACTTGCGGAAGCCCCAAGCCGATCACTCCAATCAAGAGTCCTGCCACCGCAGGCTGAAAGTACTGGCTCCAGCGTGGCAGGGCCTTGAGTCGCGGCCGCACCGAACCGATGACCTTTATCAAGACCAGCGATGAGATGCCTCCGATGACCCCCAAGATCGCATATGCCAGCAACTCAGCGGGATGGACTAGGTGGTATTCGGGAATGCGAAACATCGGTTGTTCACCCAGAAACAGGCGCAACACCACCACGCTGGAGACTGCCGCAAGCACGATCGCTCCCAGCACACCCGCCGTCCATTGCCCAATTACTTCTTCGATAACGAACAGGACTGCGGAAATGGGTGCGTTGAAGGCCGCCGCCAAGCCAGCAGCCGCACCCACCGGCGCGATCAAACGGACCTTTTCGCGTGACAGCCGCAACCGCCGGCCCAGCGCCGAGGCGATTCCGGCGCCCATTTGTAGCGAGGGGTCCTCAGGCCCTAATGACTGCCCTGTGCCGATGGCCAGCGCACAGCAGATGAACTTGCCAATCACTGTGTTGAAGGGGATGAAGCCTTCGTAAATGTACACGGCCGCTTTGGTTTGGTTCACACCACTGCCCCGGGCGCGCGGAAAGAATTTGATGACCAGGAAAGCGACAACTAGTCCCCCTAATGTGGGCACCAATAGCGTGCGGGCCGGGGAAGGCGTGAGGCAGGACCCGAAAACGGTCAGGCGGGTCCAATCGATGGCGATCCGAAACAGAACGACCGCCGAGCCAGAGATCAGGCCGATGATGACCGCCAGCATAAAGAAAAGCTGTGGCTCGCGCAGCCGCTCCCGCTCGGGCAGCCAACCCATCCGTTTGCGGAAATTGGCCCAAGCAGCCCGCGCCCCGGAGGGAGGGGCGGCCGTAGTTGTCGCCGGTGCGCCGCTCACGGTCGCGTCCCTTCCTGCGCTCGCCCAATCAGTAGCAGCGCCAAGTCCGGCCCATGGGGATCGCCACACTCACGAGCGGCGGCCTTTTCAATTTCGAAGACCAAATCCATGGTGTTAGAAACCCATTCTGTGTCGCGGTTAAAAATGTGTTGCTGAATACTGGGTTGGATTGCAATGGCCCGAGCGTAGAGCGTTTGAAGTGGGTCGCTGGGCGCCGCATTCAGATCGATCCCCCGCTGCGCGGCGCAGCCTTCGAGACGCGTAAGGGCTTGATCAAAGGCCCGACGTTCGCGCTTCGCCCGCTCTTGCTCCCCCAGCCGGCGGATGAAGGGATCCAAATCCAGCACCGCGCGTGCCGTGTCCCGCATCGCGGCAGCCTCCGTTAATCGCGGATCCTGCAATAAGGCCCGATCCAGGTAGGGCTCGGCCTGCGCATATTGGCCGGTGAGAAAATAACATTCGCCGGCCCCCACCAGCGTCGGCGCCGAGTAGGGCTCCGTCGCCAGCGCATTGCGAAAAAGTCTCAACGCATCGTCATACCCGCCCGCCTTCATGAGAAGGGTGCCGACCTGAATTTGCAGTCCCGCATCGGGCGGCAAGTTGGCGGCGACGGCGATCAACTCCGCACGCGCTGCTACCTTCTGATCAGAGTCGAGAAGGAATTTCACCAACTCCAACCTTGCCGCTCGGCGCTGGACCACCGGATCGCCGTTCCACTCGCTATAAACCGCGTCATGAAAATACTGCACGGCCTCCGGGATATTATGTTCGGCCGCCGCCAACCGCGCCAACTCCAGGTTCACAGGGCCATTGCCGGGGTCACGCTCCCGGAGACTCAGCAGGTAAGTGCGTGCCTCCTCCACGCGCCCCGTGGCCGCAAGCGCTTGGGCCAGCCGCAGTTGATAAAAGGGATTGTCGCGTGAGTAAGCCAACGCGTTGCGAAAGTCCACTAGCGCAGCCCTCGCGTCCCCGGCCTTGAGAGCCGGTTCACCGCGGCTGAACCAATCCTGCGCCAGTCGCCTTTCCACCCGGTGATAACGTTTGACGATGAAGCCCGTAAATACGAACAGAAAAATCAGAGACACAATCACCACGGCCAGAAATGTATCGCGCCGGAGCGACCAGAAATGTCCCCCATTGCCGGGGCAGAAAGGGCACGTGACTTGCCCCCACGGGATTTTGCGCCCGCACTGCGGACATTGTCGCTCAGGTTCCATCCGATGCTGACCTCACGCGCTTGCCCATCCCCAATTCCCATTAAGAATAGCGCAACTCATTCGCCTTTAGCCTGCAATTCGAGTTGAAAAGCAATCATTCTATACAATATATCGCAATATGAGCTAATTGGATTGCATCCTGAGAATGACAAGCGCGCATATAATTGGGATGTGCAGCCAGTGGAAACGCGAACTGCCGCGGATTCATCGGGACCCCAGTAAGGATGCTACGCGCGACTATTCCCACAGACTACTCCCGATGAACTGCGCGAAGCGTTTGTACTGGACATGCCAGGCCGAATCTCCTCGCGGTATTGCGAATCCAATGAGCAGGGGGATTCATGGCAAGCAATCGGCCTCGAGTGGTGATTATCGGGTCTGGCTTTGGGGGGCTGTGGGCGGCGCGCGCGTTTGCGCATACGAATTTCCAAGTCCTCCTGATTGACCGCAATAACTATCACACTTTTCTTCCTTTGCTTTATCAGGTGGCCGCCGCGGAAGTCGAGCCGGAGGAGATCGCGTACCCCGTGCGCAGCATTCTGCGCCCGTTGGGCAATGTGGAGTTCATGCTGGCCGAGGTGAAGGGGATCGACTTCGCCAAACGCACGGTCCAGACCACCGTCACCGCTGTCCCTTACGACTACCTGATCCTTGCCGCAGGAAGCGCCACACACTTCTATGGGGTTGCCGGGGCGGCCGAGTACGCTTTCACTCTCAAGTCTTTGGATGACGGTGTCCGCCTGCGGAATCACATTCTGTGTAGCTTTGAGCGCGCCGCGGGGGACTCCGACGTTGAGCGCCGCCGGGGTCGTCTGACATTCGCCATCGTCGGCGGCGGGCCCACCGGCGTGGAATATGCCGGCGCGCTGGCGGAACTCCTGCGCGGGCCATTAATACGTGATTTCCCTAAGCTCGACCCCCATGATTCGCGAGTGCTGTTGGTGGAAAGCGCTGACCGCCTCCTGCCCTCGCTCCCTCCGCGTTTGAGCCATTATGCTCTTTGCCGGCTAGAGAAAATGGGAGTAGAAGTGCACTTGAAGGCCATCGTGGATCGCGTGGAGATTGACAAGATTTGGTTCCGCGACGGCGGCTCCATCCCCACCGATACCACGGTTTGGGCGGCCGGGGTCCGGGGCGAGCCCTCTTCCTCAGCCTGGGGATTATCCGTTGACCGCAGTGGTCGTGTTATCGTTGGCTCCGGGTTGGAAGTGCGGGGCCTGGATCGCGTATACGCAATTGGCGACTTGGCGCACTCGGAGGAGAACGGCCAGCCGCTACCCATGATCGCGCCCGTAGCTATGCAACAGGGCGTGTTGGCCGCGAAGAATACTCAGCGGCGCGAGGCAGGGAAGTCAGCGCTGACTTTCCATTATCGCGACCGGGGTATGATGGCCACGATCGGCCGCAACGCCGCCGTCGCTCATATTGGGGGATGGGCGTTTACCGGTTTCCCCGCGTGGGTCGCGTGGTTGGGGGTTCACCTGGTCAAACTCATTGGCTTTCGCAACCGCCTGTTCGTATTAATTAATTGGGCATGGGATTATTTCTTCTTTGACCGCATGGTGCGATTAATTCTCCCCGCCGCTTCTTGTCGCGAAGCTCTTCCATCGCACCAGCCGCCACTCTCAGACCGAGGATGACTGCCATGAGAAAGGCGAGCGGCGAGATGAATCCGGCGGGCCTACGCGACTACGAAGCCGGGATGTTTCTTGTCGGAAGCCTCCCAGATGAGGCTTTTCGCCCCTACCTGAAGCGTAGTAAACACCCCAAAAGCTGACACTTGTCAAATTAATTGAATTCAGTTTTCCAACGTTTTGTAATAGCGCGCCGTTGAAAAAGGTGCTATGGTCAACCGCGCAATTTGTTGTAGTAATTTCCGGGCCGATCGCAAACGCGAGCAGCGCACAGATTGCGACTACAGAATTTGCGAGACGAGGTATTACAGAAGCCGTCGGGAGTTCCCGCCGTCGTCAATTCGACAAATTGCCAAAATCACACTAATGCAGGTGCTTTCAGTATGAAGGAACAAGGAACGGTAAAGTGGTTCAACGCCGCGAAAGGGTACGGATTCATCCAACGAGAAAGCGGCGAAGATGTATTCGTGCACTTCTCAGCCATCCAGGGCGATGGATATCGCACGCTCGAAGAGGGCGCTCGGGTGAGCTTTGAAGTCAAGAAGGGCCCCAAGGGTTTGCAAGCTGCGAACGTGGAACGCGTATAAGACCCGCAAGGCGGCCTACTGAATCTCGCATAATACAGTGACAATCCCTCGCCCGTGGTGTATAGTGGGCGCATGACCACACAGGTGCGTCCTCGACGGGATTTCCAAGCCTTAGAACAACGCCGCCAGCAGGCCG
>JBEKLF010000413.1:0-6001 GCA_050010335.1 Terriglobia bacterium
ACCCTACGACACAGCCGCCACCCGTCTCAACACGCCCCCATTCCTGCGCCCAATTCCCCTCGTCTCGCCGCTCCTGCCTCCCGCCAGCCTCGCGCCCTCCCCCACTGTCTGAATCGCAGATACTTCTTCTTACCGCTGGAACCTTTGCCCGTGTGCCATTATGATGTCACCGAACCTAGTGAGGGGAGGAGGCTGCCCATGCGCCACGTAATGCTGGGATTGCTAGTCCTGGCGATTGCTAGCCCCGCGGCATTGGCGGACCGAGAAGCGGCGAAGGCGAGCTTTCAGCAGGGCAACGCGCTTTTTGACCAGAATCGGTTTGCCGACGCGGCGGCCGCGTACCAGCAAGCCATTGCGCAAGACCCGCAATTCCTTGAGGCCTATTACAATCGCGCCTTGGCAGATGAGATGGTGGACCGGCAGAAGGCCATCGCGGATTGGCGCCAGTTCGCTGACCTTACCGCCAGCGCTCCGGAGTTCAAGTCTCAGGTGGGTCAAGCCAATGCCAGAATCCAGATCCTGCGAATGCTGCCGGCATATCCGGAAGGCCTACAGCCCTCGCGCTACGTCCCGGCCGCGTCGGACTATTATGGAGAGATCTCGGAAAGCTCGGAATCCCGCAAGTGGAACTCGTTTCCTATTAAAGTTTGGATTGGGAATGTTCCCGTCGCAAATTGGGCGCAAGGAGCACGGGAGGCATTCAGTATATGGAAAGACCTTTTCCCTCTGGAACTGACTGCGGAAGCCGAGGAAGCGGATATTCGCTTCAACTGGGAGGCTGGCACGGACATCGAGAACGCCGCGGGAGAGGAAAAGGATTGGGTGCAGTTTCGCCGCGTGGGAAGCGAACTGAGTGGCCGCCGGGTGGCTTACATTTCCGTGGATCTTTCCCGCCGATGGTCCAAGGATGAAATGCGGGCCATCGTGCTGCACGAAATGGGGCACGCCCTCGGAATCCAAGGGCACAGCGATTCCAAGGGAGACATCATGTACTGGCAAGTGCAGGAAAAGAACCGCCATGTATATATCCCGGGAATCCCATATCCCTTTGATTGGAAATCCCTCGTCAGCAAACCCAGCCAGCGGGATCTGAATACCTTGATTCGACTCTATAACGCCCCTGGCAGCGTCGTTCTCCTAAAATGAAGATGCGGCATCCCCTCTGCTAAACGCGACGTAATCTCCAGGGCGCGGCATTGCTGCGCATAGGATGGTAATGGGCAAGGCGATCAAAGACCGCAGGCAACCTGCGCAAACTGATTAGAACAGAGCCATGGGGTCATCGAGCTATGAGAGTTGCCATCACGGGTGCGGCAGGATTATTTGGGCATGGGTTGGTCGAAGCCTTTTCCTCTCGTCATGAGGTCTTCCCCCTGACGCGCACTGAGGCCGACATCACCGATGCGGAGGCCGTCCGCACGGCTCTGGAGCGTATTCGCCCGGACCTGATCGTGCATCCCGCCGGCATTCCCGATATTGATCTCTGCGCGGCGGATCCCGCCAAGGCAGTTCGGGTGAATTACCAAGGCACGTGTAACGTGGTCGAGGCTGCGCGCTCTTTGGGAGTGGGCCTCGCCCACATTTCTACGGATGCGGTCTTCGATGGCCGGAAGTCGACGCCTTATGTTGAGACTGACCCAACCGGTCCCATAACTGTCTACGGTCAAACCAAGTTGCAGGCGGAGCAGGCCGTGAAAACACTTGAACGCCACTGGATCTTTCGGGTCTCGGTATTGTTTGGCCCTGGGAAGGTCAACTTTGTGGATAAGGGCTTGCGGAAGATTGCGGCGGGTGAGGAGTATAAGGTCGCAAGCGATCAGTTGGGTTGCGCCACCCACACCGTGGATGCCGGAATGAAGATCATGGAGGTCGCGGAATCCGGCCCTTGCGGCCTTTATCACCTGGCCAATCAGGGTGAGTGTACGCGCTTCGAGCTGGCCCGCATGGCTGTGGAACTAGCAGGGCTCAATCCGGCAAAGGTCATCGGGGTGCCCGACGCCATGATGCAGCGGCGAGCTCCCCGCCTGAAGTATTCGGTGATGCAAATGGAAGCCTTGCAGCGTGGCGGCTTTGCGCTTCCTCGGCCGTGGCAGGAAGCCTTGGCAGACTACGTCAATTCATTGAGTGGACGAGTTCGCCGATGAGGGCGCGAAGCTGAGCAGAGCTCGCATGCGTCCCCAGAGGTCTGATGTCACCCGGCTGCGCGAAACGTACGGCACGGAAAATTCCTCAAGCATCTCGAGGGTATTAGGGTCAGAGACTTCGCCGGTGATTACCAGGACCCGCCCCACCAAGCTGGGCCGAAGTTCGGTGATGGCTGAGACCATTTGGTCAGGGGGCAGATGGGCGGAACGTAAGTCGAGCAGAACCGCGTCAAATCGATCTTGACGAATCATCGCCAACGCGTGCTGAGAGTCACTCGCCACGTCGCCGTCGCACCCGAGCCCCGCCAGCAGGACATAGATGACATTCCGAATCGAGGGTTCATCTTCAATGACCAGAACCTTTCGACGACGAGCGACTGGGGCCACAGGGATATCTCCCAACACAGCGGGCTGATTGTAAGCTACTGATAATGCACAAGCCCAGTCGGCAGAAACTACCGACCAGTTGGTATTATTATGGGAAATAAACTGATCCAAGTCAAGCTGTTTATTGAGGGCCTTTGTCGGTCACAAACCCTCCCGCCAAAGCGGCACCCTTGGTGCTGCCGTCATTCTTCTCCGCCCGCTGGCTGGTCCTAAAAGCTCCCTCCCAGATCCAATCATTGCCAGGCAAAACCCGTCGGCCGGGCTCACAGTGGCGGTGGCGTCACTCCCTCACCGCTGGAAAAACCCCCATCGTGCCCGGGAAGGATGCGGCCAATTATGCCCAGAATGCGGGCCCGGTCACGATGAAACTGCGCTCGATTATGCGGGATCATGGTGAAGACATTCTCGTCGTGCTCGCGTGTCAGCACGGCGTCCCCCGCAATAACCGTGGGCCGATCGCCATTATGGACAATCACTGAGACGTGGCCCGGCACGTGGCCGTTGGTCACCAGGAACTCCAAGCCGTCCGGCACGGGTTGGGTCTCAATCCAACGAAAACGCGAGGGGTCACCCAGCCGTTTGCGGTCCCACCAGCGCAAGGCGAAGCGTCGCAGGGCGCCCATCAGTTCGGAAGTCCGCTCATAATCAGGTGACTCCGGGTAATACTTCAAACTCAGCTTCTCCCAGTTCCGCACGTTGAGGAGATCGGTGTAGGCCTCGCAGCACCAATCGTGGGATTGCTGCGATCCATAAATGTCGCTTTGGGGGAATAGGCAGTTGTTCATAACATGGTCAACATGAAAATGCGTGTTGATAACCATTTGGATATCGCTCGGATGAAGGCCCCGTTTTTCCAGGGCTTCAAGAAGGCGATGAGCCTCATGTGACATGCCCGTATCGACGATAATGTGATGGTGGCCCCGCGAGAGCAGCGTGCTGGTCGCGCCCCGCCAACTGCCGGGAAGCAGCACCTCCGTCTTCCATGAAGAATGCTTCATGGCGGGGTTGGGAGGCTTCGAGTCAGGTGAAGGTACGTCAGTCTTTTCCATCGTTATGAGTGCGGAGCGCGGCTCCGCTGCCACCCGGCGCCCTGCATGATGTTTTGGGTTCGGTCTTCGCCGGTGATTCTCCGTCCGTGCACAAGTAAGGCCAAACGCACCCACCGCGCACAAACGGAGGTTAAGGTGGGGAAGCCGGCCGTGCTCCTGGCGGGAGTATTCACCCGCATCGGTGAGGAGCGAGACTCCATAACCTATTCTACCAGTTGAATCAGTTTCTGGGGGAGGAATGTAGGGGCCAGAATGGCTACGACCTAAGTCGGAGGTGGGCAATTTGCCCCCTTTGCTGGGTCTTTCAATCCAGCTTGCGGGTCCCGAAACGTGCTTCTCATGGCTGCAAGCGACAAAATGCGCGCGGCATTTGGCGCGCGAATTGCACTTCTTACCTGGCCGTGTCTTGGATGAGCGGGCGCGGACCGGTCCGCCAGGCACTCCCTTTTTGCACGGGGCTTGGAACTTTACAAACTTATCAGAGGAGAATTGATTCATGGCCTTCATAATCGTTGAAAGTTGCACCAAGGATGAGAAATGCATCGAGGTCTGCCCGGTTGATTGCATTCATCCTCGCAAGGATGAAGCTAAATACGCCGAGGTCGCCCAGCTCTACATCGATCCCGTGAACTGCATTGACTGCGGAGCCTGCGTTCCAGTTTGCGAGGCGTCGGCGATTTTCCCTGAGGCCGAACTTCCGGAGAATTTCGCGAACTTTACGGCCAAGAACGCGGAGTACTACCAGTAACCAGGTCCGCTCCCACGGTGTTCTGATCGACGCGCCAGCGTGCCCCCCACGGGTAGCGCGGCATGGGGTATTGGGAAATCGCCTTGCTGGCGCGTCTGCCAGTTTTCCAAGCCACTTCAACGGACCTCCTCTCATTTCAATCCGGCAGCGCCGCAATCTCGTCAAGGGCGGGATTTCCGCGCCACTCGCCCCTAGCCCTAACCCCTAACCCCTGATGCCTGGTACACCGTACCTGACACCTGGCACCTGCTCTTCCTTCTTTTCATCAACATAGCCGGATGAACCTTCATCTTCGCTATACTGTCGCGTCCATTTTCCCGTCATTTGGCGAGATACACTCGCCGCAACAGATCGAACTGCACCGGCACCTCCGGTTGTGAGAGTGCGACGTAAAGAAATGGGAACTCATTACTTGTCATGCCGTTTTCTTAATAACTACCTTTATTATCAATAATATCACGGGGTAGAAATCATAAGCCGACTGTTTTCATCAACATCACGGGGTACTAGCTTGTGGACATTTTTTGTCCTTTTGTTTTCATCAACATCACGGGTTAATCCTTCATTTTCGATATAGCATTTCTTTCTTCCAGCCTCGCCCTTGAAAATTCATTAACTCGTTTAGCTTCAATGACATCGATTTCCTAATGGTTTGCGTCATAAGCAGCTAAACCTTTTTATATCTATTACATCACGGGGTACGGGGGGAGTTGTCGCGTCGCCCCGTGTGCAATGGCCATCCTGGCCATGTCTCCTTCACGGGCAGGATGTCCGTGCCTCGAGTTTGTACATTTTGAAGCGAGGAGTTCCCTCCCCAGCGCTTGAGAAGTGACATAAAAGCCGGCGATTTCAGCAAAAAATGTGTTCTTCGGTATAAAATGTCGCTCCGTTATGTAGAAATGTCGCTTTATTTATCAGATAATTTGTCATCTTTTCGTTTGTTTTCATACACATTCAGGCTTCGTTCGTCATTTATTGACATCTTTTTTTTCAGGGCTCGCTCGCCACGCGACTTTTCCCCTCCGTCGCCACCATGGCCCCCCCTGCGCCGGATAATCTGTCCTCGCTTTCCGCGTCGGTCCGGGCATTCGTCCTTTCACGGGCATGATGCCTGTGGCACTCGCCACTAAACACTCGTCACCGTCCACTGCTTTCTGCCTTTCGCCGTGACCCCTTGCCGGGTCCGCGGCCTTGCCTATCCGCCAGCGCGGCTAGCCTTCAACGGTAGCACATGTACCTAGTTCTTGTCAATAGCTAAATTATCGTATGCAACAACATCTCTAAATTGGACAAGAAGTCAGCAATTCCTCCTTCCCCCGAAGGGAGAAGCCTTAGGGAGGGCGTCTAATTGTCGAAAATTGCGTTGCTGGGCTGAAGCAAAAGTAGCACGTGGTCGAGGATTGCCGGAAGTGACGTTCGCGAACGGCCCGGCAGGAACCGGTAGCGCAAGGCTCGCTCTCCCGCCTTGCGGTTCTTCCGCCGTGATGCGCGTTGGGCCGGGTGGCCCGGCAACTGTGGCGCCGACCTTCGGGCCGGCATGGGTCCGGAGCCAGTGTAGCGCGTCTATAACGGCATCGGCGTTGTCAAGCAAAACTTCTCCGTGGGGGTGGCGGTTGGGTTTTTCTCGCGCCTTTCCCCCTGTGCGATTCGTTTTCGGCTCATGCCGACCAAGG
>JBEKLF010000414.1:0-11322 GCA_050010335.1 Terriglobia bacterium
ATCTTGGTGAATTCTTTACTTGAGGGGTGCTTCGACAATAAGTTCGAGATCCGCTTCAGAACGCAACGGCCCAAAGCAGATGGGCGGGGGATGGTAGATGATTTTGATGTCGAGGTCCGCAATAAGAATTTGGACCGTACTTGCCTCGTGGACGAGCTCTCCGGGGGGCAGTTCGTTCTGGTCAATGAGGCCGTCAACCTGGGCATCGCCATCTACAACATGCGGCAGGGTGAACGCATCCGTTACGAAACTCTGTTCAGGGATGAAACCGTGGGAGCCTTGGATGCCGCGAACGCCAAGGAGTACGTGCGCATGCTGCGTCGTGCCATGGACCTTGGCGGATTCCACCAAGTCATCTTTATCTGCCATACGCCACTGGTTTGGGGGCTGGCGGACAGGATTCTGTCCGTCGGGGATGGACGGGTCCAAAGCGGGGATTCAGAAGATGCTGCCAATAATGGCGGAGACGACACCGATTCCTCAGAGCTACATCCTGCACCGGTCATGCCATCAACCAATTCATGCATAGCGTAGGATACCTCCGCGAGGTGTTCCACGAGATTGGCACTCGCAGCGTCCGGTATTTTGGTGATTTGGACCCGGCTGGCATCCGGATTCCACGTTTGGCAAACGCCAAAACGACCGGCCTGGGGCTTCCCCCGGTCGAACCCGATGATTGGTCCTATCAGCGCCTGCTGGAATTGGGGCGCGAAAAAGCCAAGCCGAGAAGCGCGCCACTCGAATGTGTGGCGCAAGACCTGGAATGGCTCAAAAACATAGCCCCACGGGCTGCCGCTGTATTCGCACAGCGACGCAGCTTGCCTCAAGTACACGTCTGCTGGGAACTACTATTGCGAACCTCGGCTTGGCACATCGGCGATACTTAGAGAATCTATCAAGGTGTGTTGCGACAAGGATGCCAGGAAGCTCCGAGCCTTCGAAGATTGCCATCAGTCGCTCTTTTATATACGCCGCTATCGTCGCCCTACGACGTCGGTGAGATTCAACGCTGCCCCTCGATTAGTCGCTCGTGAGGATTCGCCGGTGGATACGCCGCTTCTAACAACAAGTCCTTAATCGTGTCGTTGACGGTACGCGGAAATCGTAGCGCATAGGATCGCAACTTCGCGGGAGCGAGAAATTGCAGATTCAGCTCATCCAAGGGTGTGGAGAGTCCTTCCTGACGGTTCAGATAGATCCAATCGAGTAGCGCTTTCTCAGGCTCCGCAATGAGGTAGTTGTGGTAGCGAGTGGCCTTTTCCTCAAATCCCCAATAGAGCTCGGGAGAGATTTTACGGTACACGATGGTTACAGATTTACTTCGAAACGTCCGCGGATAGCCGGGCGTCACGCAAGTGAGTACTGACGGGTTTTGGGTGGTGATACCTCGCTCGACGAGTGCGGACTCTAGAGAAATGTAAGATCGTGATCGAAGTACATTGACCAGATCGCGGGGCAGGAATTGCTGGTTAAAGTGGTTGATGTAAATCTTTGTCGATACTCGCTCGACCAGACCCCGGGACTCATACCGGCGCAAAGCATTGCGGGCAACAGATTCGGAGAGCCCGTATTTGCGGACTAGGGCGTCGGTCCGCACAAGGCAATCTCGCCGTGCTTCTGCGGTTAGGGCATCTGTCCAATTCATTGAGCAGCCTCCCCCAGCCAATGTGAAAACACAGTCCGTAGCGAGTGTCGGATCGGCTCGAACTCTTTTTTGGCAAGGTCTTCAAACACTGGTAGTGGCAGAACTGCGCGGAGTTCAACGGTGCAAAGCTTTGGAACGATTTTCTCGATTCGACCCGTGATGAATTCACGATCTAATTCTTTGATCAACGTGAAATCCTCAAGATGCGCTAGGAGGTGGTCGTCCAGTGCTGCGCCCTGGTGGACGAGAAGGTGGATATCAAATGCATCGCGGGCTTTGATGTAACGTCGGTCGAGGAAAGTCTCGCATTTCTGAAGGAGGAGAAAATTGGCGGTTGGTGCAAGTACGGTTCCTTGCGGCGTGCCGGCGATGGTCTTCTTGAGGATCTGACTTTCCAGAACGTTTCCGCCAGTCCTCGTTAGATCAATGCTGAATAGAGCGTTTTGATTGGCGATCACCCACTGCTTCACGAAGTCGGCGCCCTCTCGGTCGGTGCGGAACTCCAACTGGCCAAGGCCGAACGTCTCTGCAACGGGTTGGATGCGAGCACGAACAATGCCCAGGATCTCCTCGGAAGCCGGGAGCTTAGCCGGTGATGCCAAGAGGTCCAGATCACGAGAGAATCGCGGACTGTCGTAGAAAAGGACAAGTGTAGCTCCGCCGAATACGATGAAGTGCTCCGGGAATGCGGCGAAGATAGCAACAGCACTTTCCTCGATGAGAACAAGGATTTCGGCCTCGGCTCTCTGAAAGCCACGCTCCGCATACTTACGAACTCTGTCTTGCAGGGTCACTCGCCAAATATAGCATATTCTAAACTTTTGTAAACCATGTCTACATTATAGTTTCCGTATGAACTATATTTGGCGCATCTAGCAACCATGACATATAAAGACACTTCCGCACGCTGGGCTTGATTGATCGACTGACCATCGATCAGCCTTCCCTTTCGTAACTCCCAACAATTGAATCACATAGCGCAGCAACGTGTGCCAAATGTGTGCCGCTCGTAGCCGGAGGTGTAACCATGGCCCGCAAGACCGGCCAGATCATCGCACGCGCCCCGCGCACTTGGGTGGTGCGGGTGTATGTGGGACGCGACACCGAGACCAAGAAGCGAAAGTACCTGAACAAAACCATCCACGGCGGGTTGCGCGATGCGCAAGCACACCTCAACCGGATGCTCAGTGAGCGCGACTTGGGACGAAATCTCGATTCTTCTAAGCAAACGCTTAATCAGTATCTCGACCGCTGGCTCGAAGTCTGCGCCAAACCCAGGCTGCGAGCCAAGAGCTTTCAGGATTACGAGGGCTTGCTCCGTCGATACGTTCGGCCTCAACTGGGAATGAAACCCCTTGTTTCCGTCCAGGCATTCGATGTTCAGAGTCTGTATCGCGGGCTGTTGGATCGGGGGCTGTCGGCCCGATCGATCCGGTATACCCATGCAGTATTAAGGTCAGCGCTCAAACAGGCGGTCCGCTGGAAGCTCTTGTTGGCAAACTCTGCGGATTTGGTGGATTTGCCGAGACACACCCGACGGAGCGTTGGAGTCCTGAGCGTAGAGCAGGCCAGAGCCTTCATGGCTGAGATAGTGGGGCACCCCTACGAGGCGCTTTTCGCACTAGCCATGACAACCGGAATGAGACCCAGCGAATACCTCGCACTCACTTGGGCGGATATCGATTTGGTTCGGGGTACGGTCAGCGTGTCGCGGACTCTGGAGTGGAAGAAGGGTGGCTGGCAGTTTGCCGACACCAAGCGATCGCGGAGCCGCCGCGTGATCAAGCTTCAGGCTTGGGTGATCGCCTTGCTCGTGAAGCATAAACAGGGCGTTGACCCGCAAGCCGTCAATGGCCCCGCCCACAATCTCGTCTTTGTTGCAAAGCGCGGCGGGCCGATTCACGAATCAAAGTTTGTGGGCCGTTACTTCAAGCCGCTCCTTAAAGAGGCTGGGTTGCCGGACATCCGCCTTTACGACTTGCGCCACGGGGCCGCCACCTTGGCATTGGCCGCAGGCGTGTCGCCGAAGATCATAAGCGAACAACTCGGACATGCAAGCGTTGCCTTCACACTCGATGTCTATTCTCACGTGCTGCCGCACCTGCAGGATGCAGCCGCAGAAAAGGTGGAAGCGTTGCTGGGAGGTCCAAAGACGGATGCGAAGCCACAACAAACGGCCGCCGGCCTTACTCCGGTTGCTGACTTCCCCATCAGTAGCACCCTCTCAAAACCCCTATAAATATTGATTTCCGCTGCGCTTGTGTGCGGCTTGTGTGCCCGATTCCGGGCAGGAGGTGTTTTTGTGGCCCGGAAACCAGGCCAACTCATTTCTCGCGGACCACGGACCTGGCTGATTCGCGTTTCGCTCGGCCGCGAGCCGGACACCGGAACGCGGAAGTATCACGATAAAACGACTCAAGGTTCATTCCGCGAGGCGCGGACCTCCCTGAACACATAACTCCAAGAACGCGGTCCCGGACGTCTGCCCCGCGCGGCTTCGGTCAGTCTTAATCAATACCTCAATCAATGGCTCACCACGGCAGCCAAGCCTCGGCTGCGGCCGAAAAGCTACGCTGATTACGAAGCACTATAGCGGCTTCACATCCGTCCAACCATTGGGACCAGGCCCTTCGGTGCCATCACTCAGTTCGACATTCAGACGCCCATTTCACCTGATTACGTGTAATCCAAAAATGACTACGGCATTGGTCGCGATACCAAAGTGATGGATGTATGGTGGCCAGATTGCCCTCGCTTTTGAGCGTCCAGTGCGGGTTATCGCTGGCCTGTAAGCTAACTGAAAGCCTATGGCCCAGACGGCACGGGCATTCCAGAACGGCCCATAGTCGCCTGCCGTTTCGCTCGACCAGGTAGATTAAAGAACCCGTCTCGGCGGGAACATCGCTCATCCGCTTGACCACGCGTAGGCCAGAATACCGGCGTCGCCTGAATACGTTTGGCGCCCGTCGGGCTAGAAACGCCATAATCCGTTTCAGCATTACTAAGCTTGCCGCTCCCAATGTTTACCCTATTTCTTTCCTTCCTTGGCACCCTCCGTTCCTGCTTCCAAACCCGGGCGGCCTTGCAGTTGGAGATTCTTGCCCTCCGCCACCAGATAAACGTGCTTCGAAGGTCGCAGCGTGGGCGCGTTCGACTCACGGAGGTGGACCGCCTCTTGTGGGCATGGCTGCTGCACCTCTGGTCCGGCTGACGTTCTGCGCTCATCATCGTCAAGCCGGAAACGGTCATGGCCTGGCATCGCCGGGGATTCCGTCTGTATTGGACCTGGAAGAGTCGGCAGGGTAGGCCGGGAAGGCCGGAAGTGTCTCGTGAAGTTCGAGACCTCATCCGGAAGATGGGCCTGGCGAATCCCCTCTGGGGAGCATCACGCATCCACGGCGAGCTCCTGAAGGTCGGAATTGAACTATCTCAAGCCACCGTTGCCAAGTACATGGAGCGTCCCCGAAAACCACCCTCCCCGACGTGGCGTACGTTCCTCGACAGTCATCTGAAGCAATTGGTCGCGACCGATTTCTTCGTCGTGCCGACGGTGAACTTTCGCATTCTCTTTGTCTTTGTGGTTTTGGCCCATCATCGGCGCCGCGTGATTCATTTCAACGTCACCGCCCATCCCACCTCGGAATGGACGGGCCAACAAATCGCGGAGGCGTTCCCTTGGAACACGGCCCCACGCTATCTGCTCCATGATCGCGATAGCATCTATGGCGACGTCTTCCGGCAAAGGGTCCGAGGCATGGCGATTCGCGAAGTCCTGACGGCTCCACGATCGCCATGGCAGAAGGACTACGCTTCATACTGCACCTCATTGGTACGATTCGAAGGGTTCTCGAAAACGCGCGGCCTACTCGAGAGCTTGACACCCGGCATTTTTCGTGGCGGATTCGTGCCTGGGTGTTCGTATAAGCACTCGTTCTTATCATTGTAGGCCTGCGCTTTCAAGAGTCCATGATCCCTCCAGATCTTGACCCAGGGGGCGGAGATACCGAGCCGTTGGGCTACCTCGGAGAGAGTTAACAGGCCGGCCTCGCGCAAGCGGGTATAGCGGTTCTTCAAGCCGTAGTTGCGCCGGATCCGGGCCACGATCCGGCGAGTGAACGTTCGGCCTTCACCTGACTGCCAGCCTCCTTGGTTGAGCAGCGTGGCGACCTGGCGGTCCGTATGGTGACCCAGCAACCGGTCGATCTCGGTCACGACCTCCGGAGGGGTGGTCCGCTGTTGCCAAGCATTGGGCGGGATCGGCAGGCGCAAGGTCTTGTGAGCTCCCCCCTTGAAGCGCACGTGCAGAGTCACTTCGTGAAGGTCGCGGTCGCGCAGTAACGTCACATCTTCCAGCAGAAGTCGGACCATGCGTTTGCGCTCTCGATCCGGTGTTTGGGCATCGCACCAGAGCCGAGGGAAGTCGGTGGCCAGAGCCAAGAGGCGAGCCCGTTCTTCTTCGTTGCACAGGTGGGCGTCGGCCTGACGTTGCTGCTCGTACTCTTGCTGGGCCTCTGCCAGCGCACGCAGCTTTTGATTCCAATCCGCCTCCAGCGAATCGGCAACCAAGCGGTTCGCCGGGTCCACATGCCGGTAACGCCGTTCCGCCAATTGGGCTTCATAACGGGCGCGTTCAACTTGGCTGCGCCGTAAGCGGTCGGCATCCTCCGCTCGGGATTGCAGCTCCTGTTGGACACTCAGCGTCACCTCCAGCGCTACCGGGGTGACCACTTCGATCAGCAACTCGCCGATGGCCTGGTCGAGACCCGCTCCCGGGACGCTCTGACAGATGGGTTCGGCGTGTTCGATCCCGTACCGCTGGCACACATAATGGGGTTGCAGGTGGGACCGGCGGACATGATAACGCACGGTCATCCGATTCCCACAATGGCCACAGATCACCAACCCTTGCAGGAGGGCGGGGCCTTCTCGCGCCGGGCGGTGGCGACGGTCAGCACCATAAGCCTGGGCCCCTTCGCGCAGACGCCGCCGATTGGTTTCGTACTCTTCCCAGGAAAGATAACCCGGGTGAGCGTTCCGAATCACCGTGTCCCACTGGTCCTGGGGTAGCCATTGGACCGTGTGGCCCCCTTCCATCTTCCGCCGGGTTCGGCTCCGGCCGAACACGAAAGCGCCGGTATAGCGGGGATTGTGTAAGACCCGTAAGGTCTGGCTGTGTCCCAGTTCTCCCCAGACCAGTTCCCCTTGGTGCGGCCCCGTGTACGGACGACGCGGGAACAGCAGCCCTTGTCGCCGAAAAGCCTTGACGGTAGCCACCGCCGAACCTGTGCGGCGGAAGGTTTCGAACAAGAGGCGAAGACTTTGTTGCACCTGCTGGTCAGGATCAAGAACCAGTTCGCCCACCGCGTTGTAAACCAGCCCCACCGGAGGCCGGATCATCAGTTCACCCCGCCGGGCTTTATTCAAGATGCCACCTCGTAAGCGCGCTCGCAACACATGCAGTTCCGCTTCACTCATCGTCCCTTTTAAACCAGCGACAGACAGCACCGTATGTTGCATTTTCTGGATGCGCGGTGACGATTGTTTCTGAAGATAGCCCCGACTGCGGCCAATCGGGTCGCGTGAAGCGAGTCTTCTGGCGCGAGAGAATACCGTGGGTTTTGGTGCGATTCCGCATTGGGGGTATGAGGGCTGTTCCTTGGGACTGGACAGACCTTCCAATCCCGCAGGCGGAACTCATCTCTTCCTCGCATGACACGTCTGCCGTCTTCCTCTCTCCGAGTGCCCTGCGGGACCTGGTCCGCTTTCTACATAGTCATGGCGGCAAGCCCGACAAAAGGCAATCCAATGATTGAATATTTTGGACTCTTCTCGACAGTGATGACGTTTGCCCCCAAGCGAATCGCGGTTCACAGCGACTCGATGATGATTGTCATTAAACTGCAAGGTCGGAGGAGGGCGAGAGGTGCCCATAGCGGAGCGGATTTGTCTGCCGGCTCCCAAAGCCTCTCAATGCCGTCCGCCAAAAGATTTCGCTGGACAAACGCTGCTGTTTTGGCTACCGTAAGGTGGACGAAGACTGCGGCTGGCACAAGCGCAACGAGCGATCAGAAATCACCGAATGCCCCGTCGTTGTCAAGTTCCATGGCGATGCCCGAACCCTTGACCTTTTGCGGACGCACGTTCGACGCGGGCGAACTGGAATTGATGCGCCAGATCGCACGGGAATTTTCCGCGCTGGGGGTAACCGAGATCGCGCGGACCGTCTGCGAATTGCTGGAGTGGAGGCGGCCCAGTGGGAGGTTGAAGAACCATGAATGCCGGCAATTGCTGGAGCGCCTCCAGGCCGAAGCATTCCTGAAACTCCCGGCGCTGCGGACATTGGGCGGGAGAGGTCCACGACGGCCGGACCTCTCTCGGCCCTGTGCGGAGCCCGCGGCCATCGAAGGCGTCGTGAGTGAATACGCGCCTCTGGAGTTGGTGCTGGTGGAAGGCGAAGCCGAGAGCCGTCGGTGGCGCGAGCAGTTGGAACGTTATCACTATCTCGGATGCCGTGCGCCGTTCGGCGCTAACCTGCGCTACTGGGCGCGTTATCGCGATCGGGAGCTCGCCTGTCTGCTCTGGAACTCGCCGGCTTGGAAGATGCATGCTCGGGATGCCTGGATCGGCTGGAGCGACGCGCAGCGACAGCACAACCTGCAACAAATTGTCAACAACGGCCGATTTCTGATTCTGCCGGGGGTCCGCGTCAAAGGACTCGCCAGCAGGATCCTGGCGCTGAGTGCACGCCAAATGCCGGGCGACTGGGAGAGGCACTACGGATGTCGTCCCCTGCTACTGGAAACCCTGGTGGATGCAGCGCGCTTTCGGGGCACTTGCTACCGGGCCGCCAACTGGATTCCGGTGGGCCAGACCGCGGGGCGCGGTCGCATGGACCGCGAGCATAAAGCTCATGGGCAAGCGGTCAAAGACATTTACGTTTACCCCCTGGTGCGCAATGCTCGGCGGTGGCTGTGCAGCGATTCGAGCCGGGTAAAGAAGAATATAGCGGAGTTTGCGAGTCCAACGTCTCCTTGGGGGATTACCGCGAGGTGAGAGTTGTCACTGCCGCCGCAAAGACCTGAGGGCTATTCGGACCGTCATGCAAAGCACGTCATTGGCTTTGACTCCTGTCCACCGGCCGCATCCTGCTGCGTTGCCGCCCCGGTGAGTTGCGGAATGCTGGACCCGCTGCGGAGTTGGACTCGCCAATGCGTTCCCAGGCCAGCGGCGGCAGATGTCAACGCACCACGTGCCGAGCTTGTGGATGCACAAAGTCTCTTTGCCAGTCTGGTGTGGCATCAAGTTCGCCCCCGCGATCACTCAACGAGCGAGGCAAGACATCGAATCGGTTCCCCTCACGCCTCAAAGGCTGGCCCCGTGATGGTCGGGGTGCCCCACGTTGGATCACCGTGTCCGCGAGGAGCCGCGCGGCCTGCGACGATCATGGACCCTGCCTTGCCGGACCCATACCCAGCGTCCTTAGAAATACTGTTCAGTAAACTGGCGCGGCGGCGACTGCACAGCCTCGCCGCAAGGGAGGGGTCTTGAGGATGGCGACCACGAAGATTCAAAGCACCCATCAGGAGCGGATCGCCTTTGTCTATGTGCGGCAGTCTACCCCCTTGCAGGTGATCGAGAATCGTGAAAGCACGGAGCGGCAGTATCGTCTTCGTGACCGGGCGATCGAGATGGGGTGGCCGCCCAGTCAAGTGGAGGTCATCGACGAAGATCAGGGCCGCTCCGGCAGCACCGCCGCCCACCGTACCGGATTCCAGCGCTTGGCGACGGAAGTGAGCTTGGGCAAAGTGGGGATCGTGCTCATGCTCGAGGCGTCGCGACTGGCACGCAACAACAGCGATTGGTATCGACTCATGGAGATCTGCGGAGTGAGCGGCACATTGATTGCCGATGAGGGTGGAGTGTACAATCCCCGCGAACCGAATGATCGCTTGCTCCTGGGCGTGAAGGGCACAATATCCGAGGCAGAACTGTTCACGCTGCGGACCCGCTTATAGGAAGGACGCTGGAACAAAGCACGCAAGGGACTCCTGCACTTTCCTTTGCCGGTGGGCTATGCGCAAGGGGCAGACGGCGGTTGGACGCTCGATCCCGACACGCAGGTTCGTGAGCGGCTCGATTACCTCTTCGATTGTTTTCGTCGTCAGGGTGTGGTTCGAGCCGTGGTGCGGGAGTTGAAGGAGCAAGGGCTGGAGCTGCCCACACGTGCTATCGCCCGAGAAGTTTACGGGTCGCTGGTCTGGAAAGCGCCCACGCTGAGCGCGGTGATTCGCATCTTACACAACCCGGCCTATGCGGGCGCCTACGTGTACGGCCGGTCGGAGTACTCGAATGAACGGCGCTCACCGAAGACGGGCAAAGCCTCGGCCCACGGTCGTTCCGTGGAACAATGGCCGGTGAAAATTACCGCGCATCATCCGGCCTACATCGGCTGGGAGGAATTCGTGAAGAACCAGGAGCGGTTGCGGCAGAATTGGAACCACGCGGAGAGCCGAGGCGTGCCACGGCAAGGCAGAGCCCTGCTGCAGGGCATGGTTTATTGTGGCGTCTGCGGCCGGAAGATGAGCGTTCAGGATCGGGCGGCAAGAGAGAACCGTTCGCCCTCGTACATCTGCGGACGCGGCTATCAAGACGGAGACGAAAAGATCTGCCAAAGCATGACTTCGCGCCCGATCGACGCTGCCGTCGTGGAGGCCTTCCTCGGGGCCGTCTCCCCGATCAGCCTGCGGGTGGCGACTCAGGTGTTGGATCAGGTGGAGCAGGACCTGATCGCCCAACGGCGGCAGCGGGCGTTGCAACTGGAACAAGCCCGTTATGAGGCCCGGCTGGCTCAGCGGCAATATGATGCTGTCGATCCCGCGAATCGATTGGTGGCGGGGGAGCTGGAGCGACGGTGGAACGAAAAGTTGGAGCGTGTGGCCCAACTGGAACGGGCGTATGCTCAGGCGGAGCGCGATGCCGAATGGAGCCTCACGGGGGAGGAGCGTGCTGCCGTCGCCGAGCTGTCCCAGGACTTGCCGGCGATCTGGAGCGCGGAGACGACCACTAACCAGGAACGGAAGCAGTTATTGCGTATGGCAATCGAATCCGTCCAGTTGGATGGCATCCGTCAGGCGGGGCAGATTGAAATCCAGATTCATTGGCGCTCCGGCGCTATAACCGATCGCGTCGTGAAGCGGGCTGCGCCGGGAGAAGGTTCGCTGAAGACGCCCGAGGAAGCCGTTTTGCAGATTCACGAGATGGCCCGACGGAGCAGCTATCAGGAGATCGCCGCGCATCTTAATCGCACCGGGCTGCGCACCGCGTTTGGCCGGTGCTTTAACACTCAGCATGTTGGGTACATCTGTCGGCGGGACAGACTGGCCAAAGGCAAGCCGCGCTGCGTATCGAAATCAAAAGACGCTCTTGATTCTTCGACTTCAATAGGAACTTGAATAAGAGGTGTTTTGTGTATCAGGTCTATTCAATCCCAACAGCAGGCGATCGTTGAAGTGCCCGGGGTCATAGAGGCCATCTTCGTCACAGATGAGCGTATCGGTGACGGCACGCATTTGAAAGTGAAGGAATTTGAACACGAGCCGGTATTTGAGAACGAAACAGCATCATCGCCGTAGGCGGTTTCTGCTTTGAGCATCATCGCCGCAGGCGCTCTCGGGGAG
>JBEKLF010000415.1:0-5942 GCA_050010335.1 Terriglobia bacterium
AACTGGTCGCCACTTTGACCCGCGTCTTCGAGGACATGCAATCCTACCCTGAGCTGATCCGACCCAGGCTGCTACCCTTTTGTTAGCCATCATGTCCCTTTAATTATGCGCGGATGTATAGCCGGTGACCGCCCGGTTGGAAGTCGGGATACATTCCCGTTTGAGGAACGAGCCTATCTGAAAAAGCTGGAATCCTTGGCGAATGCCGGGAATCCTACAGAGGCCCGCCAAGTGGTTGAGCAACGCCGGCAATCCGTATGGCGGTACATTCCTGAACGAGCGATATTGTGGAAGTTAGCGGAACGTTGCGTCGATTTCCTCGTTGCCGTCGGGGCCTGGGGCAAGGAAGTCCTTAAGACGGGGGCCAGTGTTCGCCAGTTGGTCCAGGCTTACGCTGCTACAGATGGGTTCTGGCAGACGGACCGGCAGCAGAGACTGGTTGAACAGGGCGCCGCCATTTGCGCTGAGGACGAAGAAGTGGCTGGTTTGGTAGCGATTTGCCGACAGCGATACACTGAAGTGGTCGGAGCGGCACAAGCGATCTTTTTGAGAGCTGTGGAACAGGAAGAGTGGCCTTCCGAGGGTATCCTTCGTCAAACCCAAGTCTTCGATAGGTACGTTACCCCAGCACTTGAAGAACGCCGAAAAGTAGCTTACTTCTTGGTCGATTCAATGCGGTTTGAGATGGGGAGAGACCTGGGTGGTACACTCGACTCTCTCGGGTCTGTAAAAATAGCCGCGGCCGCGACTGTTCTACCGACCACAACGACATGCGGGATGGCAGCGCTGATGCCTGGGGCCGATGGGGCCTTCACGTTGGCCGAGGATGGTAGCGATGTGGTGCCTACGATTGCAGGCAAGACACTTCGCAACTCCGGCGACCGAATGGGTCTTCTTGGCGAGAATTACGGCGACCGATTCCGCGAGTTTCCTATAGGCGACCTGTTGTCCATGTCTCCAAGGAAATTGCAGGGGACGGTCGGAAAAGCTGATCTGGTGGTGGTCCGGACGCAGGAAATCGATTCATTGGGCGAGAACTTGAGCCTCTATCTTGCTCGCAAATTGATGACGGATATTATCGGTGACGTACGCGCTGCCACCGATAGGCTCATGGGACTGGGTTTTGAAGTCTTCGTCTATGCTGCAGACCATGGCCATGTACTTCTCCCTGAGGTTGCGCCGGGGACTGGGGTCCAGCCACCCCCAGGGGAATGGAAGACGGTGAAGCGGCGATGTCTGCTTGGGAGCAGTATCTCGACCCCGCAGGGAGTCATAGTGTTTGCGGCGCCGCGGTTGGGAATTACAGGACCTATACGAGAGTTTGTCGTACCGACTGGATTTGGCTCGTTCGTCGCTGGCCAGAGCTACTTCCATGAGGGATTATCCCTGCAGGAGTGCGTTGTCCAGTAATGCCAGTCGGCGATGGCATCGGAGGTTGATTCGACCACATGGACCATTCCTCAAGGCCCAAATCAGATTCTGGGGCCTCCTGCCAATTTAAGTAACTGATAATTAAAGTCTTAGCACTGACAGCAGTGGGGCTTGACAGCCTATGTCTATATATGTAGACTTAAGAGCATGAGGATCTCTTATGCGTCGTCCGTGTCTCTCTTAAAACCGGAAAAATCCCTTGAGTGCCCCGCCGGCTGGAGCTGTGGTTACGAACCCTGCGGCGATTTCGGGCCAAGGAGAAGACCCTATGGGACAGCGGAGAATTCTTTCCTGCGCTTTCATGCTCATGCTTAGTGCGAGTTATTTCCTCCAAAAGGGGCGAGTTAGCCATCAGTCGGAGAGCGGTGGGAACACTGCGGCTCCGGCAAAAGGGCATGTGCTCTCCTATGGCAAGTTGCCTCTGATCTTTGAGGCTAACCGGGGCCAAACACATAACCGGGTGAAGTTCATTTCGCATGAGCGGGGCTACGGTCTGTTCCTGACGGGCGATGAAGTGGTGTTGAAACTCAGCGGGAAGGGCACGCGGCAGCGGATGCCGGCCCAGATTCCCCACCCTCGGTTGCCAATTCTCTGCCGTCAGTTGTTCGTCAGCCCAGACCCAGGACTCGACGCTCCAGACTTGGCGTTGAGAGCCACCGGCTCTGCATCGCGGATGCTGGACCCTGTGGTTCGAGTGCGTCTAGTGGGAGCAAACCCCAACGCTCTCGTGAGCGGAGAGGGAGAGCTTCCCGGCAAGGCAAACTACTTTATCGGCAATGACCCGAAGCAGTGGCGCACGAATGTTCCAACCTATGAGCGCGTGAAATACCAGTCTGTCTATCCCGGTGTCAACTTGATTTATTACGGCACTCAAGACGGACAATTGGAATTTGACTTCTTGGTGACACCGGGTGGTGACCCGAGGGTCATCACTTTGGAAGTGCGGACACAACAGCGAAACCGAACTGCGAAGCTCGGAAGCGAAAACTTGGCGGCACAGCCATCACTTCGAATCGCGACCAACGGCGATCTCATCCTTCCGATTGAAGGTGGCGACGTTCGTTTCCGCAAGCCCGTGGTCTACCAGGAGAAGCCGCCTGTGACGAGGGGTAATCCGTCAGTTGACAAGAACCATCGGCGCGCAGCAGGCGTTGATCGGCAATTGGTGGAGAGCAACTTTGTGCTCCTCGGAGACAACCGCGTGGGCTTCGCGCTATCTGGTTACGACCGAGCGCGTTCTTTGGTTATCGACCCCGTGCTGACCTACTCAACATACCTGGGCGGCAGCAGCGACGACTTCGGCACGGCGATTGCCGCCGATTCCTCGGGCAGCGCGTATGTAACGGGATGGACCATCTCGCCGGACTTTCCCACCGTAAATCCGGTTCAGTCCGATTGCAATAGCTGCAATTACATCAATGAGGTTCCCGATTCCGATGTCTTTGTAGCCGAGCTGAATCCCGGCGGCAGCGCACTGGTTTATTCGACCTATCTCGGTGGCAGCGGCAGCGACGCCGGGAACGGCATTGCCGTGGACGCAGCCGGCGATGCTTACCTGACAGGTTCCACAAGTTCGGCCGATTTTCCGGTGACGGCCGGCGCCTTCCAGACCACGCAGCCCGGCGTGAATTGCGAGAGTTCCCTTCCCTCTTACACTTGCACTCACGCCTTTGTAACCAAACTGAATGCCACGGGCTCGGCCCTGGTCTATTCCACTTATCTGGGCGGCAGCGTCTCGGACTTCGCCGCCGGCATTGCGGTGGACTCTTCCGGCAACGCCTACGTATCGGGCGGCACGACCTCGCCTGACTTTCCGGCAACGTCGGGGCCGATTCAACCCACTCCGACTGCGAATTGCGGAAATCCTGCTATCCCTTACCCTTGCACTCAGGCCTTTGTGTCCAAACTCAATGCCGTCGGCTCAGGCTTGGATTACTCGATCACGGTGGGAGGGGCGTCACCCGGTGCCATCGCTATTGACTCTTCCGGATCCGCTTACGTGACGGGCGATACAAGCTTGACCGACTTCCCCGTGACCCCGGGCGCGTTCCAGACTACGCCCACCGAGCCGTGTGGCACAGACATTTATGGACAGCCGGTTCCTTACGTTCACCCCTTTGTGTTCAAACTGAACGCGGCGGGCACAGCTTTCGTCTATTCCACCTACTTGGGCGGCGCCGGAAACGACTCTGGCAATGCCATTGCCGTCGATTCGTCCGGAAACGTTTATGTAACCGGCCAGACCAACGGCGGCTTTCCCCTCATGAACCCGTTGCAAGAGAATGATGAAACCGTGCTCGGCACGGCATTCGTTTCAAAGCTGAATTCCACTGGCTCGGCTTTGATCTACTCGACGTATTTGGGCGGAAGCAATGAAAGCTTTGGCCAAGGCATCGCCGTGGACGCCGCGGGCGATGCGTCCGTAACAGGATATACTTTAGCGCCGGATTTTCCCGTTGTTGACGCAGTTCAGGCAGCGTGCAGCGGCTTGGGCAGTGGTAACTACGCCGCGTTTGCGGTGCAGATAAACCCGACGGGATCCGCGTTGCTCTATTCGACTTTCCTGGGTTGCAGCGATGACGAGCCGGAAATCAACAATGACCGCGTTACGATCGGCTATGCCATCGCGGCCGATTCCTCGGGCAACGTCTACGTAACGGGGAATACCGGCGTGACTGACTTTCCCGTCTCGAACCCCCTCCAACCTACGCTGCACGGCACGCGCAACGCGTTTATCGTGAAGATTTCACCGCATACGCAGGCGCCCTGGGTGAGTTTGTCCTCGATCAGCCTGCCGTTCGGCGCGCAAGCCGTTAACACAACCAGTCCGCCGCTGACAGAGACGGTCACGAACGGCGGTAAGACCGCCTTGGCAATCTCCGGGGTCACGATTGACGGTGAGAACGCCAGCGACTTTGCGGTAAGCGCCGACAATTGCACGGGAGCGACTCTCGTGCCCAACGCTTCCTGTGCGGTCAGTGTGATCTTCGCACCGCCCGCGGCCGGGAACCGCAGCGCTGAACTCGATTTCACTGACAACGCCTCGAACAGCCCACGAGCCGTGGCCTTGTCAGGCGCGGCGGGCGCCTCGGGTCCCGTGGCCGTAGTCACTCCCTCCAGCTTGGACTTCGGCAACCAGAGCGTCGGGGCCATGACTGCGTCGCGGCCGGTCACCTTGAGCAACACGGGCAACGCTTCGCTCGCCATAAGCACGCTTGTCACGAGCCCCAACTTCGGCTACTTCGGCCAGACCAACGACTGTGGAGCGAGCGTCGCGGCCGGAAGCTCGTGCACGATCAACGTGACCTTCTCGCCGCCGGCGGCCGGACCGCTTTCCGGCATGCTTACGCTTATTGACAACAGTAATGGAGTGGTGGGCAGGTCGCAAAGTGTGGCGCTCAGCGGGGCGGGGCAGGACTTTACGTTAAGCCCTGCGACCGGGTCATCAACTTCGGCAACCGTCGCGCCCGGGCAATTCGCAACTTATACCCTGAGCCTGGCGGGCTTGAATGGGTACAGCAACACCGTGACGTTTACGTGCGTCGGCGCGCCCTCCAATTCCTCCTGCACGGTCTCACCCAGCACCGTCGCCGTTGAAAGCGCTCCAACCATAATCACCGTTACGGTTACGACCACTGCCGCTGGCGCCAGCGCGCCCTCTACGCCGCTGCTCCCTCTGGATTTGCCTCCATCCCCCGTTGCGCAGGCCTTGATGGTGCTGGCGCTCTTTGCCGCAGCGATAGCGTGGGTACTCGCGCCGCGCGGAGAGCGTGGCTTGGCTCTCGGGCGGGCCGCAATCGTGGCACTCGCCATGGGATTGTTGCTGACTTTCGCGAACACGGCGTGCGGCGGGCATGCTCCCCCGCCTCCCGCCGGAACTCCCGCTGGAACTCCCGCTGGGACCTACACGCTGAATGTCCAGGGCACTGCGGCCGCCGGGACGGGCGCTTTGAACCATTACGTGGACCTTGAATTGAACGTGCTTTAGCGCGCCGTCAAGCCTCACCAATTGTTGCTGTCTTGTCCGCCTGCCATACTAACACCACGTCAATCTCGCCGCGGCGCGCCGCCTCCAGCTGTTGCTCCCGTCTCTCCCGTTGGGAAGCGCCCGAACCGATTTGTTTCACCTGTAAAGCGATCGTCCAGCCCCGACGGGTAGCGTATTCCCGCATCGCACGAGTCGGCAACGGAATGGTCTGCTGATCGTGGGTGGACACTCGCGCGTATAGACCGGCGCGAAGGACCGTTTTGGTCCGGTCGATGGCGGTGGCCAAAAAACCTTGGCAATCCTGCTTTGTGGGAAGCCCGTTTTTCGGCCATTTTCGAGTGACACTTTCACCTGGCCGAAGAGGATCGTTTTCGGCCAGACAGCAGGCATTCTACTGCAAGGGGGGGCTTAAGCGGGAGGCTGACTTGTGCCGGCCTGTTGCAGTGCCTGCCGGTAATTCCAGGGCATCCAGTCCGCCGGGTGCTGGGTCAGTTCCTCGGCGTGTTTCTGCAATTCGATCAGG
>JBEKLF010000416.1:0-5916 GCA_050010335.1 Terriglobia bacterium
AGCTAAATGTTTAGTACAGTTCGTCACTATTTTCCGATCATGGAAAGGGCCCGCTCAAAATAAAAGCCTTACCTTTCGGAACGGGCGAAAATTAGGCCTATGAGTGGCGAAGTTGGGCTAACCCGCAACCGGCGGCACTTCGAGCGTGTTCCTGGCTTGCTCCTTGCAGATCTTCAGTCTTAATTTCGAGTTGGAGGCGAATGAGGTGTGTCCGTCGCCATGAAACTCGAAAAACCGAAATCGCCGTTCACTCCCGTGGCTCCGTCGATGAAAAACCCCATGCCAGGATTGCCGCTCTTAAAAGTATCATCGGTCGCTTGGAACATTTGTACGCCGTTGATGTAGACCGTAATTACGTTTCCAATTATGCTGGCCTTGACCACATCCCCATCGGCAACTCCGTATTGCGAACCGCCAACCTGTTTTACGTAGCTAAACTTGCCCAGGCCTCCCTCCCACCGAGCGATATTGCAGTAGGCTTGCGGCGTCTTTGCGCACCGGAACATGACTTCATAGCCGGTGGCGTTGTGGGCGGAAAGGGAACTCCGCAGGCGCAACTCCACTTCCTCCCAGACCTTGCCGTCCTTGTTCTGATTAACCGAGTGGACGGTGGCTTGGACCGTTTGGTCCGGCCCCCAGGTTCCCGTCAGTATCGCCGTGGAATCATCATATTTTTGTGGTTCCGGTCGCGACCCGCCGATCTCGGTCCCAAAGGCAAAACCTGGCTTTGTCCGGACGTCGGCCCAATCAAGACCGTCCTTCTGGCCGTTTGACCATTTACCGTGTTCAGAGATGGGATTCTCCGCGCGGGGGAAGTTTGTGCTGTAGGTCCCGTGGAGTCCCGCGGGAGCGGGGGCCGCCGGCAGCATGTTGGCGCTTCGCGTTGCCAGTGGCCAGAACCACAACCCGGCAGCCAGTGCGATTGCCGACGCTCCCATGATGAGCCTGCGTTTCGGACTGCTGAAATCCATTAGAGAGTGCTGGGGCATACGCCCTCCTCTCAAGATCGAACCCTTGCTATCGCCGGAGCATTGGCCGTTACAGAGGTCCAGATTGCCGATGAATAATGATTCCTCGGCGCAAATCAATACCGCCGGGAAGCAATCAGCACAGTGAGGGTATCACGCTCTGAAGTACAGGATAAAGCAAACAGCGACTTACTTTCGGCTGCTTGCTATTCTCAAGCACGATATCTCCGTGACAATCGCATATAATCAATCCGCATTCGGCAGCCAGTTCCATTTACGGTTGCCTCGTCCAAAGCAGAATCGTTGTATGTTGGCCAACGCCGGAATAATCCACTGTGAGAACCGCGCTGGCTGCGGCGTGCTTGAATTTATGGATCTGAAATGTAAACGCATCGGTCTTTGTCTGTGCCTGTTGCTAATCGTTGGAAATATTCAGGTGTTTTCCGGCGAGCGCGACTATCGATTCGACGGCAAAATCTCGCGGGAAGTGCTGGAGAACTATCTATCCCGCTCGATCACGATGGCGGAACTCGCGCGGTCGCCCGGAAATCTGGACGACGACCTCCGCATGTTGAGGAATATCGGAGCAAAACTCGTGGGAAGGTCGATCTTCCTTTGGGGCGGCGAGGAAAGAATTAACGACCCCGTGTTCCTTGCCCAGGGCCACAATTTGGCGGAGCGTATCCACAGAGATGATCCGGACGTGGTTCTCCAGGCAGCCGTATTTGAGGTCGTTACGGAGGACATTGGCAAAGTCCCAATTCCTGATTGGGTATTCCACGAGTTTGCGCAGGCTCCGGAAACCCGGAACTTCAACTACTCGAAAATGCTGTTTCCCGACAACCATCTCGTCGATCATTGGAGCGGGGGAGCGTCCGTGCCCGATATCTGCCAGATTGAAACGAAGATGTGGTTCTTTTTCCTGGCCGCGTCTTATATCAATGCCGGATTCGAGGCCATTCATTTCGGGCAACTCGAACTGGTCGGCAGGAACGACCCGGAGTACCGGAATTGGGCGGACCTTCTCGAACACGTGCGTCGCTATGCGGCGAAAAGAGCCCGCAGGCACTGGGTGATCTGCGATGCCCACGTGCCCAAGGGAGGACCGGTATTGGACGGCAGGCTCCTGCTCGATTTCCACGCGTTTCCGTTGCGTCCCAAAGAGGTGGCCGACTCCCCGCAAAAGGCGATTTTGGCGGCCGGCTACCTGGATGCATTTTATGGCCGGAGCCACGGGGGCATTGCACCCAGTGGCTGGAAATGTGAACATCTCCCGTATCTGGTGGAGTTTGACAATTTTGACGGCACCGACACACCCGGCCAGGCCTCCCAGGCGCACGGCGGCTCCATTTTCGTCTGGGGATATGACGAGATCACGTGGTTCGCGCAGCAACCCGAGTCCTATAGGAACGAGTGGCTGCACTACACATGGAATTGGCTTAAGGAACACGACCGCAATGGCTTTCTGGAGATGCCTGGAGGCCGCATACTCACGAACGGTCCCGCGAACCCAGGTGAGGCTGGTGGAAAAATGGTGTGGTACTTCGCTAACACCAAAAGCCCAGCGTGCCCGCAGGGGTTCAGTCAAGAAGACACGATTAAGGCAATCTGGCGAGCGGATTCGGGGGTGGCGCATACATCGCCATTCACGCACGCGCGCCCTTGACCCACATGACCTCACAATATCTGAGCCACCCCCAGTTGCACCTTTGGTTGAGCGCTTATATGAAAGGCGATGTATTCCCCACCCGCGAGCGCTTCCTACCGCCTCCTGAAACGTAAACACAATTGTGATAACATCTTTTGGAGGGAAATTATGCCAGCCACCAAAATCAAGGCCGTCCGCACAACCGGCGCTTCCGATGAAAACGAGTACCGTGGCAAACGAACTCGCACAGGAAACGGTTTTCGCTTTGATCGTGCACTTTTCAAAAGCCATCCCGAATTTGCCGGAGACGTCAAGGCTCACGTGATTGCACCCGGCCGGATGCTGGTATCCGTCGCCGAACCGGTCACCAAACGGCGCGATCCCGTGATGCAGTCGTTTCTTGCCTTCCTCGCGAACGATATTGCCAAGGCGCCCGAAAGAATCAAGCCAATGAGCCGCGAGCTGGCGGGGCGCATTGACCGCTTGGTTGAAGAAGTTTCCGTCTCTTGCCATGAATCGCTCGGAGAGGAAAGTCTGCTCTGATGGAGGCTAATGGCTGGACGCTCTACCTGCACCCGCTCTTTCAGCAGCAATTGGAGAAACTAACCGCCCAGGTTGAAACTCTGCAAGCGAAAGATCCGCTGCGCTACAAGGAGCAGTCAGCCACCAAGCTTCTTGCCACAATCCCATCAAAACAGTTCGTCTTCTAATTATCAAGGAGTTGGTAATGCAATCTAACTTGAAAATACGGATTTCTTCAATCTTCCTTACGATAGTTCCCATGGTTTGGCTGGCGGGCGCGGCAAATGCACAAAACATCGTGGTGGACGCCGCACCCTCGCATGCGGTGAACGCGTTCAGCCCCTTCCGCTCCCTGGGCGCGGGCGTCGACCGTTTGAGGACGGGAAGCACGGACCACCTGCTGACCGATCCGATCCTCAAAGAGGTTCTTAGCGCGGGATGGCAAGCTGTGACCTACCGCCAGAACACCGAGCTGCACGTCGAGGCCTGGCACTGGAATCCCCATGGCGTTTGGAGCAACCCGGAAAAGCGGGAGGGATATTTTACCGGCAGCGCCGAGCCCACCGATGAGATGATTCGCCATTCCTGGGCTTACCCGCTCCCGCATCGCGGCTTTAGCCAGGGCGATGGCAATGGCTGGTCGAGGCTCACTGACGGTGATCTCAATAGCTATTGGAAAAGCAATCCTTACTTGACCAAGCCTTTCACCGGTGAAGACGACGCGCTGCACCCGCAATGGGTCATGATCGATCTGGGCAGGAAGTTGGATGTGAATGCCATCCGGATTGCCTGGACTGATCCTTATGCCAAGCAATACACGGTGCAATTTTGGACGGGCGAAAAGGAACCCTTCTATGAGGGGACAACCCAGGGCACCTGGCAAACCTTCCCTCTGGGGACTGTCAATGACGGCAGGGGTGGCACGCCAACGCTTAAGCTGGTGACGTGGACGATCCCCGTGCGGTATCTCCGCATCTGGATGACCGAATCTTCCAACACCTGTGACACTCACGGCTCCGCGGACCCGCGCAATTGCGTGGGGTATGCCATCAAGGAGTTGTACGTTGGAACCTTGGCCCCCGACGGCCAGTTCACCGACGTCGTTGAGCACTTGCCCGGCCGCCAGCAGACGGTTACCTGGCCGTCGTCAGTTGACCCCTGGCACGCCGCGACCGACCTGGATGAATCGAAGGGCGACCAGGTTGGATTCGACTTCTTCTTCCACAGCGGCGTGACGCGAGGCCTTCCGGCGTTTGTTCCCATCGCGATGCTTTATTCCACTCCCGAAGATGCCGCGGCCGAAATTGCCTATCTCTACAAGCGGCAATACCCGATCGCCTATATCGAGATGGGAGAAGAGGCCGACGGGCAGCATATGTTGCCGGAGGACTACGGCGCGCTATACCTGCAATTCGCCGCGGCGATTCACAAGTTCGTTCCCAGTGCGCGGCTGGGCGGGCCTGCCTTCGAGGGAACACTTGACGACGTCGAGGTCTGGCCGGACGCCGAGGGCCGCGTCTCGTGGCTGGGCCGGTTTCTCCACTATCTGAAGTTGCACGACCGGTTGAGCGATTTCACCTTCTTCTCCTTTGAGCATTATCCGTTTGAAGCCTGCAACAACCCTTGGAGCGACCTCTACCGGGAGCCGTCCATCGTCAGCCACATCGTTCAGGTCTGGAAAGACGATGGCTTGCCGGCGAATATGCCCTTTTTTATGACCGAGGGCAATATGTCGTCGCGCTCGGGGGAGAAGTTCGTCGATATTATGGGCGGCCTGTGGCTGGCCGATTATGTCGGATCAATGATGAGCGCGGGCGCCAGTGGCACCTTCTTCTTCCATGACATGCCGGACTCGGTGGGAGGCGGTTGCGGTGGGGGATCGTTTGGCTTCTTCAATTTGGATCGGGATTACCAAATCAAGGGATACTTCTCCCAGTATTTTGCGGCGCAAATGATCACCAGGGAATGGGTGCAGCCGGTCGACTCCACCCATCGGCTTTTTCGGGCTTCAAGCGATGTACAGGATCCGGCGGGAAATCTGCTGGTCACAGCTTACGCGGTCGAGCGGCCCGATGGCCAGTGGTCGGTCATGCTCATCAACAAGGATCAATACAACGACCACTCCGTAAAGGTTGTTTTTTCCGACCCAGAAGCGAAGCACGACCGATACTTTGCCGGCAACGTGGATCGCATCGTTTTCGGTGCTGCCGAATATCAGTGGCATCCCAATGGGCTAAAAGGCTCTGCCAACCCTGACGGCCCGCCCTCGAAATCAACTGCAACGGGTGGCTCGGGCGCGCTCTACCAGCTTCCGAAGGCGTCCATCATCGTGCTGCGCGGTAGGATTGGGGATTGATCTGCCGACGTACTGGCTCAAACGCTGCTCTTTCGGCCTGCATGGCCGCGTAGCCGTGGCCCTGGCGTCGACCTTCAGGCCAGCACGACGATGAACGCCAAAATGCCAGCGTAAAGCTTTCCGGCACAATACCGGTGCCGATAACGTCGCCACGTTCCCGTGCGCTCGCCGCCGGCACAGCGACATTTTGTAGCCTCCACCTCTTGTTTATTTGTCTTGACAAACGTATCGATGTGGTATACAATGGTGGGCGTTAAGATGGAGGTGGATGAGTGTCGCTACGCAAGTCTCCCATCCTGGCCCCTGCTCTGTTAGCTTCCAATCGGCGCAATGCGAAGAAGTCCACCGGCCCTCGGACGGCGCGGGGCAAGGCTTGGTCGCGGCTGAACCACATGCGGGAAGGGTGGCGTTCGCCGGAATAT
>JBEKLF010000417.1:0-6515 GCA_050010335.1 Terriglobia bacterium
TGCCGAAGATCAGCGAAACGCTGTGGTATGTCGCCACCTGGCGGGAGGAATGGGTGGCCCTGTTGAGCTTTTCGGCCTGTGCCCTCAAGTGCGCCGCGCGCGATCGCTGGATCGGTTGGGATTTTCGCCAGCGCTATAGCCGCTTGAAGTTGGTGGTCAACAACAGCCGTTTTCTCATCCTGCCCGAGTGGCATGTTTTCAACCTGGGGTCGCGGGTGCTGTCTCTCTGCCAAAGGCGTCTGGGGAGCGATTGGGAAGCGACGTTTGGTCATGGCGTGCTGTTGCTGGAAACCTTTGTCGACCCGCAACGCTTTCGGGGGACCGTGTATCGGGCCGCCAACTGGGTGTATGTCGGGAACACGCGAGGATTCCGCCGCACGCGCTACGGGTACACCGCGACGCCGCAATCTCCCAAAAGCGTCTTCCTCCAACCCTTGCGGGCCGATGCCCGGCGGTGGTTGTGCCGCGCCCTCCTCAACCCGCCTTACCGGATAGGAGATGCCAAAATCATGCTCACCGCCGCGCACTCCCTTCCTTCTTTTCCCAGATCCCCGATCCCCGCCGCGCGCAAGGGCGGAGACATCGTTTGTCCACCGTGCTGGGCATTGCCGCGGGGGCCGTTCTCTGCGGTATGCGCGGCTACCGAGCCATCTCCGACTGGGCGCAAAGTCTCGGACAGAAATCCCGCGAGCGCTTCGGCTCGGACAGAAATCCCGCGAGCGCTTCGGGTGCCGGCGCGAAGGGGGCCGTTACGTGGTGCCCAGTGAGTACATCCTCCGCGATGTCCTGATCCGCGTCGCCCCCGCCCATTTGGACCGCGCCCTGCAACGCTGGAACGAAGTCCACGCGCGGCAGGATGAGACGCTGGCGATTGACGGCAAGACCCTGTGCAATGCCCTCGACGCGGAGGGTCACCCCACGCATGTGATGAGCGTCGTCGGTCACCAGACCCAGATCTGCTACACCCAAAAAAAGTAGGCGCCTTGCCCGTCGAGAATCGCGACGAAGTCAAGCGCACCAACGAGATCAAAACCGCCATCCCCCTGCTGGACGCCCTCGAGATTAAGGGCAAGGAGATCACCGCCGATGCCTTGCTCACCCAGCGCCGCTTCGCCACCTATCTGGTCGAGGAGCGCCACGCACATTACCACTTCACCGTCAAAGGCAACCAGCCGGGACTTCTCGAGGCCCTCCAGTTCTACTTCCAGGAGCGCGGGCAACCGCACTTCGTCGAGCATACGCCCCCCGATCACGGACGCCTGGAAACGCGCAAAATCTGGACCACCACCGAACTCAACGACTATCTCGACTTTCCCCACGTGGGACAAGCTTTCGTCATCGAGCGGCACGTGACCGAGAAAAAGACCGGCGCCACTTCCCGGGAAATCGCTTACGGCCTCACCAGTCGAACCCCTGCCCAAGCCCGCCCGCAACGCGTACTCCAGGTCAATCGCGGGCATTGGGTCATCGAGAACGGTTGCCATTACATCCTCGATTGGAACTATGATGAAGACCGCAGTCGCATCCGTACCGGCCACGGCCCGGAAAACATCACCCGGCTTCGCCGCTTCGCCATTGGCGTGATCAAATCTCGCGGGGCGCGCAGCGTCGCGCAGAAAATGCGCCAGCTCACACGTCAGGTGCGCGGGGTCTTCGACTATCTGCGCATGAGCGCAAACTCCTGCGCCTGCCGCCCGGCGGATTAAGGCTCACCACCGCCTAACCGGAACTTCTTCCCCGACCGTCGGCCATCGTTGAGCGAAGCGCTGCGCTACGCAAGGTCCCTCGTTGGCTGGCAGACCAAACAACCAACCCCTGCCAGCGAACACCATCCGATGGCCCAAAATCCATCAGAATTCTGTGGTGATCTCTTAGAACAAATTTACCGTGATGCGGGCGGAGCCGTGGCTTGTGCCTCGCTGGCTTTGGCCTGCGCCTCTACGGTGTAAACCACAACCGCCTTTTTCCCGCCCTTCACGGCCGTGGCATGGATCGAGCTCAGATTGACACCTTTTGCTGCGAGCTTCTCCAAGTGCTGCGCCAGCGCACCGGGCTTGTTCGCCAGCTCGTGTTGTTCCGCCCCAGTCTCCTGGTATACAAGCTTGGCTTCGTCGAGGATCTTCTTTGCTCGCTTGGCGTCTTCGACCACAAGGTGGACTGTACCGGCTGCCCCTTGGGCCGTTCCTGAAAGCGCCAGGATATTCACCTTCGCGCTCCCCAGCGCTTTCGCGACCGCCGCGAGTGCGCCGGGCTGATTCTGAATGGTGATTGTCAACACTTTGGTCTTGGCCATCTCGTCGCCTCCCAATGGTTATGCCGAGAGATTATACGCCTTAGAATTCAACCCGGCACGCTGGACTTGTCCGAGCGGAGCATGGGTGACGAGTTACCGTCCCACCCAAAGGGTCGAGCTTAGTGTTTTTCCCTTAAAAATCCCCGGCAAGGGTCCAGCCAGTCATGTATGTTATGGCCAGGAGGGAGAATATGACCCACGGGGAGATTCAGTTCATGAAGGAAATGGGCATAAAGCATATTACCAATCCGCCCGTCATCTCCGCGCCCCGTTAAAGAGACCTCCCTAATGAAAGGGCGACTGAAAGCGATGGTCGCGGCTGCAGAGAAGCACATCCCAGCGAGACGGCGCACGTGGGGGTAGGGTGGAACGAAACGAGTACCAAATCAGTACCACTTGAGTGTTCTTGCCGTGCTTTTGCGTGCTCTTGCGTTGCCAAGCGTGCCGCAAAACCAACGAAATAGCCATCCTCTGCCCGCCTGTCACGCATCAGGCCGCGGGTTCGACTCCCGTCGTCCCCGCCAGCTACACCATTTATCCAATTGATTTCGCAGGAGTTGTACCTAAAGAACGCGCCCGTCCGATAATGGTTGGACCGCATGCGGGCCAAGCATGAGGTCTGGTGATCGAACCTCCCCTGTGGCTGCCCCGGTCCTCGCGATGTTGACAATCATAATCAATCCCGGCCACTGCGTAAACCGCGCTCCGTTTGATTTTCTCACCCTGGCACCCTGAAGCGCTCTGCTGTCGACCTCATGTGTAGTCAACAGACGCGAAGGGGACTTCCCAGCCCGAATCCCCAATAGCGCCGGAACTACCTGCGCGGCCACAACTTGCAGTGCGACGAGCGAGTAGATCCTTCTGCGACCACTTGAAAGTAATTTCCAAGTACGCGACTAGAACTAAGCCTCTGCGGCGGCGGACGCTAATCCCTGCCTTCTTGCTGCATTTGGGCCGTGGTTCATAAGGTTAAATTCCGCCACCTTTGGCTGTCGCTGTATGTTGCTGATTTAGCAGGGATAAGAAATCTCAAGAAAATGGTGAAGGCGGAATTTCGGGCGGTCAAATGGCTACAGGCTTTTAACCACCTGACATGGATTGCCGTGCGCCGGGCTATTTCTGCTTTTGTCAATCTGATCTGGCCCACTTTGATCATCTCATTTGGCCGACTCTAAGTTGCTGATTTCACTTCTTTTTTCTTCCTGTGGTCTTGGGTTTGCTCTTTCCGCCGTTCTCGACCTTTTCCTTTATTAAGGAGACTCTCCCGCGCTGGGGCTCCGGCTGGAGCGAAGCCCTGCGGAGCCCGAAGGGCGGAGCGCTTAGGGCGAGCGCAAGCAAGCGGAGCCCCAAGTTTCCATCTTAGGGGTGCGATTGCACATAACCTGACTTAGTTCAGATGATCTGGAGGTCGAGAGCAGATCGGCTCTTCTGCTTAACTGTATTCAGTGAATTCACTTGACTTGTTAAGCAAAATCTGTAAGTATGTTTGTAGTTAAATACAATAGGTTAAGTCTAGGAGAGACTTAATGGATTTGGCATTAGTGGTCAGGCAACGCCTCGAACAATTCTCGAACAATTAGGGTTTGAGCAGCGGGACCTCGCAACTGCCGCCCAAGTTACGGAGTCCTACATTTCGCAATTGCTGACGCGAAGGAAAGGGTTCCCCGCACCTGATCGAACAGATATCTATGACAAAATGGGAAAACTACTGAAGCTCCCGAACGGTGAATTGGCGAAGCTGGCCAATCTCGAGCGTCAGGAAGAATTGAAGAGAAAACTGGCGGACCCCCCCACGCCGCTGTATAGAGAAGTTCGAGAGTTGGTTCTTCGCAAATGCAAGCCGGACGAACAGAAACAAATACGGGCGATTTTCGAGAAGCAGCCCTTCGGCGAACTCGAACGGCTCGTTACCCAGAAGCTCTTGGATGTGGTTAAAAGGGTTGCTAAACAAGAACTGGAAAGTGAAAACTGGCTCCACCTGGTGGCACGACTCAGCAACCGAAGCTACGAAGAAATGCGGGTCACCATTCTCGAGTTTCTGGATACGGACATCTTTAACGTGTCGGTTGAGAACTGCGTGTCCTTCTTCGATCCGCTCATCGAATCCTGGAACGTCGACCTTGCGACATTTGGCATCGAGATTGTCTTAAACCGGAGAGTGGCCCCAGGGCACCCGAAGCGATTTGAGTTTGTTGAAAAGGGGCCCGAACCAGCCTTCGAGATAGAGCCGGGGCTGAAGGAGTTCATGCAAGATGCTTCCCTCAGCGGTGGTGCTACCGAAGCGGAAATCGAGGTCTTGAAGAGTCTGAGATTCAAAGGAAGACATCCCACTCCGCTCTTTTACTACCGTGAATTGCAGAACCTCAGAGATCCCTTGCATTTCCGCGATCCGGCTTCGCAGGGATCCTGTGCGCCGGTGTCCGCGGTCCTTCCGGAACGGCCTGGCTGTGCCAAATCTCCTCGCCCATCGAGGGCGCTGGAAATGTCTCTGAGCATTCCCGCACAAAACCGTCGAAGCAAAGGAGCCAAGACCGCTAACCCCTTTCCAAGTGAGCAAATGTGAATAGATTTCAAGTCCAAGACGACGAATGCTACAAAAGCGCGGGGTGACCTCGGGGGTTTGGCGCCTGCAAGGAGTGAGGCCTTTCACGCGTACTATCCTAGTCCCGGCGCTCCTTGCAATTGACGCACTGCTGCGTCCAGGGGACCGCCCGCAGACGGAGACGCCCGATGGGGCGGCCGCAGTACGTACATGCGGCGTACGTTCCGTGTCTTATCCTCTCCAAGGCGTCGTCAATGGCCCGGAGCAAATGGGAGTTGCTCTGACAGCGTCGCACAGTCAATTCAGTTTCCTGGGAGTTCCTAGCCACGTCGCTTAAGTCCATCGGTTCACGAATGCTAGGATCCGTAGCCAGGATAGGCCTTCCCTGCTTGAGAAGCTCATTACGCCGAGCGATCAACATTCTTTTGTAATTTCTGAGTTCCTCCTTTCGCATGCTTTGCCCCCCTTGCAGGTAGCGATTCTGCGCATGGTCGGTGCACCGAGGCACCTATCACCGGAACGGGACGGAGTACCAGCCAAGCGATGAAGCCAAGCAAAGCTACCCAGCCCACGAATTGCAGCCACGGCATGATTCTGGTGATCCAATCAGGCGTCCCGCGCTTCCAGGCCCATCGACGCTCTCGAGCGATTTCGTATCTAATCTGGTATTTTGATATCAGATAACGCCTTGCAAGCCAGGGAAGCAGACACAGGACAGCGCCAATCACTTGTCCAGCCATCCCCTACCTCATGGGTTCGCAGGATTTGAGGATGACGAGGCACGCCCCTCCCCTCCCACCAGAACCCAGACTTTTCCTGACGAGCTTTCTGCTGGCCTCTTGGCCTCACACGCCTCAGCTCGGTTTGGTCGAGAACGCCTTCGCCAGCGCTTTCCCGGCCGCGGTAACAACAAAGGCGCCTACAAACGCCCCAAGTAGGGCCGGAATCAGATAGACGTTGGCAAGCTTGGCCCGCTCAAACCAGTGACCCAGCACCGGTGACCCTAGCCAGGCTCCTACCCAACCCGCGATACACTTCCCCACGAAAGCATCGAACCCGTCCAGGAAGCGATAGCGAATCACGTAGTGGAGTGCCCCAGCCGCAATTAAGGCCGCAACAAACAAGACCAATAACGCCCGAAAATTCATTCCGATCATACGCCCCCTCCAAGGTCTAAGTTATTTGGCATTACCACAGCGCGCAAAAACACTCGCGCGGAACGACTGCCGGACTTTTACCCCGGCCAACATCAGACAACAACCTCCACCCCAAAAGGAGGCGAGGCCGAGGAAATGGGCCGGCCTGGTCCGCGAGGATTTCTTGGTCAAGGTCCGCGTGCTTACCGCCACGGATGGCGATACAGGGCGCATTGGACTCTTTGATACGGCAACGTCCAACTCCCCGACGCACACTTCTTACGACCGCTTATTGAGTGGACAACTGAGTCTCGGGGTTCTGCACGCGGCGAGTGGTTTAGGCGGGCTTAAGGAATGGAGCAAGACTAGCCTGAATTTCCACGGACAACCATTCGCCTAAGTATTCTGCCGGTTGTTGACCCATTTTTCAAGGGACACTGGCAGAGCCGGATTAATCTATTGGTGCGCTGATAATTATGGTTGAAGGCGATTATGCGTTCGTCCTGTCGGAAGGCGTTTTCGGCCAAAGGCCCCGTCAAATCGT
>JBEKLF010000418.1:0-5881 GCA_050010335.1 Terriglobia bacterium
CTTGGCGAGGTCCTCTTCCAGTCGGCTTGGCCGGGGTCAAAGGCCCAACATCCGACTCAATGAGACCAAGGCCGGCAAAGGGTAAAGACTTGGAAACCTTATCTCCGACGGGCTCCTAGAGAAATCGCAATTGACAGAACAATTCGCGGGCCCCTCCCGCAGAAAACAGGAGACTCCCATGAAACAATCCATATTGCGCAGGACAGTCCTCAGCGCCCTGATTTTGGCGGCGATCCTCTTAATGAACGCCTGTAGCGCCTGCCCCCCCGGCAACCTTCAGGGCACGTATACGGACGCCTCTGGCGCGTTCAAGCTCGAGCTGAAGTCGGGCGGAAAAGCCACCCTCACCGCGCTGAACAGCCCAGCGGATTGCACCTATAAAAAGGATGGGAAGCAACTTACGGTTGTCTGCGAAACGCAAACCCTTGCTTTCACGATCCAAGACGACGGGTCGCTGATGCCGCCGCAGGAATCCATGATTGGACCGTTGAAAAAGTCCAAATCCTAGCCGGCCTGAACGCGGCGAGGGGTCGAAGCTCAGACGGCCGAGATTCTCGATGGCCTGGGCTGGCGCACGGTCATGCTCCTGGGGGTCTGCGATTTCCTAAGGTTTGAGAGACCCCCAGTAAATGAGAGACTTGCATAGTGCCGCACTCCGCGTTTTTTCCCCGGCCTGCTTTTGTATCTGGGATCCGATCGGCAACGGTCGTCTCTTCCGCGCGCGCAACGCCCGGCAATCGCGCAGAACTGGCCTATGAAGAGGCGCTAGGAAGATGGCTTCTCATAGACCCAGGCCCCGAGCAGGGTTGCGATGACCAGGGCCGCAAAGGTTATGGCAATAATTGTAGCCCACACCCTTGCCGGTATCAACCTTAAGGTTAAAACCCATCCGACGTATTGGAATAACCCTAGCAAGAGCCCGGAAACAACACCCGCCATCGCCGCAGTCCTCAGGCCAGGCCCGTATCGCGAACGAAGGGCCGCATAGAGCCACGTGACCAGAATCGTCACAAGGAAAACCAGTACAACCATAAGAACGGTGACGACAACGATCTCCCGCGGTGCCAGCCCCCAGGGCAGATGCGCAGCACCCAAGCCGGGCCCTAGAAAGAAAACATTGATCACAAACCCTGCTACCAATCCGCCGAGAAGCACCCGCGTCCAACGAATCTTTCCCATAGCCAACCTCCATAGATAAGGAAATTCATCTCGCCTGCGGAAGGTCAGCGGGCGGGTTGAACTTCCAAGAGCAGGGAGCGAGCCCGGCGGATTGCACCTATGTCCTTTCGCCCGTGCTGCATCAATTTCCCCCGCTTGTTGGCAAGCGAGAGTGTCATCGGGTCCAAATCCATCTCCTGGCGGAACTCTGACAGCGCTCCGGGGAGATTCCCCGCAACCTGAGGATAGTACCAAGGGCACGGTGAAAGGGATACGCATCGGGCCAGAGGGCAATCGCTCGCCGAACATTGGCGGCGCCAGCGTCTGCCAAAGGCGCGTTGCTCTTGAACATGCTGCTTCATTGCGCTATAGTCGAGGGCAGGTTGAGCGGGAGTAATTCAGCGGTAGAATGCCAGCTTCCCAAGCTGGACGTCGCGGGTTCGATCCCCGTCTCCCGCTCCATCTTTTCTATAACTTAGGAAACCCAGTTCAAAAGTGTACTCCGTTTGTACTCCAATTACATGATCCGCGAGGCTGATCCAACAGTGTTCGACTGCTCCAACAGCCTTTCGAGCGCGTCCACTGCTTCCTTGCGAAGACCCAGCGCGGTCTTGCTGTACACGTTCAAGTTCACGTCCACTGAATGTCCAAGCTGATCGGCTACGACCTTGGGATCGACCTTCAGTTCGCGCATGAGGGATGCGTGTGTGCGGCGCATTACCTGAAAGTTTACCCCTTCGAGGCCGGTGGTCTTGAGCCTGGGTGCGATCCATCGCCTCCAGCAGTTGTCTTTCGACAGAGGTGTCTTCAGAGTTTCAGAGGGAAAAACCCACGCCTCCGGGCCGGGGTTACCTAAAAACGACTTCCATTTCTCAATCACTGACTGTAAGCCCTGGGACAGGGCGACGCTCCGTTTGGACTGGTTCGTTTTCGGAGAGTCAATCTTTCCTCTGTACAACCGTTGTTCGATCTCAATGTGGTCTGCTCTGACGTGCTGCCACTTGAGACCGAAGATTTCTCCCGGCCGCATACCTGCAATAGTGGCAAGCATGCAGACGGCGAGCTCTCTAATCTCAAGGGTCGTGAAGAGAACTCCCACTTCCTGCCAAGTCATGACGCGCCGTGTAGCGCGCCTTGCTTGGTTTGGAGTAAAGATAAGTGCGGCAGGACTCTTCCGCACGTAATCCTCGGCGAGGGCCATTTCGAAAATTTGTTTTAGGTCCCAACGCAAATGGTCCACTGTGCTGAATGACAGGCCACTCGCCGCCTTCCGGTCCAGCAAACCCTGCAATTCGCTTCGGGTGAATGAGCCGAGAGTGCGCCCGTTGAATTCGCAGGTGAGGTGATGCCGCAGGCGGTCCACATTGCAAGCAGTGGTCGAATTTTTCCACTTGCGGCGGTAGAAAGGTAAATACACGTGGTCCACAAAATCCCCAAACGTACAACTGTCCGACGGCCCTTGCCCCCTAGCGTTGGCGGAGGCCAGAATTACCGTCAGCTCGTCAAGTGCCTGGGACTTCGTCATGCTTGAAACCATCCCAAGTACCTTGTTTCTGCGGTGTCCGTCCTCCCACCACTGGGCGACGTGCCGTCCCCGAACAACTTTCAAGTTTCCTTGTCGATGCCGTCTACGACGCACGAGAGTCTCCTCCCATGGATCTGACGGCGTCAACTTCCGGCGACACCGGAATCATATCATCGATTGAACCCTTCTCGTTGGCCCTCTTCCATCTCTCAAGAGCACTGCGCCGAACCAGTTTCCTCCGGCCCATGTGGATCGCCGGAAGCTGCGAAACGCCGGGCACAGTTCCATTGATGGCGTTATATGCGTGCGCCTTCGAGCACCGGAGCTCCGTTGCAACCTCCGCAACTGTCAGAACCTCATCAGGCACGATTACTGCTCCTCAGGCGATGAGAAACCTATGCGGCGCTTCGGAGGAACGGCTAATGGTTGCATGAGTTCTCGAATAACCTCGAACACGATACGGAATTTCTCGTCGTGCTCAACGAGTCTTTCTTCCAGGTCTTCGAGCTTGTGGGCGAAATCCTTTTGGGTCCCAAGCATTTCCCGGAGCTTCACGAAGGCTCGCACGACGTAGACGCTAACTTTGATTGCCCGCTCAGTGCTGAGGACCGTCGCCGCCATGATCGCCCCGTGTTCTGTGAAGGCAGCGGGCAAGATCGGGGAGAATCTGAGCTTCGCGAGGTGGTCACAATTTGTGACCACCTCGCGTTTCTCTTCTTTAGTCAACCGGAAGATGAAGTCTGAAGGGAAGCGCTTCTTGTTCCGTTTGATCGCTTGGTTGAAGACCTTCGTGCTGACACCGTAAAGTTCGGCCAAATCCGTATCGAGAATGACCTTCTGGCCGCGAATCAGCATGATTGAACGCTCGATTTTGTCTGTGGGAACAACCACCGGTTGCACCGCAGATCGAGTTTTGGCTCCTGTCATCGGCTTCTCCGGTCGATCGCCTTGTGACCGCAGCCACTGGTTAGATCATGGCGGCGGTAGCCACTTGCCCGACCGTCCACAGACTTCTTCTAGCGGCAGGATCATCCTTGCTCTCGGTAGCTGCCTCGTAAGACAATTCATTCCGTTCGAGCGAGCGTCCATAACTGTCGAACGGCAGCAGAACCATACGGCCCTATACGTTGGCTTCCATGGTCTTCCCCCGTGTCATTCACCGCGCTATTGAAAGTGGCGACGAACAAAACCTTCGGGCGGTCATTTCAAATCGAGAGGCACGCTCCATAACCTAGCAACGAACCACCCCGGGTACTCCCTTGGATCTTTGCTCTCTGACTGTTTCGGTCGCACTGGCAGATTCCGATCATTTTCCGCTTCCGCGCATGAGCGTCTATTCCTACCCCATTCCTGCTTGCCACCGTATGTTGATAAACCGGAGTATTTTTCCTGTCAAACGGCTCGATTATGGATCTCCGCGCGATCGCGATAGCTAAGCTCAGCCGACCAGCAAAGCTCAGTTAACCACTTTGATTTCTGATGGTTAGCTGAGCGCTAGGTCAAAGCGGGTGTGGATTTGCTTTGATAAACCAGCAACAATGCTAGACATCTGGTCAATGAATGCCGACAGTCCTAGACTGCGAGCTAGGCGGGGAGGTAAAAGGAATGCGCTCAATATGGAAGAGCTTTACTCGAAGTGCGGCTCTCGCCCGTGCCCGAGACGTGCCGCCATACTCAATACGATAGATGGAATCTCGGAAAAATCAATGGACCAGCAAAAAATATTTGGCGCTATGGAAGAGCTTTACTCGAAGTGCGGCTCTCGCCCGTGCCCGAGACGTGCCGCCATACTCAATACGATAGATGGAATCTCGGAAAAATCAATGGACCAGCAAAAAATATTTGGCACTAATCGTGCTTGAAACGCTGCGACCCCGGAATTCACACTCCCCAAAACCTGGGAGCCACCAGCCACGGGAAAACCAGGGGCCATATCACACTCCTGTGTTCAACAACATGTGAACATGACGTGAATGTATAGGCAAAAGGAGCGTGGAAGGGGATCATTCACATCTCTGGTCTTTTCTTGCATCGCTCAGAGATTGACCGTGTAGAATCGAAATGCCATTGAAAGTAAATCGCATGTCCTCATCTTTTGAAGACGGGCCGCGTGTGTGTGCATCCGAAGCCAGGTCAATGCTATCGGAGTGGTCCCCAGCACCCTCCGGGTGTGATGGAATTGTTTGCTTTCCACTCACCGGGGGCTAAAATATACCCGTATGCTTAGAGCTTATCCGTAAATAATAATTGTTTGCCGCCAACAGATCATGGCCGCAGCCAAGGCCAACAGAGCGACGTAGCTTTCCTTGGTCTTTTCAAAGCTCACTAACAGTTTGCGAAAGCGGTTGAGCCAAGAGTGGGTTCGCTCCACCACCCAGCGAGCCTTGTATCGTGGCCGCTTGCGCTTTGCCTCCGCTTCTTCTCGGCGTTGTTTGATGTGGGGCCGATAGTGACGATTCTCCACCGCTTGCCGGGCAGGCGCTCCCTTGTACCCCGCATCGGCGCAGAGATGTTGGGGGGCTTTCGCACGGGGTGCCGGTCGGGCGCGGATCACTTGGTCGAGCGTCGCCGCCAGGAGCTTCACGTCATGCACGTTGGCCCCGCTCGCGACGAGCGACAGCGGGACGCCACGCCCGTCGACTAACAAACTGCGTTTGCGCCCTTTTTTTCCCCGATCCGTGGGGTTGGCCCCCACGCACTCGATGGCCAAGGGAGCTTTCACCAGGGCCCCGTCCACGCTCTGCCAATCCCAGGTAATGCCCTCCATCTCGTCGTACTCCGCCAATCCCGCCCGCCACAACGCCACAAAGAAACCCGCCCGGTGCCATTGCTGAAAATGCAGATGGATCGCACTGGCGCCCCCGAATTCCTTCGGCAAGGCCTTCCACTGACATCCGGTGCGCAGGACATACACGATCGCGGCAAAGACCCGGCGAGGCGGCATCGGCTTCCGCCCGCCTCCCGGTCGGCGTCGATACTTGCGCTTGACGGAACGCCGTCGAATTGGTATCAGAGGCTCAACCTTCGCCCAAAACTCGTCGGAAACTTCCCAAGATTTTATCTGTGGCATCTTGGGTGTGGTTCGCCAAAACTCCATCAGCTTGAAAGGTATTGATTATTCAGCCGGTTGCCTCCACACTCCAACCCATGAGCGAGACACTGCGCTGGCTGGGAATTTTGATTAGGGCAGCTCTTAGA
>JBEKLF010000419.1:0-5754 GCA_050010335.1 Terriglobia bacterium
ATGCCGTCATCCGCCAGTTGCACCAGGGATTGCCCCGGCTCGCTGCAGACCCGCAGCGCTTGCGCAGTCTCACGGCTTGGCCTTGGATTGTTAGTCTCAACTTGAACGCGCATTAGAATTAGAGCCACTAGCTCAAAATCCATAAAGACCATAGGAGGACGTCGCCGATGCCTGCAAGAGGAACGCTCGCTGTAACACTGATCACGCTCACTCTTTTCGGGTGCTCCACAGGGTCGCCCACGGCTGCTCCGGGTGGGGAAGCCGTCAGTTCCGGGGGAATACGCACAGAGTACATCCGCGACCCCACTCTGAACAATATGAACGCCGTGGAGGTCCATGTGCCCGCCAAGTGGCACTTCCAGGGCGTGCTGAACCAGGGCGGCAATTGCGTCGGAATATCATCGGGTGTATTCCGCGCCACCAGTCCGGATGGCTTGAGCTTCGTGGAAGTAATGCCCATGCTCGGTTGGTTCTGGGGTACGGGTTTCGCTGCCAATGTACAGAATAACGACTGCCTCCCCCTGAAGGGGCCGATGAACGCGCAGGACTTTCTGAAGTACCTGGCGGCAACGCTAAACGTGGCGTACGTTGCCGACGACCCGGTCCCAGCGGAGATGCAAGCCAAAGCCGAACAGATTGAGCGCAACGCTGAGTTACCCTACGCTGCCCAGTACGCCGCCATGCACGTGCAGCCGCCCAAGACTACCGTGCATCTGGCGCAGGCGATCATTCGCTACAGGAATGGCACCTTCGAGATGAAGGGGCGGCTCGGGACCTCGGTGAGTTGCACGGAGGTGAATCACGCGGGGATGAGGTCCATGCTGAGGGGGGTGCCGGACCAACCAAGCTGGACAACGGATCAATGCAGAGCCACCGTCCAATACATGGCCGCACCGGAGAACCAGTACGATGCTCTTATCAAGCAGTGGGACACCCCGGAAATGCAGGTACATGGCAATCCAGAGTGGGGACGGGCATGGATTGACAGGAACAACCGCCAAGCGGCGATGCGCGATCAGCAAATGAACGCGCAGGCGGCGGCCCAGCGCCAGGCCAGCGCCCAGCAGTTCGCCCACGACCAGGCGGTGCGCCAGCAAATGCATGAGCAGTTCCTTGCGACAATGCAGCGCGGCACCGACATGTCGATGGCGCGCGCCGCGCAGGTGGCTAACACCAACCACACGATCGCGTCGGACTGGGTGGATTACTCGCTCGACCGGCGGACCGTCCTCGACCCCAATACCGGGCAGCTCAGCAAGGTGTCAAGCTCGTACAGCTATACCTGGGTGGATAGCTCCGGCCATACCAGCTTCCAGACCAATGACGTGAATGCCAACCCCAACGGTACCTTGAAGGGCACCTGGACGCGGCAGCAGGTTGTGCATGGGGACGGCACCCAATAAGGGTCTTTGAGGGCATGCCGCATGAAAGGCCGATTTGCGCCTTGGGAAAGCGGAGGCCGAGCGTCCTTAGCAGCGGCGAGGAGCCTGGGTAGGAAACAAAGACTCCCGGGCCGGCGGGAAAACAGGATTCTCCCATCCAAGTAAAGTTGCGTAGAGATTGCGCCCGTGTTCGATTTCCCGCATCCTCCCGCGGTTTACCTGCGTCAAAGGGCTGCCCCGATTGTGCTCGATTGTCGGAGAGCGGCACCTGATGTCGCCCCGTACGGGGCTTACTTACACCGCCACTCCCGCCATGTCCCACGGCTGGCTCGCCGTGGGCTAGAACGACGCCCGCTTCGCGGGCTTTGAGGTGGTCCTCGCCCTTAGGTTAACGCCTATGCCCACAGGGAACGCCCCCTACGAGAGCCGAGGGGTTGCGGTTCCGCCCCGCTGCGCTCGGTCCGCTTGTAAATTTATTCATGGCGAACATTCTGCCGGGCAATGATAAGGTGACGTGTCGGATCTGAACATCCATATTGTCTTGGGAGGTGCTTGAATGCTGGGTACATCCATACGCCGAGAGAACACTTGTGGTCTTAGATGGTGGGGCATGCCCGTCGCTTTGTTGGCGTTCGGCGCGTTCTTCCACAGTCCCGCGGCGAGGGCGCAAGATCTTGCCCCGAAACATTTGACCGCCCGCGGCCTTGATTCCGGTTTCGAACTCTCGAACGGAACCTTCAACGGGATGTTAGCCGCGAGCGACGGCAAGATTTACTATGTCCTCTGCGCGGAAAATATCGACACGGGCGCGCAGATGTATTCGTACGAGCCCGCGACGGACAAGATCGAGCACTTGGGCGACCTCACGGAGGCATCCGGCGAAAAAGGCCTCAAAGCTATTCCCCAAGGCAAGAGCCACGTCAACTTCGTTGAATCCCACGGCAAGCTTTACTTCTCGACGCACGTTGACTGGTACAGCGTGCAGAGCGGCCTGGAACTCATGGCCCCGCCCCCGCCCGGATATAAGCCTTATCCGGGAGGGCACTTCCTCTCATACGATATGGCCTCTGGAAAATTCGAGAACCTGGCAAAAGCGCCGTCAGGCCAGGGGATCATTTCGATGAATATGGATACCCAGCGCGGCCGGCTCTACGGTCTGACCTGGCCCTCCGGTTATTTCCTGCGTTATGACCTGAAGTCCGGGGAGTTGAAGAATCTCGGCCCGCTTTACCGCGATGGAGAGAATGGCCGCTGGACCCTTCGCGTTCTGTGCCGGGCGCTGCCGATCGATCCGGCGGACGGCTCCGTCTACTTCACCAACGCCGATGGTGACATCCTGCGCTACCGCTACGATCGCGATGCCATTGAGACGGTCCAGGGGGACAACCTGCGGAAGGACTACTTTGGCACCTGGAACCCCCTATTTGGACAAGACATGGGATACGGCTGGCGGCAGGCGCTCTGGTACGCCCCCGAAAACGCCATCTACGCCATACACGGCCGCTCCGCCTATCTGTTCCGGTTCGATCCGCGGGCGGAGCGCGTGGATGTGCTGCGTCGGATTGCGTCAGAACCCTCACTGCGCAGCGGTATGTACGACGATTTCCATTTCGGCTATCTCAGTTTCACTCTCGGGCCGGACGGTCACACATTGTATTACCTGACGGAAGGCGGCATCGTCGAAAATGGGAAGCGGGTCGTATTATACGAAACACCACCGGGAGCACCGGCCGGATCATCGGCGGAACGGGTCGAGGATCTGCACCTGATTACCTACGATATTCCGGCAGCGAAGTACATCGATCACGGCGCGGTTTTATTCAGCAACGGCGGGCGCCCTGGGCTCGTGAACTCGATTGCGGTGGGCAAGGATGGTTCGACATACTGCATCACCGAGATCCCCGGGGAGGGTCGGCGGCACGTTGACCTGGTCCGCATTCCCCCGGTGGAGTAGGCAACGCCGGTTCTGCAACTCGGCCGGGAATACCAAGATGGACAGTCGGTGGTCAGATGCCGCCGTTACAACAGACCCAACTCAGCTTCAGATTTCGGGCATTTCGAGATCGACCCAACTGGCAATCCCGTCGCGTCCGGCGTTGTTTCGGGGCCAGACTTTCAGGTGGTTGCGTCCGGGGTGCAGCTTCCAAGCGAAGATTGCGTTGACCGGGGCCTGCTCTCGACCGTCGATCTCGGCCAGAAACGTTTCGAAGCCGGGAGTCTCGGTGTCCAGGTGAACCCGGAATTCACCCCGCGTCGAGGTGGGTTCGAGAGCAAAGTGGGCCTGGTTGAGTGTCCATTCAAAATTGCCGTGCCGCGTGACCAGATTCGGATAGATCGGTTCCGCGGGAACATCCGCATCGGTCCAGACGTCGAATCCGTCCCAGCTCCAACCTCCTCTGCCATTGTTGAGCGGCAGGGGGTATTTTTGTTCCAAGAAATTACTCCTCGGAATGAGCCTCAGTTCCGCGAACGACATGTCGACATCCAGCCCGCGCCACTCGTGCACTGTATCCACGATACGCACAATGCGCGTGGGCTCCACCTTTTGGCCGCGCAGGACGCGAAGTTGGCGCTGCCGCACCTCCCACAACCCTAGCGGCACGCCGGTCGAGCCGTCCGCTGGGTAATAGGCTGCCGTGCCATCGATCCAGATCCACTTGCGGAATTGGTTCGACCAGATCTCCATCGGTTCGTGACCAATCTCTGTCGGACGACCCAGAGTACCGCTGCCGATAGAAATATCCCTGCCTACAAATCCGAAACTCTCGCACGCCTGCAAGAACACCAGGTCGTATTGCTGACAGAAGCCGCCGACCGGCTTGCCGTCAGGCCCTTTCTTCAAGATTTCGAGTGCGTCCCAATCAGGATAGAATTTGTCGAGGTGCCACTCCTCCCATTTCCACTGTTGCGCTGACCAGGCCGCCAGCTTGCCGATGATGTCGAGGTCCGTTTTCGCGCCGCGGACGACTTCGTCGAGCCGGCAGCGCTCTCGCAGTTCCTTCAGTTTCGGTTGCGTGAAAGGCTCGTAGCGGAAGGGAATAGATGTGCGCACGATTTCTTCATTGTGGGAATCGACCACCTTGAGCGACTTCGTCCAATCCTCCGCCAGTTGGGGCTCGGTGGTCAGGGTGATTTCGCTCAGTTTGGGCGTAACCAGCGGGTCGGCGGTGGCCAGTTTCACCTCAACCTGAACAAAGCGCCCGCGCGGCGCTTCGAGACTGCCTTTGGCATCGAGGGGCATCCACTCCGACCACGTTTCCGGGCTCGGCACATACGCTGTTCCGGACCGCACCCGAAGCGTCACGCCGCTCTTGGAGCCGGGGGCGGTAGAAACGGATACCCGTAGCGGACCGGGCGCGGTAAGTGGTGGCGCCAGCGGATTCCCGTCCAGGTTGGCGACATCCATCACCGGCAGCAAGATGGAACCACTCGACAGAAAGTGCTCCAAAGAGACCCGGACGTAGTACTCTCCGGCAATGTCGCCCGTGGGACTCAGGCGGTCCACGCTCCAGGACCTGCCTCCATCAGCGCTCCGCGCGCTCCGGTGCGGCAATTCCTCGTAAGAATCATCGGCGCGCGCAATCCGGACAATCCCAGTACCCGAGATGACGATGTCGTTCAATCCCGGCTTGAGCGCCGCCGGATCAATGCGGTATTCATGCCATTGCCCAAAGAAGGTTGCTTGCGGGGCTCCGACCTTCTGGGGGATGCCGTTCACATCGACCTTCAGGTCGCCGCCGGGGCCCACCATTAAGACGGCCTTACTCGCCCGCGGATCGGGAATCAGGAGTTGCTTGCGAATCGCGATGCCGGGAGAAAGCGTCTCTTCGCTTGGCTTGTAGGAGAAACCGGAGGCGGGCCCGTCGTCCTGAAAAACTTCTCCGGACTTCAGTTGTAGCGCTGAGCCATCCTGGGAGAGGGTGATGTTGCTGCTCACGGCGCGTTCGTAAATCGTGCGGGCATTCAGGCGCAGAGTCGCCCCCTGTGCCGGGCAAAATACTAAAGCCGCGAATACCGCTGCCCCGAGCGACTGTCGGGCGATCCGTAAACGTAAGGGCAAAGTTCGCCTCCACTCCTGCCACAACCCTAAATCAAGACAGACGGCGTGACGGCTGTATCGTACCACTTTCCCACAGCGTCAGAGCGTGCGAAATCCGGACCGAGGCTTTCGCAGTTCGATCGTGGGCCGCCGCGCACTTAGTGATGTACTGCCGGGGCTCTTCCTCACCCACCGGGTGCGAGCCGAGGAGCTAGTGTGGTGTCCCAGTTAATTCTTTACAACGGCGCACCTTGTCGAGGATGACGTCGGCGGTGGCTCGCCAGACGAAGGGTTTGGGTTGGTTGTTCCAGGTTGCCAACCACTGGTAGATGG
>JBEKLF010000420.1:0-5743 GCA_050010335.1 Terriglobia bacterium
GAACTCCAAGGATCCATGTTGAGGGAGGATCGAATATATGTCGGAGTACTTGTCCGTTGAGAGAACGGCCAAGCTGCCGAGGCTGCCGCTCGCAGGCAACATCGACCTGACGTACCGGTGCGACCACGCCTGCCTTCATTGCTGGGTGCGGTTGCCGGCGAACGCGCCGGAAAAAAATCAGGAGCTCAGCTTTGACGAAATCCGCCGCATTGCGGACGAGGCTCGCGCCATGGGCTGCCACGACTGGAAGATCTCCGGCGGCGAACCTATGCTCCGGCCGGACTTCGCCGAGATCTTTGAGTACTTGACCAGGCGGTCGGTTTCCTACGGTCTGACCACGAACGCCACCCTCATCACTCCGGCCATCGCGCAGCTTCTGAAACACAAAGGCACCAAAAACGTGTCCCTGTACGGCGCCACGGCAGAAGTTTACGATCGCGTCACGCGCCACCCCGGTGGTTTCGAAATGGCCATGCAAAGTATGGCTTATCTGAAAGAAGCCGGCGCGGGGTTCCAGGTTAACGTGATACTCATGCGCGCCAATTACCACCAGCGCGATGAGATGGCCGCGTTAGCCCAGCGCCTGAGTCCCGTTTGGAGTGCCCATACCCCCTGGTTGAATCTCACCTCCTGCGGCTCGATGCGCCGCAACGCGGAGATTGCAGCGCAGAGGCCCGACCCCCGCGACGTCGTGACCTTTGCGCCGCCGGATGCCCAGGATGACGAGCGAATGGAACGGCTCGGGGTCTCCGAACCACTTGTTGCAGGGTGCGGCAAGGGGGCGGACGTTGATGACAGGCTTTTTGCCGCCTGCATAGCCTCCCGTAATGATTTCCACGTCGATCCGTATGGAGGAATGAGTTTCTGCTGCTTAGTCGTGGACCCGGGATTGTGCTACGACCTGCGCCGCGGCACTTTTCGCGAAGCGTGGGAGGAGTACCTTCCCTCGTTGGCGGATAAGGTCCGCGGCGGGCAGGAGTATGCTGAGAACTGCGGCTCGTGTGAGAAACGCCGCGACTGCCGTTGGTGCGCCGTCTACGGTTATCTGGAGCAAGGACGCTACTCGGCGCCGGTCCCCTTCTTGTGCGAAGTGGCTCGGGAGACTGCCAAGTTCAAGACGGAATGGCAACGCCACCGCCGTCGCTTTTACCAGATCGCAGGCATCACGGTGCAGGTGGATTCCGACTTGCCCTTCACGGAGCGGACCTTCGACTCGAAGTTCGAACTTTTCGCCGTGGACGGACCGGGGGAGGATACGATTAACATCCGTCACCATTTCGAATTGCCGGATCCGGCCGGCCGCGACCTGGGCCGCGAGGTATACCGCAAACTTCCCTGGGCCATTTCAAGGAAAGACGACAAGTGGGTGTATCTCGGGATTTCAGCGTGGCCTGGCGACTCGGGGCTTACCCGTGCCGCCGTTTTTAGCCAGGATTACAGGCACGGCGCAATCTATCACCCCAACGAAGCGGATTTTGTGCGGGGGGGCCTGGGCGCACTCACATTCGCGGCGGATCAGATCCTGCTGGCGCCCCTCCTGGCCGATCGTCAGGCATGTCTTTTGCACTCGAGCGGCGTCATCCTTGGCGGAAACGGTTTGCTCTTCGTTGGACATTCCGAAGCCGGCAAGTCCACCATCGTTAAGATGCTCCAGAACCGTTCGGAGATCTTGTGCGACGATCGCATCATCGTCCGCCGCTGGCCCGAAGGGTTCAAGATTCACGGAACGTGGTGCCACGGCGAGGTGCCGGTGGTATCGAACGCGGCGGCGCCGCTCCGGGCCATCTTTTTGCTTGAGAAGTCACCGCAGAACCGGATTGCCGCGATCACGGACCGCCGCCAGATCGTAAAGAAGCTCCTCGCGTGCCTGATCAAGGCCCTGGCGACCGCGGATTGGTGGGAGAAGACCCTCACCGTCATCGAGAACCTGGTCCGTGAGGTTCCCTGCTACCGGATGGAGTTCGATAAGAGCGGTACAGTGGTCCCGCTTCTTGAGAAGTTGGTAAGCGGCCGGAGTGTTGTGGAACTGGAGAGAAACAGACGTAGCCCGCATTTCTCACCACGGGTCTAGAACGGCGGGGCTTCAACCCCGCCGTTACAAGACCTTCCTGATTATTCCAGTGCCCCGCGCAGTCCGTCAGCCGACGGACTGCGCGGGGCACTGGACCAACAGAGGGCGGGAGCCGCGATTTCGGCGGGGCTGAAGCCCCGCCCTTCCGGCAGCCCCCTAAGAGCGTCTAAACGTGGTGAGAAATCCGGACTAGCCGATGGCTGAAAGCTGAAGGCCGAGAGCTTTCTATGAGCGATTACGTGGAGCGCATTCTACCCCAAAATTCCCCGCTGTGGAAGCAGAAGGCTCCGCTGCTCCCCCAACTCGACATTGAGCTCACCGAGCGGTGCAACAACGACTGTATCCACTGCTGCATCAACCTGCCGGCTTCCGATCGCGAAGCGCGCGCGCGCGAACTCCCGACGGCTGAGATCAAGCGGATCCTCGATGAAGCCGCCGGACTTGGCTGTCTCTCGGTCCGCTACACGGGAGGCGAGCCGCTGGTGCGGAGTGATTTCGAGGAACTTTACCTGTATGCCCGCCGCCTGGGGATGAAGGTAGTTCTGTATACCAACGCGCGCTTGGTTACTCCGCGTCTGGCGGATCTCTTTGCAAAAGTCCCTCCGTCGCCCATCGAAGTGACCGTCTATGGCATGCGGGCAGAATCCTATGAGGCCGTGACGCGCGCTCCGGGATCCTTTGTCCAGTTCCGGCGGGGCGTCGATCTGCTCCTCGAACGGCAAATCGCCTTCGTCGTTAGAAGCGTGGTTCTGCCACCGAACCGGGCCGAAATGGCTGAATTCGAAGCCTGGGCCGCGACCATCCCCTGCATGGAGGGATTGCCTCCCTACGTGATGTTTTTCGACCTGCGGGGCCGGCGCGACGACCCGGAGAAGAACCGGGAGATCCGTTCGTTGCGGGTCTCGGGCGAAGAAGGCATGAGGATTATGTACCGCGGTGGGGGGGGCGTCCCGAAGGTAATCGTGGAATTTTGCCGGAAGTTCGTGCGCCCAGCAGGCGACAAGTTGTTCTTCTGCGGCCTTGGCGAAGGCGCCTGTGTGGATGCCTACGGCCGATTCCAGGCATGCCTGCTGTTGCGCGTGCCGGAGTTGAGCTACGATCTGCGGCAGGGGACTTTGCGCGACGCCTTGGAGAACCATATCCCGCGCCTGCAAGCGATGAAAGCCTCCAATCCCGAGTACCTTGCCCGGTGCGCGCGCTGCTTTTTGCATGGGTTGTGCGATCAATGCCCTGCCAAGTCCTGGACGGAATCCGGCACGCTGGACACGCCAAACGAATATCTGTGCGAGATAGCCCACGCACAGGCAAGGCATATGGGACTAATTGGGATTGACGAACGGGCGTGGGAAGTAGTAGATTGGCATTCACGAATTGAGGCGCTTGATGCGGTGCATTCATGTCGCCCAAGGAAGTGCTAGCGGAAGGAGGAGGTTCGAACATGAAAACTTGGGAGAAACCGAAGTTGATCGTGCTCGCCAGGAGCGCACCCGAAGAGGCGGTCCTGTTATCCTGTAGGACTGGAAGTAGCAGCGGCTCCACGCATTCCTCGGCAGATACGCACGGTGCGAACCTGCATTGTGTTAACCCAACGGGTAGGCCTTGCCCTCCTTGCAGCGGGGTCACGTCGACGTAGGTGGTGACTGGCACAACATCATGGTCGTCTGCTGCAGTGCCCACCTTGGCTTAACCTAAGCAGGCACAAGAGGCGCAAGCGTTGCGTTGATACTAACCGTTGCGTCCCGAGGCTTTTGACTCATTCACCCACGCCGACGACCTGCGCGCGACGAATGCGGACTACCTACGTCGTGGCGCGCGCTGTGTTCCAAAATAAGTGTGCGGGCAATGCCCAGCCAAGTCTATGGCGGAGCGTGGCGCATTGGATAGGTCGGTGGGGTACCTAGGCGACGAGGCGCACGCCCAGGCGGGGTACCTGGGCTAGGCGAAAACGAACACGCCTGGGAGGTGGAGAATCACCCAGCAGGATGTTGAAAAACCCGTCTAGCCTCTCATTCCGAGGAGTCCGCCATTCTTATTGGCGGACGACGAGGAATCTCGCAGGTCCTTTGTTTCCAGAGCGAGATTCCTCTCCCGCAGGGCGGGATCGGAATGACAACGTTCACAAACGTTTTTCCGCATCCTGCTAGAGAGAATAAAGTCGGAAGAAAAAGATGAAAGGGATTTTTCAATGACACCAGAAGTTGTCCTCACCACCATTTGCGCGCCATCCGACGACGTGGTGGCGCGCGAGATTGAAGGCGAAGTCGTCATCGTCCCGCTCGTCGCCGGCATCGGCAACGAGGAGGAGCTGTACGCGTTGAACCCCACCGCGCAAGCGATCTGGCAAAAACTGGATGGACAGCGCACGCTGAAGGAGGTGGCGGCAGCGCTCGTGGGCGAATTCAACGCGCCGCTCGCTGAACTCGAAGCGGACGTGCTGGGCTTTGCGGGCGAGATGGCGCGGCGGGGCATTCTCGCCGTAAAGCCAGAACCATGAAATCGGAATTGACAGATTCTTCATCCTTCATCCCTCATCCTCCATCCTTTGCTCGTTCCAGCCTTGTCCACGCCTCGCTGCACATGGGACGCGTACTCGCGGACCGCGACGGTGTGACTTTTCGCGCGCAAGGCACGTGCATGTATCCCAATGTCCGCCCCGGCGACGTCCTGCGCATCCGATCTCGCGCGGCGGCGCAGGTGAACATCGACGACTTGGCCGTGTGTCGTGGCAATGGCTTTCTCTTCAGCCATCGCGTCATCGCCAAAGGCGAGCGCGACGGACGAGCGTTCATTGTCACGCGTCCTGACCGAGCGCATGAAGGGAGCGATGCTCCCACGTTCGACGAAAACTTGCTCGGCGTCGTCGTCGCCATCGAGCGCAATGGCAAACGCGTGCCGCTCCAGCCGACCGCGTATCCGGGGCTCGCGCGCTGGTACTATGCCGTGCGCCTGGCCATCATCGAAGCCGCGCCGCGCGCTCAACTTTGGCTAGCCAACGTGCTGGCGGGCGCGCAGAGGTTCAGATTGTATCGGAAGTTCGCGCGATGGTGGGTGGCCCTCGCGCGCCCGCGCATCACATACACCGTGCAGCTACCACTCAACGGGAAACTAGGTGAGAGCGTGCATCGCCGGCTCACGCCCGATGAATTCGATCCGCAGATGGAGTGGCGCGGGCGCGCAATCCAGCGGTGGGCACTGGCGCTTCATTTGAACGAGGGGCGTCAGCCCGCCGCGTGCGCGACCTTCACCCGTGATGCGGATGACGCTTGGCGTGTCGAAGAATCGCTCGTCCGCCTGCGTTATCGCGGCGCGGGTCTGAATGATGCGCTGATGCGACAGGCAAGAGCGATTTTGGCGAAAGGCGGTTATCAGTTATCGGTTAATTGTGACCGTTAACCCTGAATTGATAACCCATAGCCAACCATGCCCAACACCGTCGAAATCCAAGAGTTCCCCCTCTGGGACAAACTGAAAGAGAAGCGCCTCCCGCTGTCGTTCGACCTCGAGGTGACGGCGCGCTGTAACAACGATTGCCGCCACTGCTGCATCAACCTGCCGGCGGGGGATGCGGAGGCGCGGCGAAAGGAACTCTCGCTCGCCGAGATCCACCGCATCGCGGGCGAGGCCGTCGGGCTGGGCGCCTTCTGGTGCCTCCTCACCGGCGGCGAGCCGCTG
>JBEKLF010000421.1:0-5735 GCA_050010335.1 Terriglobia bacterium
TCAAACGGCTCTATCGAAAGTGACCCGGCGAATCGACGTCTCCGCGCTTTCCCCACACTTGCGCGCCGGGTCACTCCCGATAGAGACCTAACGTTACCGAGGATCTATCTTGGCCGGCGGTCATTTTCCGTGATGGCGACTTATCCGTCCATATGCTAATACTGGGATCGCGACTGTCCCGTCCGCAGCGATTTGCAACGGGTCGAGCCAAGCGGTGAGGTTCTCGGGAACGAGACTACACGACTACTATTTCAAAGAAGCTTCGGTCGGGAGGAGGGCATGCGGAGATATGCAGAGCGTGCAGAACAGGTCACAATCGACGCCTGCGTGTTCCAAACGCCGTCATGCCAAGTGGGTGCGAAGTCACTCAATCGAGGGGCGACCAGGTTTGACCTTCCATCGACCAGGTTGTTGGCGTAGGATTTGGGGGCAGCGCGGATCTTATAGCGAGATAACCAACAGGAGACGCTGACATGGATCGGAGAGAGTTTCTCAGGACGGCTGGAGTTACGGGAGTTGCAGGCGGAATAGCCGGAAGGCCCGCCAGGGCGTTTGTTCCTGCCCACAATTGGGACAAGTATGATTTCGGGTCTGGTCCTCCAATAACCGATCGTTTGAACCAAGGACCCTTCCCTCAGTATCCACCCGAGGAAGTGGTCCCGGGCGGCTCGGTCGTCATGGCCACGACACCTTCGAAGGAAATCGTAGCGAGCTTCGGCAGGGGGCTCATCACTTACATCACTGCCGACATGGGCAGGGCAGAAATCCAGTCCGATAACATTCCGCAGGCCATCGAAGACCTGGTGCGCGTTCCCCTCGGACAGAAGCTTTACTTGCGCCCCACCTGGCGTGAGGTTCAGCCACGTCCCGGACGCTTGGAATTTCCTGATTACTGGAAGCTCACCTTCGACCTGGCCGCAAAGCACGGCAAGCGCGTGGCCTTTCGTATTCAGATGCGCGCTCCCGATTATGAGGAAGAAGCGCTCCCCGATTTCGTTCTCGAGAAAGTCCCGATGGTGAAACTGCAGGGGGAATGGAAAGGCAGCCCCAACGCCACCCGGCATCGCAAGACCTACTTCGAGCCACGCTACGACCACCCGGCCTTCCAAGCTGCCTTCGAGGAGTTAAACGGACTACTTGCCGTGGAACTGAATGGCAACCCACTGGTTGAGTTCATGGATACGTTCATGTACGGCTTCTGGGGCGAGGGACACACGTGGCCGTTCACCAATAATCCGTTTCCAGACTACGCAACGGCCGAGCGAACCTGGATCAACATGTTCGAACTGCAATTGAAGCACTGGACCAAGACTCCGCTGGCCACCAATACCCAACCGGACTTCAGCCGCGTCGGCAACTCGGAAGTCGTCGATCGGACCGTGCGCAGCTATAACTGGCTGCGAACAGATACGATCTTCGTCGAGAACGAACAGATTGAAGCCATCGGCAACCGGCCGCCCTGGATCGCCGCCATTGTGGAAGTCGGCATGTCGGATGGCTCGCCTGGATCGCTCCGTATTAGCGGAGGAATTCCTTACACCGACAACGAAATCACCCACGTGATGGACGCGGGCGCCAATTACTGGTCGCTCTGGAATTTTCACCATATCAAGGCCGAGCACATCATGAATTACTACCGCCAATATCCCCAGTTGATTGATGAGATCGGCCGGCGGATCGGATATCGCGTCAGGCCATCGTTGATATGGGAATATGAAAAGGACGGCTCGCCGGGGCTGGTGATCGGCTTCGCCAACGACGGAATCGCCGGGGTGCCGGGGGTGCTGCGTGTGACCCTCGCGAGTAACGATGGCAAGATCGCGGTCGGCGGCTCGCTCGATCCTGGCTATCCGCTGCCCGGGAAAATCCGGCAAGCGCAGTTCGTCCTGCCCAGGGGAACGAATTGGGAGGGACTGAGACTCAAGGCGGAAATTGAAGTGAAAGGTATGCGTTACCCCGTCCGTTGGGACTGTCACCAGGAATTGGAGAATGACGGCTCCCTTTATTTGCGGACAAATCTCGGCTCGGATTGAGGTACAAGGTTCTACCATACAATGATAAGGAGTGTTTTGACGGGCTGTCTCAGTTTGAGGGATTCCCACCAGACCAGTGCGCCAGGCTGGGACCAGACCCTGCCAGCAGTAGACCGCATCCAGAATCCGCAAATCGTTTTCGCCTAGGGGAGAGAGGGTCGTCATGCTAATGAAATCATCGAAAATGCTTGTCGTCGGGCTCGCGGTGTGGCTGGGGAGTTGGTCCAGCCCCTCGGCATCGCAGAGGGCCCAAGCGGATGGCAGGAATATCCGCATCGAGTTCAACGATATGCTGCACAGTCGCGTGGTGGCCAAGTTCGAGGGCAGGGAAATCGCGATCGGCGACTTCGCGCCCTCGGAGTCCCTCACGGTTGCGGGAAAGGAAATCCAAGATTTCACCTTGCACGAGGTGAATCACGAGAGTGTCCAGGATGCGATTTGTGCCGGGCAGCGCGTCACCCTGACCGGGGCCGCACCGTCCCTGAAAAAGACCGTTGCCGTGACGACCTGCGACGAGTTTCCGCAGATGGCCATTTTCGAGGTGCAGTACACAAACACCGGAGACTCCAGTCTTGCCGTGGACGGCTGGACGAATCAGCGCTACTCCATCTCGGCCGGTCAGGGCGGCGGCGAGCCGACGTTCTGGTCGTACCAGAGCGGCTCTTACGAGAAGAGGCCGGACTGGGTGCTGCCCTTGAAGACAGGTTTCCATCAGGAAAACTATCTGGGGATGAACGACACCGATTACGGAGGGGGAACGCCGGTCGTGGATGTCTGGCGAAGAGACGTGGGTATCGCCGTGGGTCACCTGAAGATGAGTCCCAAGCTGGTCTCTCTTCCCGTCGCCATGCCGGACCAGGTGCACGCCACAGTGGCCGTGCATTTCAAGTTGAATGGAGAACTAAAACCGGGAGAAACGATCAAGACGTTTCGGACGTTCGTCATCGTTCATCAGGGTGACTACTTCCGAAGCCTGGCGGAGTATCGGCAGGCGATGGTCAAACAAGGCGTGGTGTTCAACCCGTCGCCTGATGACGCCTTTGGTCCCATCTGGTGCGCCTGGGGCTACGGCAGGAAATGCACTCCGGCGCAGGTCTACAACGCCTTGCCGATCGTGAAAAAGCTGGGCTTCCGGTGGGTCACCCTGGATGACGGATGGCAGACCGCGGAGGGGGATTGGTTCCTGAACCCGGAAAAATTTCCCGGTGGCGACCGCGACATAAAAGCGATGGTGGACCGGATTCACGAAGAAGGTTTCAAAGCTCAGCTCTGGTGGGCGCCTATGTCGGTTAAGCCGGACACGCACCTGATCAAGGAGCACCCGGAGTATCTGCTGCTGAATGCCGACGCATCGAAGCAGAAGATTTCCTATTGGAACGCGTGGTATCTCTGTCCCGCGGTTCCCGCCGTGGTGGAGTACCACAAGGCCATCGTCATCAAGGCCCTGCGGGATTGGGGGTTTGACGGCTTGAAGCTCGATGGGCAATTCATGAATGGTGTGCCCCCCTGTTACAACCCCGCCCACCATCACGCCAAGCCCGAGGAGGCGGTGGAGGCGCTGCCCCTATTCTTCAAGGCGATTTACGATACGGCACTCAGCATCAAGCCCGACGCGCTAGTTGAGTTCTGCCCGTGCGGGACCGCCTACTCGTTCTTCACCATGCCCTTCATGAACATGTCAGTTGCCTCCGACCCCGAGAGTTCCTGGCAGGTCCGTCTGAAGGGAAAAACCCTCAAGGCCTTGATGGGCGATTCCATCGCCTACTTCGGAGACCACGTGGACATGAGCGATGGCGGTGACGACTTCGCCTCGACGATTGGAGTGGGCGGCGTGGTGGGCAGCAATTTCACTTGGCCGGTGGGTTCGGCCCGGCGGCCCAGGGTGGATTTGACCCCTGAGAAGGAAAAAATCTGGGACAAGTGGATCAAAATCTATAAGGCCGAAATGCTCTCCAGGGGCGAATACCTGGGAACATTGTATGACATCGGTTTTGACCGACCGGAAGCCCACGCCATCCGCAAGAACGGGAACATGTACTACGCCTTCTACGCTCCCCAGTGGAGCGGCAAGCTGGAATTGCGAGGTTTGGAGAAGCGAGCTTATCGCCTGACGAACTATGAGACCGGGGAGGCGTTGGGAACGGTTCGCGGTCCCGTGGCCACATGGACTGCCCAATTTGAGAAACACCTGCTGCTGGAGGCAAAAGCCGAATAAGACGAATCCGATGCAAATTCCTTTCGTATTTGTTGCGGCTGCCGGCCGCGATAACGACGAACTGCCTGGCGCTCTTTGTCCCGACGTAAATCATTGGGGTGGCTATGCCGCTCGCTGGGGTTTTGATAGATCTTCCCTTGTCGCCAAGGGTTTACCAACAGTTGTCGATAAGAACCCTTCCCACCAGCAAATGAACGTTGACTGGCAAACCTTGGCGAGCGAAGAAATTTGAGGCGCTCGTTGCAATCGGCACCATTCTCCATCTACGCTTAGACTTCGGCGGCAACACGAAATGTCTAGCTCGGAAAAAGACCGGCTGGCGGCACTGGTAATCGATCAACACTGTGTTTTCCAACAGGCGCTCGCAGGGAGCCGGAAGCGGTATCCGACGCGTGAGTTCGAATCCTTCGCTGCGGTGTTGCGACAGTGCGTAGATGCAACTCGCGAGGACGAGATGCAGCACCGGGGTGTCGTCAGGGCCGTCAACGGGCTGGTCGAGTATTTGCAAAGCGAACGCAAGAGGGTGCCGGACGAAGTCTTGCTCGAAGCCCAACGGCTGGAATGCTTGCTCTTCCTCGGCTACGATCCGCACTTCGATGGCAATGAGCCTCCTGGTCTGTGATTTGGCCTCTCAGCACTTCAGCAATCCTATCGTTTCTGTCGCTCGCGAAGCCGACTTACCAGACTTGGGTCGTCGCGTGCCTTGGATAATTCGGCGGGACTTCAGCCACATGGGGAGTTCCGCGGAATCTAAACGGTGCGGCGTTACAGAGGGTGTCCTTCGCCAAAATGCGATATTGATGCATTCGTTGCAAAAACAGCCGCCCAAAGACCGCCGTCTCGGCCCGTCGCTCTGTGCCTCGGTCTCGGGTTCGTGAGGTCATCGGGGTGGTCGAGCCTTTGCGCCGACAAGTGCCCGCCTTGCGCGAGGTAGGTTTCAGCTTTCCAGGAAAGAGAACGGCAAGCCCAACCTGCCATCGGTTACGCAGCCCGCCTTTCGTAGCGATGGTGCAGGCCACCGACCTGCGGGATCTCCACAATCTCTGCCGCCTCCGGCCCCTGCACGACGCGAGGTGTCGGAGCGTCCTTGGCTAAAGATAGGTGAGTTCTCGAACCCAGATAGTAGTCGAAATAACTCTTCAGGATTCGCCGCAGATGCTTCTCTCCGAGCACGATCATGTGATCCAAGCACTCGCGCCGGATAGAGCCCACCAGCCTTTCCGCCAATGGGTTTTGCCAAGGGCTTCGCGGTGCGGTCAGGACTTCGGTGATACCCATGTCTCTGAGGAGATTGCGGAAACATTCCCCGTAAATCTGGTCCCGATCTCGGATCAAATATCGTGGCGCCGTGTCTTCCGGGAACGCTTCTACTGAATCTCGCATAATACAGTGACAATCCCTCGCCCGTGGTGTATAGTGGGCGCATGACCACACAGGTGCGTCCTCGACGGGATTTCCAAGCCTTAGAACAACGCCGCCAGCAGGCC
>JBEKLF010000422.1:0-5727 GCA_050010335.1 Terriglobia bacterium
GCGCCGTGCTCGGCGCGGGACGTCTGCCGGGGCCTTCGCCACGCGCTTCTTCACTGCCGGCATCGCAACTTCCGCTCGCTGCTTGAGCTTGCCATACTCCAGATGCAGAGCTTTCGCGGTGGCATTAATCCCATGGGCGCGGGCCAGTTCGGCCGCCGCCGCCCACAAAGAATCCGGTATCGGCAAGCGCCCCGTGTGCGTACTTCGCCACCGCTTGAGTCGTCGGTAAACCTTCTGCATGTTAGGGGGAATATCAGGAATCTCGTCGGCCATCGTCTGCCCTCCTCGCCCCGTGGGGCAAAGGACAGACGTTAGCAACTTCCGTCAGCTCAAGTCACGCAGCCTTACCGAAAGGACACGTCCTCCCAAGTCGATAAGCGTACCGGCCTTTAACCAGACATCAGAAGCGCCGCCAAGAGCCCCCCATCTTGACCGGCGCCCCCCACGGTCCGCTACGCGTTTGAAGTTGCCTGGCCATCCCGCTGCTGCCCTTGCCGGGCTTGCCGGGGAAGAAAAACCTCTGCTGGCATGACCTTTAGGGGCGCGGCGATCACCGGCCGGAAGTCCATGTGGGCCAAGATGTCTCGCTCCAGATCCATCCCGGGCGCAATCTCAGTTAGTTCGAGCCCCGAAGGGCCAAGGACAAAAACCGCTCGTTCGGTGACATAAAGGACCTTCGTGCCCCTAAGCCGCGCCTGGGAAGCACTAAACGTCAAATGTTCAACCATCTTTACAAACTTCCAGGTTCTACCCTCAGCGACGACGCTCAGTTTGCCGTTGGCAAATGATGTTTTCAGCCCGCCGGCCGTAAAAGTGCCCACAAGCACGACCTTCTGCGCCGTCTGGGAGATGTTCATGAAGCCGCCGATGCCTGCGATCCGCCCCCCGAACTTGCTGACGTTTACATTCCCCTGTGCGTCACACTCCGCCATTCCCAGAATGGCAACATCCAGACCTCCACCATCATAGAAATCAAACATATACGGCTGGGCAATAATCGCCGAGGGATATGCAGAAGCTCCGAAGCTCAGCCCGCCAGCAGGAATACCCCCGCCCGCGCCGGCCTCCACGGTTAAAGTGAATTGGTCCAACCGGTTCTCTTCCTTGGCAATTCCCGCCACGCCCTCCGGTATCCCAATCCCCAAGTTGATCACGTCGCCGACTTGGCATTCCATCAGGGCACGCGCGGCAACGTAACGTCTGGGACCCTCCTCTAGAGAAGGGAACTCGACCCCCGCAATATTGCCAGCGGTGATATAGGCGGGATTGAATTGCTCGGCGAATGTCTGCATGTGATTCTCCTTGCGCGCGAGAACCACGCCATCCACGAAGATGCCCGGGACAATGATGGTTTTTGGGTCACGGGAAAAATCCTCCACCAACCGGGCCACCTGCACAAACGTCATGCCACCAGAGTTCCGGGCGGCTTGGGCGATCGAAAGAACGTCCCCGACCACCGCTTCCTCTTCGAACGAGATGTTACCAAAGGAGTCGCTGGCAGTACCCCGCAAAAGGGCTATGTGAACGGGGAAAGCCTTATACCAAAGCCATTCTTTTCCTCCTAGCTCAATGAGTTGCACCAGGTCCTCACTCGTACGGCGGTTCAGCTTGCTGCCGCCTTGGCGTGGGTCAACAGCGGTCCCTAGCCCGACATGGCTGATGACCCCTGGGCTTCCGGCCGCAATTTCCCGGAAGAGACGACTGATCACACCTTGCGGAAAAGTGTAAGCTTCGATTTTATTTGCCAACGCCAGTTGGCCGAGCTTGGGAGTCAGGTTCCAGTGACCACCAATCACTCGCCGTAACATTCCTTCCGAGGCCAGGTGATTCAGGCCGCGCGTCTCGCCGTCCCCCTGCCCGGCGGCGTAGACCAGGGTTAGATCGCGGGGTCTGCCCTCTTGTGCGAAGTACACTTCGAGAGCCATCGTCAACTCTTCCGGATGAGCACAGCCGACAAAACCGGAAATGGCGACGGTCGCCCCATCAGGAATCTGGGCTACCGCATCGCTCGGGGAAAGGACCATGACCTTTTTCATGGCAGTCTTGTGGAGAATCGCAAATTCCGTGTCCTCTAACTTAACCACGGTCGTTATGGATGTGCCGAAAGAATTCAGTGTCTGACGGTTCTGTTTGACCCGCCATGACCGGCCGACTGCCGTCGGCGATCTTCAAGCGGTGACATTATCACCCCGAAATCGTAAATTGAGCGGCACTGTTCCGTTTTATGGTCTTTCTTTCCCAGCGGCGCTCATCATGTTCTTGACCAGTCCAGTACGCGTAAACTGCTCCACCGATTTGCCAGCGAGCGCCATCCATGGCTCGCTAAACCTTTCCTGTATGACTCTTTCATTCACTACTCGACGCCGGTTTATCCCGGCGCACACCACGGACTGCTAGCCCTGGATGATTCTTGCCTTTTGGAAAGCTGTAATTGCTTCCTGGCAGGTCAGCTGATCAAATTCGATATAACGGAGATCTCCAAGTGGCAGTTTCACCATCTTTGCGTTCCCCTTGACCTCGATCGACTTTCCGAACTCTCTCATCAGGGTCAGCTGTCGTGCCTCTAATGCCAGCTCCAAGAATGCTTCTCCTGAGGTGTGCCAGTATGCAACGTACACTTTTCTGTTGCGCTCGAATACAAAGGCCCGAGCGGGTACCTTCGCACCTGCCACATCCTCTATTTGGTCCCAGGGTACAAGCACGAACTCTCCGCGCTCGTCCACCAGCAGAGTATGCTCCTGTTCCAAGTTGCGAAGCACCATCTTCTGCTCTTGTGTCAACCATTCCCGGTCACGAACCTCCTCCCACCGGCGTAACACTTCCAAGTTGTCCGCTGTTCTCGGGTGAGCCTCCAAGGCCGACAAGAGGTCGGACCCACCTTCGGACAGCGAGATTGGGCAATCCCAGGCTGCGGCGCGACTCGAAACATACTCGAGCATATCCGGCTGAGTACCAATCGTTTCTTTGCTTGGCGCCCAGTATCCAATCCATCCGAAATTGATGCTCGTGAAATCTTTTGCCACCCTCTGGATTTCCGTGGCAGGATAAGCGCGTGTTGCTGCCTTGATCTGCTCCGGAATAGCAGTATCGAACGCATTTCCCCGCGTGACAATATGCCAGCTGAAATGGGACTTGCAGGACCCCTCTGCATAGAGGGGTTTCGGTCGCAGGGAGTTAACTATGATCCTCTGCGCCTGAGACACCGTGTACCAGTAAGGAGCTGGCACCTGTTCAGCGCCGTCAAAGTATAGAAACTTGAATCCCGCCTGCTCGTATATTGCCTTGATTCGTTCGGCCACTTCCAATTGAATACTCGTAGCTTGGGTTAACCGCATGAATAGCCAGGATGGCGCACCACCCCCATACATATCGAGCATTCCAACTCTAGAACTCATCTCATGCGAAGCGGCGTGGGTGCCTAACGCGCCTCGCTGACAACCGCGGAACTGATAGGGTGGGTCGGTGGTGTATTCCTGATAAGCAACAAGCTCGTTTTGGATCTTTAAGATCCTCTTGCCGTCCGCCATAGTGCACAGCCGCGGGTTCTCTTCAATCGGAACACCGGTCGCCGAGCCATCGATATCTTCTGCCAAGGTGAAGCTCTGTAGTAGATTCAGACGCGGGTCCGGTCTTGGTGTTACATAGGCATCTTCCTCGTGGACCATCGTATAGAGGATGTGAAGTCCTGGAAGTATGCCGGCCCCGCTTATCTTCGCCACAATCTCTTTCAGATCGGCCATTCCTCTCGGATACTCCGGTTTCCATGGGAAATGACCCACAGTCTTGGCAAAGGCAAGACAGTAGACATTCATCGCTCGGAAACCGCCCATCTTGGCAAACTTAATCTGCCGCTCAGCGTCTTGCGGGGTCATCGTAATCGGTTGGTAATAGGAATACCTGTATTCTTTTCGGCGGCGGCTCTCGACGCCCCTAGGTAGGTTAAAGTCCTCTTCCACCCGAGCAATTCGATCGAGTAGTTGCGGCGTCGTTGTCGTAATCAGAGCTGCTCCCACGCCTTCCAATTGCACATCCCTCACTGTTCCTGCTTGGAACAAGTGGTACCCGCCACGGTCCATTGCATCAATCTGCGCATATGGGTCTGTTCCCAAAAGGTTGACCGCAACTGTTTCGTCCCACATTACGTTCAGCCATTCACCCAAGTTCTTCCGGTCCTTTATAGGTAGTTGCACGAACAAAGTTTCGTCAATGGTAGTTTTTTCCTTTGGCCTGACCGGAGTATATCCGTTATATGTAAGACTTAAGAGCCGGAACGCAATATACGCGTCGGTGATTTTGAGCCCGATGGCCGCCTCATAGCCCACACTTGTGAAGCTCGCGATTAATCGGTCGCCTTCCCGTCGTACTCGATCGGCAGGGAAGTCCGTTTTCTTGGCGGGGTAAGCTAGCTGTAGTTCGTTATCATACGGACGGTATTGCGTCACGTTGAACATTGGTATTTGTATATCGCTCGCCAGACACTCCTGCCCGCTAGGCTTATGGACCAAGCTTTTAGCTGAGCCGCTGGAACCTATTAAGAGACGCATCTCGGCGTTCTCAAGCACTATCGCCCCAGGTTCCGCATGAAATGCCCCATTATTAGACGAACCACTCACCTCTTCGCTACGCGGCTGAGCGCGCACAGTTTTAGCCCAGGGAAGAAGGCTCAAGAATCCTGCATCTTTCATAAACGCTCTTCGGTCACTCATTGCCATCTCCTTATAGTAAATACGAGGCTTCCATCTTTGAATTCCGGTTTGTCCTGTCAAAAGCAGCCCAGGAAGTGCCCTAAGCCGCGCCAGTATATCAATTAAAGAACTCCTTATCTTTCCCACATAACTCTACGGCCGTCTGACGGACAACAATCATGCACAATCGAAAAGATCACGACTTAGCCAGGATTTCCGTTTTGGCATCCTCCGCCACCGCAGCATACCCCCGACCGGCTCGTTCGCAACCACAATCTTGTAGCCGAGACGCCGGGCGAGCTCTCCAGGAGCTGACAGGCCCCCTTCGAGATGGAGTCAGTCAGCACCTTGACCCGTGTCCCCGCGATCTCTCGGACACCTCGCCCTCTCCCTTGTTCGTTCCCGAGATTCTCCCAACCGGGGAGCTGGGACAACACCGCGAAGGTGTGGGACGCCGAGACGGGCAAGGAATTGCTGACCGTGGGCGGCCACAGCAGATCTGTTCAGAGCGTGGCCTGGGGCCCGGACGGCAAACGGCTGGCCTCGGCCAGCCTCGATGCCGCAGTCCAGGTCTACGCTATGGATGTCCGCGACCTGATGGCGCTGGCCCGCCAGCGCGTTACCGCTCATCCTTCAGAGGAACGATGCAAGAACTATCTCAACGCGGACAAGTGCCCGCCCTTTCCGGAGCTGTCGTGGTCGTAGTGTCCAAAAATTGGATGCGACTGAAAACGCAAGAGGTTAGAGAATCTTTTCAGCCCGGATCTAACGCATATCATAGACCGCTCCGGGATGTTACGCTGTCACCATGAGTCTGACACTCGATCCCTTTCGCCTCCTGCTGATTTCGCTCGCCGGGTGGTTGAACCAACACCAACGCGACGTAATCGATTACCTCGAAGAAGAGAACTGCGTGTTGCGCGAGCAGCTCGGAAACCAGCGTCTGCGCCTGAATGATGACCAGCGCCGGCGCTTAGCCGTCAAGGCCAAGAAACTGGGCGGGCGGGTGCTTCAGGAATTGAAGACCCTGGTCACGCCGGAG
>JBEKLF010000423.1:0-6496 GCA_050010335.1 Terriglobia bacterium
ACCTCTGGTCGCCGGACTCTCCCTACCTCTACCATCTCTTTAGTACAGTTTACGACGGCGACCGCGCCCTCGACCGCACCGATACGCACTTTGGCATCCGCTTTATGAGCTACGACCCCGCCCGAGGGTTTATGCTGAACGGCCAATTCATCAACTTGCACGGCGTCGATCGGCGGCAGGATTACGGCTTCCTGGGCGATGCCGTACCGGAAGTGGTGGGGGCGAGAGACATTTTCCTGATCAAGTCGATGGGGGCGAATTTCCTGCGGACCTCGCACTACCCGCAGGACCCCGCCGTGCTGGACGCCTGCGACCGGCTGGGCATCCTGGTGTGGGAGGAAGTCCCCAACATCAAAATCCGCTTTTATCCCCCCTCCGCCGACAATACCAACCCGGTTATGACGGAACGCTTCCCGTGGCCGCTCATGGAGAATCTCAAGAAACAATTGGGCGAGATGATCGCCCGTGACTTCAACCGTCCCTCGATCATTATCTGGGGATTCGGCGACGACTTGAGCGGATACCACTATCCCCAAGATTTCGCCGATCTTTCCAATACCACGCACGAGCTTGACCCCACACGCTGGACCGCGGGACGTGTTCCCCCGGTGACGGACATTTCCGATGCCACGGTCGAGGAGGACCTTTTCCACCAGCACGAGTTGCACCCGGAGCGGCGTTATATCTGGAACGAATGGGGCTCGTTTGGCTCCGAGCGCGGGCTCGAGGGAAAGGCCTATTATCAGCACTTGCCCGCCGACCCCCTGGCGGATGTGGCGCTGTCCGACAGCGATGCGGGGCTGTTCCTGGAAGGCTACCTGATGCAGTTTAATACCATGCCCTGGTTGGGAACGGCGAAGTGGTGCATGTTCGATTGCGGCGAGGTCAACGCGGCGCTCACCGATAAAATTTCGGACGGGCCGTTCCCGGACAAGACGGTGACCTTCCGCTGGCCCCAGAGCCAGTGGGCCGATAAACCCATGGTGCACATCGTAGGTCACTGGACATGGCCGGGCCAGGAGGGACAAAGACGTCAAGTGCGTGTCTATAGCAATTGCGACACCGTAGAACTGTTTTTCAATGGCAAAAGCCTGGGAGTGCGGCAACCGGCGACGTCCGAGCGCGTGTGGAAGGATTTTCACGACGCCATCACGGTCTATAAGGTCTCCGACCAGTTCAATCAGCAACCCTTGCCCGGGGCGAGTTTGCGCCACGCGCCCTTCATCTGGGATGACGTCTCCTACGAGAACGGAACGCTGACCGCGATCGGCCACAAAGGCAGTGGTACCGTGCGTAATGAGCTGCGCACGGCGGGACCCGCGGCGCGGATCAAGCTGCAGGCGGAAAAGGAGAGCCTGGTTGCCGACGATGAAGATGTAAGCTTCATCCAGGCCGACGTGGTAGACGCGCAAGGCGTGCTGGTGCCCGAGGCGCGGCCGTGGATTCACTTCGTTGTGGAAGGCCCGGGCCGGCTGCTGGGCGGCACTGCACATGTCGACGCTATTTCGGGTATTGCCGCCATCAATCTGCAAACTACAGGGCAACGCGGTGAAATAGTGGTAACCGCCAGTTCCCCCGGCCTGGAATCAGGCCTTGCGCGAATCAACTCCAGGAAGGATTAAGCCAGTCTATTGCTTGGTGACCAATAGGGAGCTACCCGTTCCCAAAAGGGACTCACGTTCTCTCTCCAACGCTCTAGGGCAAGGAGGTGCATGAACGGGCCAAGCGTTGAGACTCAATTTGATAAGCCGCTATGATTGCAGCGGTAGGGGGGCTAGGAATGACCAGATCCTCGCGACGCCGTTGGTTCCAAGTAGTTCCGGCAACCTTGCTATCTGTGCTGGGAGTTTTAGCAAGCTCCAACCACGCTTGGTGCCAGAGCACCGATCCAAAGGGAGGGGTGTCAAGCAGGCAGGAACTGCGAGTTCACGTGCCTCTGAATTCAGGCTGGCGATTCAAGCGGCAGGCGGCGCCGGGGGCAGCCGTGGAGGCAGAGTTCTTGGGTGCTCACCAGCCTGGCTATGACGATTCTTCCTGGACCCCAATCCAACTACCGCATACTTGGGATGCGACTCCAAACAATCCCTTCGCCACGGCCCACCACTTTCGCGGTCTGGGTTGGTATCGGCGAAGCTTCAATGTCCCCTCCGAATGGCAAGGCCAGCACGTGTGGCTGGAGTTTAAGGGTGTTTTTCAAGTTGCCGACGTCTGGGTAAACGGCCGGCACGTAGGCCAGCACGTGGGTGGCTTCACCGGCTTTGAATTCGACATTACAGGTTTGGTGAAATGGGGAGAAAGCAATTTCGCCACGGTTCGCGTCAATGACGTTCTTGACCCAGATATTGCCCCCGGCAACGAAACGAACGTGCCCGGCTATGGAGGAATCTACCGAAGCGTGGCATTGGAAGTAACGGATCCACTCCGCATCAGCCCGAACGGTGCATGGGTGACGATGGAACGCGCCGGTAATGGAGCTGTGCTCCATATTCGGACCTGGGTGCAACACCACGGCCAAGGGGTGGGCAATGGCCGCCTGGAAACCCTCGTCGTGGACTCGCTGGGTCAGCCTGTTGTGAGGCTTAAAACGACATTTACGATCGGGGCAGGTGAGGAAAAGGAATTCGAGGAGAAGACGGAGGTGATCCCCAATCCTCGCCTCTGGTCTCCCGACAGCCCTTATCTCTACCGTCTGGTCAGCACCGTTTCAGAAGGCGCGCGTGATACGGATCGTTACGTGACTCCTTTCGGAATCCGCTTCATGAGCTACGACCCTGCGAAGGGATTCACCCTAAACGGCCAACCAGTCAACCTGCATGGCGTCAATCGTCGTCAAGATTACGGTTTCCTCGGCGATGCGGTCCCCGAAACCGTGGGAGTGCGAGACATCCACGTGATCAAAGCCATGGGAGCCAACTTCATTCGGACGTCCCACTACCCCCAGGATCCCGCAGTCCTCGATGCCTGTGATCAGCTAGGAATCCTGGTATGGGAAGAGATTCCGAACATCAAAATCTACATGTACCCACCCTCGACAGAAGAAGCCAGTCCACCGGTCTACACGGAACGATTTCCCCGGGGCTTGGTGGCGAACCTGAAACAGCAGTTAGGAGAAATGATCGAGCGCGATCGAAATCACCCGGCGATTATCATCTGGGGGCTCGCTGACGACCTGGATGGGTATCATTACCCAGAAGACTTTGTCGAGCTTTCCAACGCGGCCCATGCCCTGGATCCCACGCGTTGGACGGCTGGCCGCTCGCCCCACGTCACCGACGTGATTGATGCGACCACTGAACCTAATCTCGTACGCGAACACCAAGCACATCCGGAGAGAAAGTACATCTGGAATGAATGGGGTTCGTTCATTTCGGAGCGCGGCCGCGAGGGGCTTCCCGTCATCAGACATGAACATGTGTTTATGGCGGATAGTGAGGCAGCGGTGCTCATTGAGGGTTATATGATGCAATGGAATGCCATGCCCTGGCTGGGTACCGCGAAGTGGTGCATGTTTGATGCAGGCGAACCCAATAAAGCCTATACGCACCGATTGTCGGAACCGCCCGGCGGAAGGGTGATGCTTCGCTGGCCATTCAACGACTACATGGGCGTAGCTGACATGTGGCGTCTGCCCAAAGAAGGATACTATTTCCTGCAAAGCCAGTGGACCGACAAACCTATGGTGCACATTGTTGGCCCCTGGACTTGGCCGGGCCAGGAAGGCAAGAAACGCCAAGTGCGCGTTTATAGCAACTGCGATAGCGTCGAATTGCTTTTGAATGGTCGCAACCTGGGTGTTCACCAGCCCGTTACGCAGGGCCGCGTGTGGGAGGATTTTCGGCAGACACTGGGTCGAAACAAACCCCGGGGGGATTGGGCAGACGAGTTCAACCAGCAGCCCTTGCCCGGAGCCAGGCTACGCCACCCACCTTTCATTTGGGATGATATCCCTTACGAAAATGGTAATTTGGTTGCCGTCGGGCGAAAAGCTGGGGAGACCGTGCGAGCTGAACTGCGTACGGCAGGAACCCCGGCGCGTATCGAATTAAAGACCGAAAAGTCTATGTTGGCGGTGGATCGCGGAGACGTCAGCTTCCTGGAGGCGGACGTGACGGACTCCAACGGTGTCACCGTCCCCAGCGCGCGACCCTGGATCACCTTCTCTGTGAGAGGACCGGGGCAGCTCTTAGGCGCCACTCCAGAGATCAACGCCATTACAGGCGTGGCGGCCATTAACGTGGAAAGCACAGGTCAACCGGGCGAAATCGAGGTGGTAGCCACTTCTCCCGGTCTAGAGGCCGGTTTCGCGCGACTTCGAGTTGGACAGGAATAGGCCACCTTGTGGCCTTACAGCCGGGGGAGCCGCCCCTTCTAAACCGGATCGGCGTTCTTCCCCGAAGTTTATTCGTGGTAAAGGAATCGCATGAAACGTAGAGAATTCTTGGGCGAAATGGCAGTAGGCGTTGCCTCTCCCCGAGTTCTTTCGGGGTCATCGAAACCGGTTCACACGGTTGCCTTGTCCCCAGCTTCGGTCGAGCCCCAGGACAACATCAAGGAGTACTCGATCGTCGTTACGAAACCGGAAGCTGAGTACATTATCGATGTCCGCGGAACGATGGACCCCGAGAACGTCGATATTGAGATTGAAAATGTTAGTGACCAACCCGTGGTAAATCCCCGTATGACGGTGAATGGTCTCTACGACTGGTACGACGTGAAATCATTGGTAAGCGAAATCACCCGGGATTGCCAGACCGACGAAGAGAAGGCCCTGGCGATTTGGTCGTGGGTGCATTGGAAGCGGTTTCAAAGAGAGCCTCACGACGATTCTTCTCTTAACCCCGTCCGCGGTTTGAACGGCTATGGATATGGGGAATGCGGTCACACTTCCGCATGGTTGAAGTGTCTGTTTGCCGCCGCTGGCTTGAAAGCCCGGATTTGGGAGCTCACTGGCCACACCATCAGCGAAGCCTTTTATAACGGTGCCTGGCACATGCTGGACGGTAACGTCAAGGTTTTCTATGTCGATCGCGACAACAGAACCATCGCGAGCTTAGCCACCCTTGAGCGTGATCAATGGCTTATTAAACGGGGGATCCATCCCAGGGATCCTTGGTTTCGTGGTCCTGATCTTCCGGAACGCAATCGGGAATTCGTTCACTACATTGTTTCCAACAAGGACAACTGGGAAAGCAACGGCTACGACTACGAGATCGTTAAGCCCTACACCATGGCCATGACCTTGAAACCGGGCGAGAAACTCATTCGGTGGTGGAAACCCGTGCTGGAGAAGTTTGAAGGGCGTGACAAGGATCCTCTGGTTCCTGAGCGCTATGCCAATGGCCGCCTTATTTGGGAGCCGGACTTGAAGCGGATTGATATGAAGGACTACATCGATATATCTCCGCTCGGGAACATAGCCACGCGTGAACAGGATGGCCGAGACCCGGCAATTCACCTTGCCGAGCTCCAGGACGGCGACCTCTATGACCGTGCCTCCGGCTTCACGATTCCTATCCAGAGTCCTTACCCGATCGTTGGGGGACGCCTCTTTTGCACGCTGGTCAAACAGGGAGATTCCAGCCTCGATCAGGCCGAGATCTTTTTCAGCCCGCATGAGGAGAACAACGGCAGCCTGTACAGTTATCTCTGGGGTAAAGGGAGCCAAAACCTGGAGATCGATCTCGATCCCAGTTTCCTGAAGCATGGAGTCCTCTATGACTACTCCATCGGCTTCACCCTCCGAGGGAATGCTAAATCGAATCCTCCGACGCAAGCAGGCGTGAACCATTTCCGCTTGATCACCGACCTTCAGCTCTCACCTCATAGCCTGCCGGCGCTCTCCCTGGGCAAGAACCTTATTCGCTATTGGGACAGCTCTCCGGGACCGAAGATGGTTCGCATAACGCATAAATGGAGAGAGGTGAATGACCGCCGGCCCCCAGGGACAGTCGCGAGCGCCTCGATCCCGAGCGATGGTGGAGAGGTTGCCACCCTTACGCCGACCCTCGTGTGGGCTGATGCGACTTTCCCCGATTCGTCAGATGAAGTGGCGGACTACCAGGTTATGGTCAGCCTGCGACCGGATTGCCGCTGGCCGCTGTCCCCCACGCTCTACCAGAACGTGGGTTCTGCGAAGCCAGAGTGGAAGATGCCCGCCAGCTTCCTGAATCCCGGGACGACTTACTATTGGAAAGTCCGGGCGCGGGATGGCCGGGGCGACATCGGCAGATGGAGCAGAATCTTCCAATTCAAAACGGGTGTGACCGCGAAATAACAAGGCTGTTTCGTACCGACTGTCCTTCGCCAAAACGCGATAATGGTGCATTCGTTGCAAAAACAGCCGCCCAAAGACCGCAGTCTCGGCCCGTCGCTCTGTGCCTCGGTCTCGGGTCCGTGAGGTCATCGGGGTGGTCGAGCCTTTGCGCCGACAAGTGCCCGCCTTGCGCGAGGTAGGTTTCAGTTTTCCAGGTAAGAGAACGGCAGGCCCAACCTGCCA
>JBEKLF010000424.1:0-5683 GCA_050010335.1 Terriglobia bacterium
GCCGTCATCCGCCAGTTGCACCAGGGATTGCCCCGGCTCGCTGCAGACCCGCAGCGCTTGCGCAGTCTCACGGCTTGGCCTTGGATTGTTAGTCTCAACTTGAACGCGCATTAGAATAAGGCCGATTATCGCCTCGAAGTCGGTGAAGGCCGCGATGTGCAAACATTTGCATTTCGGTCGTCGCTGCGCATCAATAACATGGGCCTTTGAATTTGCCAAAGGAGCGTGTATGGGAGAACAGGAGCTACCGAAGGAACAACAGTTGAGAACCTATTTTCAGGCTGAAATGCCCGCCTTCAGGGTAGACATGGAATGGAAAATTGATGTTCATTCTTTCCGGTTTTACTTTGCCGAGGGGCACGAAAATCGTTATATCTTCGAGCTGGATCAAGACGTGCTACAAGAACGGACTGTGGCCGAGTTGATTCAACAAATCGAGAGAAAACACTGGAAGCGGGTGCTGGAAGCGCACATTGGGCAGGTTGTCAGATACTCCGACAACGGGTTCAGCTTCCGAGCTCGTTAGACTAGCCGCGGGTGGCGCCAACATCGCTTTTTGTGTCGGCGACCATTAAGCATCCAGCACAGGTCATGGATAGGACGGAGTGAAAGAGATGTTCCTCGTGTTCGTGGGTCGCATACATGAAAGCGGGCCACGGAATGATCTTTATGCCGTTTCCTTTAAGAGGAGACAACATTGAAAAAGAATCAAGGATTGTGGATGGGTGCTAGAAAACGGCTATCCCATTCCGAAGCAGTTGAGCAGTACGTTGTCCTACGATTGCGAACCGAGGACATCAATCGACTTGATTTTCTTCTGAATGGTTTTAATCGGCAACGCATCACTCTCCCAAGGGAATCGCCCTTTTCAGCAAAGGATTTGAAGGACACTGTCCGGACAGCATTCTTCGGCTGGTTTGCCTCCCTGACAGATAGGGATGGAAGGGCGGTGTATGCGTTCGATTGCCTGTTCGCACTCTTTCCCGAGCGACGGCCACAAATCTACAAGGCGCAAGTTTCATTAGAAGCTGTACACGAAAAGCTTCAGCAGTTCCGAAACAATGTTGCTTTTCATGCGCGTTCCAAAGTCTCTGCCCAAATCGCGACACGCATGAATCTGAGATACGAAGATACTTACCTTGCCCTTGTTTCTGCCATCCACGACTTTCAGGATTTGATGAGAGGCTTGAGAGCGGAAGAACTGACCGCCATCCCGGAACTGCCAAAAGAGCTGGAGAAGTTGCGCGTCAATCTTCATCCAGCGTTTAGAGTATCCGATAAGTAGCTGATTCAGGAACGAGCAGCGTGGACCTACCAAACAGGTCCCCGCTACTCCTGGCTGGCTGGCGCTGAGCCGCTTTTCAATCTCTGCGGCTTTTCCCGAAGTACCTCGAACCTACAAAACGAGTCCGTGCTACGCTTGGTTCTTGCGTCCGCTTTTTCTCTCCGCGTCACGATCGAGGAAGCTTTGCAACAGGCTGGGTGAGGCGCGGAACGTGGTTTGCAGGAGGCGCTGGAAGGCGGAGGGAAGATCGACCCAGCCCCGCGAGGCGGCGTCGTTCAAGACTCCCAGCGTGCCGGTGATGCGGAGATTTCGCCGGCTGGCTTCCCGGCGGCCATAGCCTTCGTCCATGAGCAACAACGCGTCTTGCCGGTGTTGCATGGCCAGAGTGATCGCTTCACGCTCGCCTTCCCCCAGGAAGCGCAGACCGGGATCTGATGGCGCCGTACTGCCAATGACTTCAAGCCATGCGGGGGGCTGGGTTATCCACTCCGCCACCCTTGCAGGCGCTTGAGGATTCTGTAACTCCCGCAAAACCGCCTCAGGGATGACGACTCGGCCGTAAAGCCGCTGCAGCACCTCCGCTTCGCCAATAAGGATGAGATAATTGAGGGGGGAAGTGTCCGCAATAACAATCATCGGGTGCTGAACTCGCGGCTGGTTTGGGTGTCGCGATCCAGGTCCTCGAGCGTGGAATTCAGGTACACGCCGTGCTCCTTGAGGAACCCGTCGACCTGCATTCTTGTTCCGTAACCTAGGATTTTCCTGACTTGCTCCTCGGTGAGTTTGCCGGAGCGATAGCCTTCCAGCGCGAAGCTCTCCAGGAGGGCGCGCGGCAAGTCCTTAAGTTCTCCGGCAATTTCGTCGGGCAGTTCCAAAGTGATTTGCATAGGCTGTGGTCACCTCCTTAGCTTCACAACCCTTGCTTCAGAACACCATTTTAGCATCTCGATTGCTCCTGCCCGCACAAATTTACTTGCGCGGGTAGCCATCACGGTGGCTGCTTTTGTGCCCGCGGGCTTTTCCTTCGATGGCGAACCCACTGTCAATTCCCAAGACGAATTGGCCGTGGCAACCCCCGGGCCACACAACCTCAGACGCCGTCCGAACGGGTGAATGCGGTTACGAAATGTGGGGGTAGGGCTTGCCCTACTCGCCGTTCCGCAGGGTGAATGCGGAACGAGGGGGCGGCAACCCGTCCCCCTACGGCGAAAGGGCTTGCGGACATCGGGGGGTGGCGAACACATTGGTGTTGTTGTACGCGATATACCAAATTAGGACGAAGCGCCGACCGCCGTGGTTGAGGACGCATGGACTTTGAGATTAAAGGAATTCAAACTGAAACTCCCTTTGCTGGATTGAGGCATGAGAAGCAATCCAAGGCGACGAACAAAATTCGGAGTCTGTATTGACAATACGGGGTATCCGGCCTCGCTCGAAGCCGGGAAGTTGTATGCGGTGATAGCTGACGAAGAGGCCGCAAGACATGGGTACCTTCGTGTGATCGACGAGAGCGGCGAAGACTACGCGTATTCGGCAGAGCGTTTCTTCTTGTTGGACGTACCCGCGGCGCTGGTGAAGGCTCTGCGGCCCCGCTCCGACACGAAGGTGCCTCGTCCTCACAACGGGTCGGAGCCGACCTCCGCCCGCGCACGAATGAGCGGTCGTGGCTGAATGTCCCTCAGCGCGACACGCCCTGGTCAGGAAGCGTGTAGCCATGGCCACCGCTCTCGCGACCATGGGCGATTCCTTCGATGCCGAACCCACTTTCAATTCCCTAAAACGAATTGGCCATGGCCGCCTCCGGGCCACACAACCTCAGACGCCGTTCGAACGGGTGAATGCCATCACGAGATGTAGGGGTAGGGCTTGCCCTACCCAGCGTTCCGCAGGGTGAATGCGGAACCAGGGGGCGGCGAGCCGTCCCCCTACGGCAAAACGCCCTGCGGACATCGGGGTCCAGCTATGGTAGCGCAGGGCCCGCTCTCCGGCCCTGCGGCTCTTCCAGCGGTCCGGGTTCTTGCGGCGCGGCCAAAAGATAATCCAAGTTTTCACGGGCCTCGCCGCCCAAACCACAGCACAGTGAAAAAGCCGCAAGGCTGGAGAGCGAGCCTTGCGCTACGTCTATTCTTGCGCGCTTTCCCATGCAGCTTACCCGACCCCCACAAGAAAGCCGCCATCATTGACGTGTCCCGACTGTTGACTTTTGCATTATGACCTTTGCCTTTTGACTTTCCTCTGAAGTCCGCGATGGGCGAGGAAAGCCGCGGACCTCCAAAGCAGGTCCGCGCTACATTCGCTTTCTGGCAGCGACATTTTGTAGCCTCTAACACTGGTAGATTTCTCTTGACATTCATCGTGCATGATGATATAATAACCGGGTGTTACTGTCGAATGCCGTCATGTCCGCCCGCAAGTCTCCCACCTGCTCGAAGTCGGGTCCATCCAAGCTACGAACTCAGCAGGGCAAAATTCCGACATCAGCGCCCGAGGGACAAAAGTCCGGGGGTCATGCAAAGGATGGATGATTCCAGACTGAGGCTGATTTACGATTGCCGATTGTTGATTGCCGATTTGCCAAGTCCTTGCCCCATTGTGGCGGCTCACGAAGGTGCTATTCAAGGTCCGAAACGACCCGTGGAACCAAAAAGATGTCGAAAATGAAGGAACCTCCGGGGATGTGTATGAAAACAAACGAAAGACGACAAAATGTCTAGTGACAAATTCAGCTTCTCACACCAAAATGCACCAATCTCATGCTAATCGACACCAATCTGTCGGACTCTCTGGTCGAAAATGAAGGAATCGCACGATAATCTGGGCGAAGTGCGGTGGACAATGATCAGTGGACAGTGGCTGGTGGTTAGCGGCACGGGCATCGTGCCCGTGAGCAATCGGGGACGTAATATGGACAGCCTGTCCTGATGAATCGGCCTCGCGCCCGCTAATGAGGCAGCGGCGATGATGGACAATTTGCACGAAAATGGAAGCGCTAATGTATCGAAAATGAAGGTTCATCCGGGGATGTTGATGAAAACAAATAAAAACAGGTGTTAGGTATCAGGTGCTAGGTGTCAGGGTCGGGGGTCGGACATAGGTTGCCAACCGCTGGATGAAAGGCTCTAAGAAATGCGCAAAATGGAGGTTCATCCGGGGATGTTGATGAAAACAAATAAAGGCAGGTGTCAGGTGCCAGGTGTCAGGGGTCGGATGTAAGTTGCCGACCGCTGGATGAAAGATGCGGGGGAATGCGCAAAAGGAAGGTTCATCCGGGGATGTTGATGAAAACAAAGAAAGGCAGGTTTCAGGTATCAGGTGCCGGGTGTCAGGATCGAAGATTTGCCGTTGCTGAAGACTGAAAGCTGACGGCTGACTATTCACTGTCCACTATCCACTGCTTTTGGGAGGTTTCAATGTCGCTGGTTAAGAAGCCCGAAATGACGGAGAAGAAAGTAGCCGCGAATCGGCAGAACCAGGAACTTTGCAATGGTCCGGTGACGGACGAGCGCCGCGAGCGCATCTGCGCCGCCCTCCGGCGTTTTGGGTTCGACGCGCAGAAGGAGGAGATCGCTATGCGCGCCCTGGGCGAAGAGCCGGCCGACTTCCAGGAACTGCTGGAAGGCCTCTGGGGGGAATATAACCCCGCTGGCGCCTCCCAGGAGGGCGTGGTGATCTCCCTGGGGCGGGCCATGTTGGCTGATGAATCGCGCCGCCCGCATGCAGGAGGGCTACGCCGTGCGGCAGGCCCGGGAGGTGAGCATCGGCCGGGAGGACCGGCTGCACGTTCAGATGATGCAACTGAGGATGACGGCGGAGACTTTGCGCCGGCTCGTCCGGTCGGTCGAGCGCAAGCATTACATCACCACTCCCGAGGACCTGGAGGTGATGAAGCGGTTGCACGATGAGGGGGTGTTAAAGAGCATGGGCGAATACCACCCACCCCAACGCCCGGGTCATGCGGCGAATGCAGGATTCCAACCTGCGGGAAGTCCGGCGGCTTACCAACCTGCTGCTGAAAATTAAACGCTATGAGCGGCAGATGGACGGAATAGAAAAAACGCGGCTCTCCACGATGTAATAGAAACAAAAGGGAGTTAGTCGTTTAGCGTCAGAATGTCACAAAGCTCTATATCATTAAGAATAGGAGAGTTAGGTTGAATTGCGCGAGCAGGGGCGAAGAAAAGGGGCATGCCTCTCCACGATGTGCTAGAAACAAAACGGGTTAGTAATGAATGGCAAAAACCCTTGGAAAACCTATATTATTGAAAATAAATAAGTTATTAGATCAGCAGTGGACAGTAGTAATAGAAAAAAAAGGGGTGAAAAATGGCGATAAACTTCCTTAAGTTATTGAAAACACATGTAGAAAAAATGTCTGCTTTCCGCCTCTCCACGATGTTG
>JBEKLF010000425.1:0-5682 GCA_050010335.1 Terriglobia bacterium
TGGCAAGGTCAGACCCCTGGAAGGTTACATCTGCTCAGGTTGGATTCCCGGCGGACCCAACCCGGTGGCGAAGATTGCCCTGGGTTGCGGGGTCAGACCGCCGGAACATGGGGAGGGGCAAAGATTGCCTGCGGAGGGATCTCCGTGGCGAAGATTGCAATCCCGAGCAGGAGATTGTGCTATCGCTGGTTTATGGGCGACCAAGAGCGCACTTGCAGCTACGAGCCTTCTTCATTGCTCAGGATGATTTGGCCAGCTTCCGCGACATGCCAAGAACCAGTTCCTGGTCTGCTTGGTTCAACTTCCTAAAGGTCTCAACGAGCTTACCTTCTCGGGAGGAAGGCGCAGCCCCTGTCTCCAAGGGGACAGTTTCCGGCTCCTTATCGCCTTCAAAGAAGAGCTGGTAGGTTTCGATCTCCAGCGCCTTTGCCAACCTTTCGAAGGTTTCGAGGCTGGGCACAGTGTGACCGTTCTCGACCCTTGAAATATAGCAACGCAGTAGGCCGGTCCGTTTCTCGATATCGCCCTGGGAGAACCCCTTGGCGGCCCTTAGCTCCAACAACCGTTTTCCGATGTCCATGGGTTTCTTCTATCAGAACGCCTGTCAGCAAGCAAGTGACTACTAATATATAACCGGCAGTCCGTCATTGAGTTTAACTTTCAACTCCGGGCATTGACCCGGGAAAGGATATGTGTATGCCAAAGACCACCGCAGTAGTTCAACTTCCCGAGATTCTGAGGAACAAATCGAGCCATCTCGTGAAGCTTGCGGGAAAGATTGATTCCTTTTCCCTTTTACTCCGTGAGACCCCCGAGGGCGAATTGAAACGCTCCATCGAAGAACAGTTCCACACCATGGTGTTTGCAACCCGCAAGGAAATACGGAAGTATTGTCCCCGCTATCGCTCTCTACCAGGCGAAGGGATCTTGGACTTCAACACGGATTGCACCTCCGGCCAATTTGAGCCTGGTGATCTCGGCACCGCTCCACCACCCAAGCGGGGCAGGCTCTGCGAGACGTGCTGCTTCTTCGCGGGCATTCCCGAGGAGCAAGTTCCTGAAATGACTTTAACCCCCGCGCCGCAAGACCTCGTGCTTGTGGTCTGAATCTCGCCTATTCATCCGCTCCAATCTACCTACAGGTTTTCCCGATAACACCCTCGCAGGTCGCAAATACACCAGAAAAGGAGATTCGCCTATGGACGAACCGAACGTTGAGAAACACTCAAGCTCGGAATATACGAGCCTCCCTGGCCGTTACTGGCCGGGAGTCAGTCTCTACAAATCCTTCAAGCTCGGCTGGCACTGGCGCCGGCTGAGGTGGGCCGTTGTGGCCGCCTCCGAGGCCGCGCAAGGCCACGAAGCCAACGGGCTACCGCCAGGTTCGAGGGAATTCAAAACACTCTTTAACGACGTCGCCAGCAAGGTTCAAGAGTACTCCACCGAGTCCGGCGATCCTCTCGACACTCTCAAGGCCCGGCTGCCCGCGCTGTGCGCTCTGGAGCGATTGGCCAATCCCGCTCCCAGTGTGGCTCAGAACAAGGCTGGACTCGCGCTTGGCATCTTCATCGCCGCGTTACTGGGACCAATTGGAATCGGTGCGCTGATTGGTCTTGGGACCGGCATAGCCCATTGGATCTCGCACCTATTCGGATAAGGAGGTCAGGCATGACCGGAATACTGGAACTGTTCGCTCTCGTCGAAATCGGTAGCGGAATCGCCTTCCTGGTCAGGTGGCGAAAGCAGCTCCTGGCTAGCAAGGTCAACTATTTCCATCCGCCGCATAACAAGAAGTCTCCCTTTGACAAACTGGTCCGTGCCCAGACCGGCCCTGTAATCACCCGGCAGGACCACGTCTGCGTGAAGGTGGCCGACGGCCTTACCGTCCTCGTTCGCAAGCTGGTCATGCTCGATGCCTTCCGTCAGCTAATGCGCGCGGTGTTCCTGTCCAACTCACCACTCCGGCGCAACCTGCGCGCCAAGAAGGAGGTGCGCTATGGATGAGCCGCCCAAACCCACATTTGATAAATCCACCTGGATCGTGGCTCTTTGTCTGTTCCTATTCACGCCAGGTGGTCTGTTCTGGGCATTTCTCTGGCTGCTCCGTGAGCAAATGGAGTTTGACAAGGTAGCTTCCGCCTGGTCAAAGCATAACTTTGCCAAGTTCAAGGAACAAAGGCGTAAACAGAAGGAGGCTGAGGATGACATTCACTCCGTCAGCAACGAGTAGCTTCTCGGCCGGTGCGGTCTTTTGGGGTCTGGTTTGGAGTACGTTGGGCAAGCTCAATGAGCTGGTCCATTTCGTGGGCTTCAAGAATTCCAATCCCCGGCAGACCCTGTTGCGCTGGATCAATGCTCACAGGATCGTTACCATCACCCTGACCGAAGCAGTTAACTACTCCGTCCACGGCATATCGAGTCCGCTGGGGGTTTGCTTCGCGCTCGGTGGAACCTTGGTGAACATTTTCATGGTCACATTCATCGTGCCCATCTGGTGCCGGCTATCGAGCCTGGAACGGCGCTGATCCTCGCCAATCCCTATCCCCAATGACAAACCATCTCTCAATCCCAAGGAGGAAATTCAATCATGAAAACTCTCATTATCGTTATCTCTGCGGCCTGTGCCGTAATCGCATATTACTTCGGCCTCCGCTACTTCACGGGCCAGGATCTGGGCTTCACACCGGCAAGGAAGTACGTCAGGAACCTGGCGAAAAACCTGCTTCATACCGAAATCACTGCTGCCCGTGAAGCTGGCACCACCCCCGCTTCAACAACCGAACAAGCCGCGTGACCCATTCCTTTGGCGTTACTCGCCCCAATCCTCCCAGTTAATAAAGAAGAGGCTGCATGTCACTCGTAACCCGTTATCGGCTCTTCTGGGCTGCCTTGATGGCAGCCCTCTTGGGCCTGGCGTTTTGGAAGAATTCCCGGAGCTATCCGTACAAATCCCGGCTCTGGAGGTTTGGCAAGGCCGTCATCGACACCGGACTGGTGGTGTTAATGGTCGTATATGCTCCGGCTCTGCTGCTTATGTACGTCGTGATTTGGCTGACGAGCCCGTTCCGGAACAAGATCATCCAGGTCACCACAGCCTTCGCCGCCGTCCTGGCACTCACCCATCTGGCGGGAGTGGTCTTCGAAGCTGTCGCCGTGCTGGGTGTGTTCGCTGTGGACCTGCTGACGGGCCAAGTCCTGGCCCGGATGGATAAGCGCGAGCGCAACAAGCTGGCGAAGGATGCGTAAGAAACCGATGAGGGCACTTATCTGTCGAGCCTCAGTCCGTGGACTGGCGATGGTGCGGCGTCGACGCGTAGGCACAGTGGAGAACTGTGCGGAAACTGCCCTCTTTGGAGCTTCCGAGTTGGAAACCGCCGAGTTAAACAAGGGGCCGCGGGGGGCGAGATCTGGTCAATGGCCTCCGTGCCCTGCGGCCTGCCACTCGGTGAAGCGGTTGGCGGCAAAGCGCGCCGCAGCACCCGGCACATTCGTTATCGCATCAAACGCTGCTAGGTCCGGTTCTCCGCCTTCCGCCACATGCAGCCGGTAGTAGCCCCGGCTATGCAGGATCACCGTGCGGTCCATTCCTGCGCGTCGCGGCGGGGCAGGAAAGCTAATATCGGCCGAATCGCCCATATTTGGCATTTCGTAGTAGCGATCGTCGCTGGCGAGAAGTTCCGGCAGCACATCTTTGTCATGGGAATCCCGGGCCGAGAGCGGCGCTACCGTATTCACGCTTACTGACTGGTCCCGAGAGTAATCTACGGCAAACGAGTTAAGCGCCCAGAAGCCTGCGGGTGGCCGAATGCTGATGCGGAGTTGGTTCCCTCGCACTCGGCTCACATCGAGAGGGACGATCCGGTCCTTGGATATGAACGGGCCGGTGCCCGGCAGGAACCCCCGGACCTCCAACCCCGTCGGTTCTTCGACATAGATCTTGAGTGCGTAGAGCTGTTCCTTCAATTCCCAGGCGAAAAGCTGGTCCCGCGCGGCGGGACTTTCGTCGATGAGCTTGTACCAAGCGCCCACATCACGGCCACGGAGCTCGACCATCTTCTTGATCATGTAGGAACCCCAAAGACCCGTCGCCGCGTTTGCGACCAGCTTCACCTGGGTCGCGCCTTCGGGCTTTGGGAAGGTCATCACGATTTCGTTTTGCAAGTTTCCATGGGAGTCCGCCACGGCCGGTTGCTCCCAAATGACCCGGTCGGTTGCCCGCAGCCAGGGGAGCAGGTCATGTCCCTCTTGATCTCGAGCGGATACCAAGCTCTGTGGCGCTTCCACTGTATGCAATTTCCCTTGTATGTCAGGGACTACATGCGTTCCCACGGGATGGTCAACAACCCAAAGCTCCATGAAGTTTGTAAGCTGGGTCTCGTCCACTTCGTTGGTTATTTTCAGCCGGTAACGGCCATTGTCGACACGCAGATGTTCAAGCTGGGAATAGTCGTCCTTCTCCAGGCCACGGCTGATGGCACCGCCGTACGGCTCAGCGTCAAAAACGAACTGCTTGCCGTCCCAGGAATAAACGAAGGGGCAGGACTGCTTGGTCGCAGCCACAACTGCGGCGATCACCACGACGGTTCCGACCGCCACGGCCGCCACGAGGCCAATTGTCCGCGCCTTGGATACTTCCTGGCGCAGGATCCAGAACCGCTGCACTTGACTGAGGGAAATCTGGAACGGCGCTTTGTTCACGCTGGCATTAAGCGTGTCGCCTTTTACCGAAGCCCCAGGTGAGTCAAACTTTACGTCCTCCCCCTTCGCGGTGGTGATCCCCACGATCTGTTCTGTCTCCGGATGTGGCACTTCGGGCGGCGTCAAGTGCTGGACCGTTCGTACCTTGCACCCGGTAAAAGGAAGAGTCATCCCCAAGAGCAGAATTATCGCCATAGATCGCTTCGTCATGGTCAGCCTCCGGTAGGGAAACAAAGAGAGACTCTAAGCCGTGCCAATGCTTCTGGGATTTCCGGCCATTTCGTCGATCTTTGTAGGGATTGTATTGCCATACCCCTTAAGGTGTCAAGCCCACAGTAAATAGCGAGAAAGGAATCACCCATAGCTACAATTGAATTGTTTTGACGCTGAGTGTTTCTCTGTTTTCCAAGCCAGCCCTTGCTCGGAGACACTACGCTTAACGCGAAGAACCTCACGTCGGTGAGTTCCGCTTTGCGCATGAAGCCAAATTGTATCCTCAAATCACGATGGGATTTGCTCACTGCCGAAGCGGCGCACTACCTGTCTCGCCCCGGCACTGATGAGCACCGGCTTTCCCCACATGTAATTGGCCAGATACTGGGACTACATGGTTTGGCATTATCGACGCCTCCACAAGGCCGTATAATCTCTTTGGTAATTCCGTAGTTTATAAGCAGGCGTAGACCTCCACCTTCGTGATTCTGCAGTTTGGCTGGCCACCGAGTGGACGGTGCAGTATTCCAGCGATGCGTCACGGCTGCGTCGTTCTCTCCATTCCCATCGATTCTTTCACGGCACGAACGCCTACTCGCGTGGCGCAGATTTCCATTCCCCACCCCCATCGAGGTCGATGATGAATCCTCTAGCCTGAATTTCCACGGACAACCATTCGCCTAAGTATTAGGCCGGCTGTTAACCGATTTTTCAAGGGACACTGGCAGAGCCGGATTAATCTATTGGTGCGCTGATAATTATGGTTGGAGG
>JBEKLF010000426.1:0-5666 GCA_050010335.1 Terriglobia bacterium
GCTAAATGTTTAGTACAGTTCGTCACTATTTTCCGATCATGGAAAGGGCCCGCTCAAAATAAAAGCCTTACCTTTCGGAACGGGCGAAAATTAGGCCTATGAGTGGCGAAGTTGGGCTAATCACCGAACCCCGGCCCTTAACCCATAAACCCTGATCCCTAAGCTCTTCCTCCTAAGTCCTTTCCTTTCATACACTCATCGGAATCCTGACATCGGACTTTGGGCCGTGTTTCTCGTCACTCGTCACCGCCGTCGTTGGCCGGTGGCCCTTCTGCTGCCTATGAGTGCGCCGATTCGCGCCGCCGCTCCTCTCAAATCTGTAGGCTATCTATTTGACGGCCATCCGGTTGGAAAAGGAAACATCTTTAGCGCTCAATCCACTTTTCGCCTCATCACCAAGTCGCCACCGCCGCTGGCATTCTTGAAGACGGCTTCGTTCTTCCCGGTCAGTTGCATGCGGAATGTCTTGATTTCTTGATCCGCAGGATCGGTTGACCCATGCTTTTTGGCGTGCGGTACCTCGAACACAAACTCCTTACCTTCCAACCGGGGATTAATCAGATCGACATGAGCGTCGCCTTTGGCCTTCCAGGAACCGTCTTCGAGCATGAGAAGGTAGAAGATAATATCCCCGCTCAGCTTGCCGCCATGGTCGTTGACGGTCAGCTTGATGCAGGGCTGGTTGTGTAGGCTGCCTGTCCACGTCCCGGCGATCGGGGAGTCAGCGGCTGCGGCTGGCACAGCCATCAGTGTGGATACCAACAGAATTCCCAAAACGATTCGCATAACGCCTCCTTTGAGTTTCGTTATTGGCCTTTGCCTAAGGCCGCTACACCGAGCGTCCCCCCGAGCCCCATGGTTTCGACCACGGAGGAGGGCACAATCACCATCGAGCCCCTTTCCTTGATGGCCTCGTAGAGCATGTTCATGGCGCGCAGGTGCAGTGCCACGGGATTGTCGACGTAGACTTTCGAGGCCTGCTCGAACTTGGCCGCAATCTCGGTCTCGGCTTGCCCCAGGATGATGCGAGCTTGGCGCTCGCGCTCGGCCTGGGCTTGCCGCGACATGGCGTCTTCAAGCGCCTGAGGAATGTGCACGTCGCGAATCTCCACCGACTGCACGGTGATTCCCCAGGGATTGGTCTTTTCGTCGAGGATGCGTTGCAACTCGTGGCCCAGGGTATCGCGCTCTGTAATCATCTGCGCCAACTCGTGACGGCCAATGGATTCGCGCAACGCCGTCTGGGCGCTCATGGTGATGGCGTCGATGAAATTCTCCACCTCCAGGATCGACTTCTCGACATTCCAAACCACCCAGAAGACAATGGCGTCGACGTTCACGGGCACCGTGTCGCGGGTCAGCGCGGTTTCCGCGGTCACCTTTCGTCACACGCACGCGTTGATCCACGTAACGGCTCAGGGTGTCCACGACGGGAATAATGGTGAAGATCCCGGGTCCGCGCAGGCCCACGTAACGGCCAAAGCGGAGCAGAGCCACCTTTTCCCATTGGGGAGCTACCTTGATCGCGAAAAAGAAGTAAATACCCACCAGGCCCCCCGCCAGGGCGGGCCATGGACGGTTCCAAAGCGCGGACCCAACCCCGCCGGCGATTGCACATGCCACAAAGACAGTGACCCCCACACTACTGATCCCTTGAAGCTTCGCGTTCATGGCTTATCTCCTCTTCCCCAAAGTGGGGTAACGGTCAAACAAGGCTTCCGCGACATCATGAAGGGTGAACCCTCCGGCTCCGGCGCGGGCGACAAACTCGCTCACCAGTTGTTCAAGCTGCCGCTCGCGCTCCGAGTCGTCGGGCCTCGCCTGGCGATGCGAAATAAAGGTGCCGGTGCCTTGCTGCGTTTCCAGCACGCCGCGGATCTCCAGTTCTCGATAGGCGCGCAGCACGGTGTTGGGATTGATCGCCAGATCCACCGCCACTTGGCGTACGGTGGGAAGCTGGTGGCCCGGCCCGAGCGCCCCCGTGGCAATCCCGCCCTGCACCTGATCGATAATCTGCCGGTAAACCGGTACGCCACTCTGGGAATCGAGGGTGAACCGGAACGGTGTTGGCGGATTGGAGCGCGGTTTGTTCATCTAGGGTATGAGTGTACTAGTGTACTATAACACCGTCAAGCGAAAAATTTTGCCTTGCCCTTTCCCATGCCGACCACCTTTCGCATCTCGTCACTCGTCACTTTTCACTGTTCTCATCACTTCGGTCCTCGTTGATGAGGGCGTACTTCCCTGCTTCGGCCAACGCGATCCACGCTGCCAGCGACGCCAGTTTTTCGTCCTGTCGCCAGGGTGGCCCGAGCGATTTTCCGAGTTGCTCGATGCGCTCTTGCAGACCTGCGGAGGGTAGCCGGAACATCCTTGTGGCGCGGTCCCATACCTCGCGCTCCTTCACTTTCGTCACCTGCAACGAGCAGTGCTCGCTCGCGCTGACCAGCACTTCGCGGAAGAACTCGCCTTCGGCCGTGTGGATCAGCGCATGGGACTGGAGGGTCGCCGCTAAGTCCGGCAGCGGGCGCCCCGACGCGAGAAGGATGCCAGCGCCCACTACGCTGAGACCGTCCTGCTTAAGTTCGGCGACCAGGTCGCTCACGGCGCGTTGCGCCAAGCGCGTGGAACTTTCCCGGCATTGGCGAATCAGTGCTTCCGCCCTCTCCACACGCAGCCGCTCACCAGCGTGATAGGGCTGCTTGGAGCCGGCAATCGCGGGATCGGCAGTCTCGATTCGGCGTCGTTCGAGGACAACGGGCTCGCCCGGCCATCCGCGCACGGCCACCACGGCGGACCACCCCGAGTGGGAACGGAAACCCAGCGCCGCTCGTTCATTCATACTAGATTTCGACTTCGTAGCCATGGCGCAACTTCGGTCAATCCTGCGAAGATATCATGAGCCTTCGGCCGGTCAGAAAAAAAAGAATACTCCAGGTAATTCACCTCTTTAGATAAGCTGATATTTACTCAAATCTTCGGCTGCAAACCGGGGGTGCGTGCATTCCAAGCCCCGGCAGGGGCGACATAACCACCACCGAGTGAGCAGGGTTTTTCTGTCGCCACTACCGTTGCTTGCCGACTACGGCGCACAACCAGTAAGCGTCCGGCCAGAGGCACGCCCGGCTCGACCTTCACCCGCGCTGCCTACGCTGCGGTCTGCCCCGCCCTGCCCGGCTTGGAAACCACAGACACCAGGTTACGGCCCAGTACGGCGGAGGCCGTCAGCACTCCTCCCATCATGGCTCCGGCTACGCCTAACGTGCAAACGTCCTGGCCCGTAAGGTAAAGATTGCGCACCTGGGTGTGGGGCGTAAGGCAGCGAAGGCGGAAGCGCGCGGGGGTGGCGCTGACGCCGTAGGCCTCGCCGCGCTGGTAATTCATGAAATGCCAGGTGGAGAGCGGCGTTGAAAGCTCGGCGATGTCCAGCTTCCCCCGCACGGCCGGCACATGCTCCTCCAGACCGCTCCGCAGGCGCTCCGCGAGCTTTTGCTTGAAGTCATCGTAATCCTGTCCCCGCCGCTTCCAGCGCGTTTCCTCCCAGCGCGCGAACCAATCGTAGGGCGCGGGGCAGATCACTTCCAGGGTGGCGCGGCCCGGATGCCGCCGCTCGAAATCGGGATCCTTGGCCGAGGGAGACGAAATGAACATCATGGGCAAATGCGCGGTGGGATCGCTCGTGAAACGCGCCAGGTTCGCATCGTGCTCCGGCGTGGGATGAACCCACAGGTTGGTTCCTGTCACCCCCAGCTCCGCCGCGCTTTGCTTTACGCCCGCATAGAGGCAAAGGTGGGCCATGGAGGACGGTACGGTGCGCAGCTCAGCGAGCGCCCCGGCAACCCCCGGGGCTTCGGGCGGAAGGAGCGAACTGAAGGTATTCCCGGCCCCCGCATCGCTGATCACTGTGCCGGCGCGAAGCTCGCGGCCGTCCTGCATTCGCACTCCCACAGCATGTTGGGCACGGTCGAGCAGGATTTCAGCCGCGTCGGCGCTGAAGGCGATCTGCCCGCCGGCAGATTCAATGACGGGCGCGATGCTCGAGGCAAGGCTGGAGGCGCCGCCCACGGGAAAACTGGCGCCTTCGAAATAGTGCGCGGCGATAATGGCGTGCACGGCGAAACTGCTCTCCCCCGGTGGCAGCCCATAATCGCCCCACCGCGCCGCGAGCACTCCGGCCAATTCGCGGTTGGTTGTTATCTCCGCGAGGACGTCGGCCGTGGTGCGGCGCGCCCAACGCAGAAACGGCGCCCGCATCAGCGGCCCTGCCACGCGCGCGATGGGACGCGGCAGGGCCTTTTCCGCAAAGTACATCGCGGTTCTGCCCGCACAGGACTGCACGGCTTTCAAGTATCGGTCAATGGCAGTGGTTTCACTGGGGAAATAGGACTTCAGGCGGTCGCGAAATCGCTCCAAACCGGCCACGAATTCGTATTCGCCCTCGCCGATGCGGATGCGGTCGTAGACCTCGGGCATGAAGTTCCACTTCAAGCGTCCGCCGGTGAGGTGGTCGAAGATCGGGCGCAAAGGCGATTCGGGATTTTGCACCTGGCCGATGTAATGCACGCCCACGTCCCATTCGTAGCCGGGCCGATGAAACGCATGGGTGAACCCCCCTGCCACGTAATGCCGCTCCAGGACCAGCACACGCTTGCCGCCATGCTTCGCCAGCAGCGCCGCAGCGGCCAATCCGCCGATCCCGGAGCCAATAACGATCGCATCCCATTGGTCGGCAGGCGGATTTTGCTTGTAAGAACTTCCCACGATGGTGTTTGCCATGACCTTTGACCTCTCTGTCAGCGCGCCCTCTTATGTGGACACTGTCCACATTATGCCTTAGAAATGTTGCGCGTGTCAACATTATTTTGATATAAAGGTAAGGTCATGCGAACACCCCGATCCTACCATCACGGAAACCTGAAGCAGGCCGTGCTGGAGGCTTCGCTCGACCTCATCCGCAAGGCAGGTCCCGGCGCGTTCACCTTGCGCGAAGTGGCGAGGCGGGCGGGGGTTTCGCACAATGCGCCTTACCGGCATTTCCGCGATAAGGAGGAGTTGCTGGCAGCGCTGGCGGCGGAGGGGTTTGATCGCCTGACGGCGGCGATGACCAAGGTGGCGGAACCTGCCACCGGTGCCTTGGAGCGATTTCGGGCGAGCGGGCGCGGATACGTGGAGTTTGCGCTCCGCTATCCTCAGCATTTCGCCGTGATGTTCGAAGTCCCCTGGAAATACGAGTTGCATCCGCAAACGCAGGCGGCGGGCGCGCGCGCTTTCGGAACCCTGGTCCGCTACGTCGAAGCGTGTCAGGCGGAGGGAATTCTTCCGCCGGGGGACGCGAGACCTTTCGCCCTGCTCGCGTGGTCGATGGTCCACGGAGTGGCCAAGCTCGCCATCAGTGGAAGGCTTCCCCTGTCGGGAACTCCCGAGGTGCTGCGCTTCACGGACTCGGCTACCGCTGCGCTGGTGCAGGGCATGGCGCACGCCTCTGTTGCCAAGCCTTGAAGTGCTTGCGCGCGGGGAAGCAGGTAGGGCCGAACGGCGCTGGCCCTAGTATTACTATGTTAAGTAGTTCTTGCATTTCTCCTTCGCATTAGTTAGCCTGGGCGCATGAAACCCCTTGCTTGGAATGCCCGTCTGTGGAAAGAAAGCGTGACGCAGTTCCTTGAGTT
>JBEKLF010000427.1:0-5657 GCA_050010335.1 Terriglobia bacterium
CTTGGCGAGGTCCTCTTCCAGTCGGCTTGGCCGGGGTCAAAGGCCCAACATCCGACTCAATGAGACCAAGGCCGGCAAAGGGTAAAGACTTGGAAACCTTATCTCCGACGGGCTCCTAGGAAGATTGTACCACCCGGGAAAACAAGTGCAAGTGAACTTCGGATCGCGCCATCGGGCCATATTGTCATCGGGTGATTGAGTTCAGTTTCTCGTACTTTGCAAGGGCTAATCATGCCTTCTCCGGAATCCGGATTCAGGAGTTTCCCGAGTCCCTAATCCCTAACCGCGAATCCCTAACCCCGAGTCGTGATCGTCACCCACGAGCGGAGCACCTCGGCCACGGTCCACGCTTGCGCAATGCATCCTTTCGGGGCGAAAGGCGGGCTGCCGTCGAAGATTTCGCTGGCCGTCCCCAGGCCGTGAATCTTCAGGTGATTTTCGAACGGCGCGAGGTACGTCAGGGCCTGCTCGGGATCATGTGTGACGTGGAGGAATGCGTGAACGAAGGGGCCGATCAGCCAACCCCAGGCGGTCCCTTGGTGATAGGCAGCATCTCGCCGCCGCGCGTCTCCCCCGTAAGCGCCGCAATATTGCGGCGCCTGCGGTGATAGGCTGCGCAGGCCGAAAGATGTCAGGAGTTCACGGGCGCAGATATCGACGATCGCCCGTTGCTGCTCCGCCGCGAGCGGGCTCTCTTCGAGCGCCACGGCCAGAAGCTGGTTCGGACGCACTGAGGCATCGTTCCCCTCCGGCCCATCGATGACATCGAAGCAGCAGTTTGTGGCGGGGTTCCAAAAGCGCTGGAAGCCCTGGCCGGCCTTTGCGGCAAGATCCGAATACAAAGCTGCCGAACTTCCCAGCGCATCCGCAAATTTCGCCTGAGTCGCGAGCGCGTTGACCCAAAGCGCGTTCACCTCAATAGGTTTGCCCACACGCGGCGTCACCACCCAATCGTCGACCTTGGCATCCATCCAGGTCAATTGCACGCCGGGCTCGCCCGCGTACACCAGGCCATCGGTGGAATCCACGTGGATGTTGTAACGCGTTCCGCGCGTGTATTGGGCGATGATTTGCGCCATCGCGGGGAAGACTTCGCGCACGAGGGATAGATCGCGGGTGGCGGCATAGTACAGCCGTGCCGCCTCAAAGAACCAAAGCGCTGCGTCCACGGAGTTGTGTTCGGGAGCCTCCCCGGCATCGGGAAAGCGATTGGGGAGCATTCCCCGATCCACAAACCGCGCGTAACTGCGTAAGACGCCCGCGGCAACTCTCTCGCGGCCAGTGGCGAGCAACAATCCCGGCAGTGCCACCAGGGTGTCGCGGCCCCAATCGCCAAACCACGGGTATCCGGCGACCACGGACGTGCCTTCGGACACATTGCCGAAAGCCCGTGCGACAACGAACTGGTCCGCGGCAAGAATCAGTTGCTTGATCCACGCGGGCCATTCCGCCATGTGAGGATGGGCGTGCTCGCAACTTTCGAGGAGGGCACGGTCGCGAGAGAACTGCGCCTCAAGGGCTGAGGCCCCATTCAGGTTTGCCGCCGGGTCCGTGCTGGCGACGAGCGTCATTGACTCCCCGGCTTTCAACTCGCCGTGAAAAGTCCCAGCGTGCAGATGGTCTTCCTGGTGGTCGAGCCCTCGGGACTTTTCCGCCGCCAGTTCGTAATTGCGATACCACGTGTGCGCCGGTTCAGCCGGGGCTTTGTCGCTACGGAGATAGAAGGGCGGCGCTTGCGCAAAGGCTTGCACGCGCAGGCCGCCGCTGACCGGCTGCACGTCCATGTACCCTTCCGTAGCGTGCGTCAAGCCGTGAAAACCGCGGTAATTCACCAAAACTTTGGCCGAGAGTCTCACCGGGCGCCTCGCGCGCACCACGGTGTATTGCACATAAGTTGTGTTTGCGCCGTGCTCCATCCAGATGCGCTTCTCGATCTGTGCGTCCGCGCAGGCGCAGGTCCATACCGGCGTCGTGCCTTCCAAGCGAAAGCGTTCGATGTGCACGTGCCCCGCCGGATCAATGGCGCCGTCGGCCCACCGATTGGCGCCGAGCGCGTAACTTTCGCCGTCGTAATCCACCACCTCATCGATTTTGGAAACCAAAAGAGTGCGCTGCCACCGGGGCGGGAGAGCCGCCACCAGCAAGCCGTGATACCGACGTGTGAGGGTGCCCGCAATCGTGCCGCAGGCAAACCCTCCCGCGCCGTTCGTAACGAGCCACTCGCGCGCCTCCGCGGCGGCAAGATCGCCGCAGATGTCGCGCCCAAAATCGATAACCAGCGGTTGCATGGTGGAATTCGTCATATTACCCTGTCGCGAGAAGTGTACCTCTATTGGAAGATCATCGGGCCATTTGCCTCTCGTGATTTCTGATTTGCGATTGGTCATTTCACGTTGCAGTCAATTCTGAATCTGGAATCTCTCATGCCGCGTGATGCGTGTCGCAAGACTGAGAAGCTGGAGCTGTGAATCTCGAATTTTGAATCTGGAATCCACCCGTTTCCTTCCCGCAACCCGGACCCCAGGATCCGATCCTCCCGCTCCTGCCCCTAGCCCTTGCACCCATAACTCCCTTTCTTATCATGAATATCGTGGAAGGATCGATTTAACTCATGTGTTTTCATCAACATCGTGGAAAGGCACTTTTCGGTCATTTTTTCTACATGTGTTTTCAATAACATCGTGGAACATCCCTTCATTTTTCTCCCCCTATTTCTTCTGCCGGCTCGCTGTGGAAGGATAGATAACTTATTTTAATTCAATGACATACGTTTTTCGAAGGCGTCCGCCGTCCGCAGCTAACCCATTTAGTTTCTATTACATCGTGGAAAGCCTCGACACGATTCCCCGTTCCGGCTAGCGTAATTCGATATAACTCTCATTATTTGAATGATCTAGAACATTTAGACATTTTGACGCTAAAGAGCTAACCAATTTATTTTCTGTAATATCGTGGAAGGCTGGGGCGCAAGGCTCAGGTTGTAGGAGGCTAGCACATGAGAAAACTCTCCCGCCCCAGCGCGCGAGCCCCAGATCGGAAGCACGAGACCCACAGGCAAAGACCCGAGTCCCCACTACCGAGCCTCCAGTATCTCCCCCGCCACCGCGAATTCTGCCTGGCGGTGCATCCGGACGCTTCGAGCAAAGAATCAGTGCAAGCTGTTCGGCAGTCACGGTGCGAGATTTTACGAGCGGCACGGCAACACCTGCGTCTAGACCATCCTCCATTCTATACTATGTCGATACTCTTGTCAAGAGAAATAAACTAGGGCGGGAGGCTACTTTTGGCCGACCGCAGGGCGCAGAGGAGGTGCCAAGTGTCAGGTATCAGGTGTCGGCCTCCGGAGAACGAGCTAAAGGGCAAAGTGTAAGGGATAAAGGCTGGGCGGGCTTAATCATTAACCGCGATCCTTGACCCTTTTCTTCTGCCCCTGACACCTGATACCTGACACCTCCTCTGCGCCTCCGCGCATTTTTGGTAATCCCGGCAATTTCCGGCAATCGGAGTAGAATCTGGTTTCTTCCGGGTCCCCGCGACGCGCCCGAGGTGGCAATGAGATTCCCCAAAACGCTGAGTTTCTTCTTCGTGGCGACGGGGTTGGTGTATGCCCCGCCGGCATGGGCGCAGCAGAAGAGCGTAGGGCCCAACGGCGCTGGGCCGGGGCCGAACGCCGTTCGGCCCTACGTTGCATGTGCCGCCAAGGTGCTGCCCGCCGGAAGGCAACTAGAACCCGTACCGCCGGGCTTGAGCTCGGCGCGTGCTAACGTAGCGGCGAGTTTACCTCGCCATCGCGGCGTAAAGCCGCCGCTCCGGCATGCCGCCCTAAAGGACGGCGGTACGACCGCGGTCTCCACCCCGGCCAAGCCCTTTACCCAGGAGCAAGTCAGGAATATGGTGCGCGACGGGTTCGGAGACGAGTCGGGAGCGAAGCTGATCGAGCAGCGCGGGATTGATTTTGCCCCGTCCGAGGACTTTATCCAAACCCTCAAGGCCGCAGGCGCGAGCGAGGCGTTTCTGAACGCCCTGCGCGCCGCCAAACCGCCCGAGCCCGCGAGCGCGAAGAAGCCGATCAACCAGGTGCAGGTTTTCGCCCTGCTGGTGGGCCAAGTGCCGAGCCACCGAGTCGGCATGCTGGTCCAGGAACGCGGAATCGATTTTGACCCCACCGATGACTACCTTCAGGAAGTCCGCGCAAGGTCAACGGAGGGTACATGTTAAACGCAAAAGCACAAGAGATAATCAGGTTTCTCGAAACTCGAAATTTCTATGCTGAATGCCCGTGCTGCGGGAGGCCTGTGTTGCTCACGAGATGCGGACTGTTCTACCTGGACGACTTCACACCTCAAGCTCGCAGATTGTACGAGGAGCACCAAACGGAGCTTAAAGAACGGGCTCTCGAATTGAAGCAGAAGCCCGACAAGATTAAGTCGACGGCCAAAAAGGGAGCAAAGCACGTAAACATAGGCTTTATGCTCGAGCGTTTAGTCCCCGTAATGAAGGGGTTCAGGTTACCTCGCAATGACTGCCGGGGAATCTTTGACCCCATCGACTATGTCATCTTTGAAAACCTCAGTACTAAGGGACAGGTGTCACGGATTTTGTTCGCAGAGGTGAAAGCTTTGCAGGCCCCGCTCAGGGCGAGGCAGAAAGAAATCCGTAGTCTTGTGGAAGCCAAGAAGGTTTCACTGGACATCTACAGGTCGGAGGACGAAGAATGACCAAAGAGATCCTGAACTTCTTTCAAATCCAGCGAAGCATATTTGGTGTATGCCCACATTCTGGTGAGATTTTCCGATTGAGTGAGTGCAAGATTTTCCTAAAGACAAAACCCAAGAAGGATTGGATGGATGTCTTGAAGCGCAAGGAACTGCGTTTGGAAAAATTGGACGAAAGAATCGAAGAATCGAGGAAGCGTTTGGAGGAACTTGCTCACCGGAAAGGACGCAGGCTTGCCCAGGCAGCAGTTCGCAAGCTCGATCCTGTTTTTGCGCCTCGCAAGTTGAATCCAGACGACGCAAAAGTCATTTTCCATCCAATCGATTACCTGGTCTTCAAAGGTATGAACGGGGAAGAGTCGATAAAACGCATACTGCTTCTCGCCCGCGAGGCGAGGTCATCCGACCGTCGCGGACTGCAACGCAGCATCGAAAAGGTCGTCGATAGGGGAAAATACGAGTGGCTTTCGATCCGTGTCCTACAAGATGGAACAATCAAGGAGGAATAGCATCGAGTCGGAGGAAGGTAAATTAAAGTAGGGGCGATTGCCATCTCCAGAAGGACTCCGGGGATAAGACTCTGGCTCGCCGCGTGGAGGCATCACGGTGAAGATCGAAAATGTTGAGAGAAGAATCTTGAAAGTCGAGGGCTTTAATGTTTGTTTCCTCTACTCCAGCGGAGGAAATGTGAGAAGTGACAAAGAGAAGATTCCTCAGTTTCCATTCAGAAAGAGAGCGAGAGACTTGTGGACAGTCGAGGATTGGAAAGCAAGAAGATTCCTCCCACACTATCCCGGTTTCGAGGTGGAGGTCAAATTCAGCAACTGCGATTCAGACAGTAAGAAACCAGGCTGGGCGGCCGACCAGCGCTCGGTCTGTCAACAGGTCTATCCGATCCGCCCGCACGGCTCTTGACGGCCTTTCCGACGGCCAGTTGTCCAC
>JBEKLF010000428.1:0-5652 GCA_050010335.1 Terriglobia bacterium
CAGGTGATTTTCGCGGAGTTGAGGTGAGGTCCCATGATTGAACTGCTGGATATCATCCCCATTGTGGCATTCCTCGCGGGCGCTTGGGCCTTCAACCGAGCGTGCGACCGGCGCGAAGAACGGTGGATGGATCGGACCACGCCGCGAACCTTGAGGCGCAAAGACTAAGGATATCGAGGTGGAGAATATGTTGGACCTGGCGTACATACTGATTGCTGTGCTGTTTTTCGTCGGTTGCTGGACTTTCACACGCATCTGTGAGCGTCTCTAGGGAGGGCTGACCCATGGATTTCATCATTGCTGGTATCGCTGCATTGTTTTTGTTCGTTTACCTGGTTTACGCCCTTTTGCGTCCAGAGGAGTTCTGAGGAGGCTTGCATGACCATGTCTGGCTTTGTGTACATTGTGGTGTTCTTTTTGGTGCTGTTGGCGCTCACCAAGCCGCTGGGCCTCTACATGGCTCGCGTTTTCGAGGGCGAGCGCACGTTTCTCCATTTTCTATTACGGCCCCTGGAGCGGCTCATTTACAAGTTGTGCAGCATCCGGGAAACCTCCGAACAGCGCTGGACGGAATATGCAGCATCGGTTATTGCTTTTACCCTGGTCGGCTTCCTGTTTGTTTACGCCATTCAGCGCCTGCAAGGATTCCTGCCCATGAACCCGATGGGATTCAGCACCGGCCATGCTCCCAGTTACGCCACGCCCATGACGCCGGACCTGGCGTTCAATACCGCCGTGAGCTTCATAACCAACACCAACTGGCAGGCTTATGGCGGCGAGCAGACGCTCAGCTATCTCGTCCAAATGGCGGCGTTGACGGTGCAGAATTTCCTTTCCGCCGCCACCGGCATCGCCGTGGCCATCGCGCTGATTCGCGGTTTTGCCCGCAAGCAAATGAACACCATCGGCAATTTCTGGGTTGACGCGACACGCGCCACGGTGTACGTGCTCTTGCCTCTTTCCCTGGCCTTCGCCCTTTTTCTCTGCTTTCGCGGGGTGCCGCAAACTTTTAAGTCGTACGAGAAAGCCACGACGGTCGAAGGAGCGACTCAAACCATCGCGGTTGGCCCAGTGGCATCACAGGAATCCATCAAGCTCCTCGGCACGAATGGCGGCGGCTTTTTCAACGCCAATTCCGCCCATCCCTATGAGAGCCCGACTCCTCTCACGAATTTCACTGAGATCCTGGCCCTTCTCATCATCTCATCGGGCTTGACCTATACGTTCGGGAAGATGGTGGGGGATACGCGGCAAGGCTGGGCGTTGTTCGCCGCCATGGCGTTCCTGTTCTTTGCGGGGGTGTTTATCTGTTATCCCTCCGAGCACGCGGGTAATCCGAACCTTGCCCGATTAGGGGTGGAGACGGCGGCCACTCCGACGCAAGCGGGCGGCAACATGGAGGGGAAGGACGTCCGCTTTGGTATCCCGGGTTCCACCTTGTTTGCGACCGCCACCACCGACGCAAGCTGCGGGGCCGTGAACAGCATGCACGATAGCTATACGCCCCTCGGCGGCTTCATCCCCTTGTTCAACTTACAGACGGACGAGGTCATATTCGGCGGCGTCGGGTCAGGTTTGTACGGCATGTTGCTGTACGCCATTGTCGGGGTATTCATTGCCGGACTCATGGTGGGTAGAACGCCGGAGTATCTGGGAAAGAAAATCGAGCAAAAGGAAGTCAAGATGGCCATGGTGGCCGTCATTGCCACGGCCTTCTCCATCCTGGCCTTCACAGCGATTTGCGCGGTCATTCCCTTCGCGAAGAACGGCTACTGGAATGCCCCAGGGGCGGCCATTGCTAATCTCGCCAACTCCGGCCCGCATGGTTTCAGCGAGATCCTTTACACCTTTTCCAGCGCTTCGGAAAACAATGGCAGCGCCTTTGCCGGAATCAATGTCAACACTCCCTGGTATAACCTCATGACCGGATTGGCGATGCTGATTGGGCGTTTCGGCTTCATTCTCCCCACCCTGGCGATTGCCGGCAGCCTGGCTACCAAAAAGAAAGTGCCCACAACCAGTGGCACGTTCCCGACTCATGGCCCGCTTTTTATCGGCCTCCTGGTGGGTGTGGTGCTGGTGATTGGCGCCTTGACCTTCTTCCCGGCGCTTTCGCTGGGTCCACTGGTGGAGCACTTTTTTATGCGCGAAGGAAAACTTGTGTCCTCGCTGATGTTGACGATCTGGAGCTAATTCATGCCAATGACGACGGTAACGCCTCCTGTACTTGACGATTCAACGACCCTTATACCGAAGAAAATGGTGCGGCCACGTCCCTTGTTCGATCCTCAACTCATGGGGCGCTCCCTCAAGGCGTCGTTTGTAAAGCTGAATCCGGTCACGCTAATCAAGAACCCCGTAATTTTCGTGGTGGAAGTGGGCGCAGCGCTAACCACGGTTTTTATGATTCGAGACATTTTCATCAGGGCGACCGGCATCGGCTTCTCGTTGCAAATTTCTCTCTGGCTGTGGTTCACGGTGCTCTTTGCCAACTTCGCGGAGGCCATGGCGGAAGCGCGCGGCAAGGCACAGGCCGACACCCTGCGTAAGGCCAAAACCGACTCCATGGCTCGGCGGATTGTTTCACCCGGCGAGACAGAAATCGTTCCTGCCTCCAAGCTGCACGCCCAGGACGTGGTCATCTGCGAGGTCGGTGAAATCATTCCCGGTGACGGCGAAGTCATCGAAGGCATCGCCACCGTGGATGAGTCGGTCATCACCGGCGAAAGCGCGCCCGTGATCCGGGAATCGGGGGGAGACCGCAGCGCCGTTACGGGCGGGACCAAAGTCCTCTCCGATCAGATCAAGGTGCGGATCACCTCCAATCCGGGTGAGACGTTCCTCGATCGCATGATCGCACTGGTGGAAGGGGCCGAACGCCAGAAGACGCCCAACGAGATCGCGCTCAACATCCTGATCGCCGGGTTGACTCTCATCTTTTTGCTGGCCGTCGTCACCTTGCAGCCGTTTGCGGTGTATTCCGTCAACTCTGCCCAGGCAGGAACGGTTCCGAGCGTGGCCGTGCTGGTGTCCCTTCTCGTCTGCCTGATTCCCACCACCATCGGCGGCTTGCTTTCCGCCATCGGCATCGCCGGGATGGACCGCGTCATGCAGCACAACGTGCTGGCCATGAGCGGAAAGGCCGTGGAGGCTTCCGGAGACGTCAACACGCTGCTACTCGATAAGACCGGCACCATCACCCTCGGCAACCGGCAGGCGGCGGAATTTCTTCCCGTCGAGGGGATCACAGGCCCCGACTTGGCGGACGCGGCGCAACTCGCCAGCCTGGCCGATGAAACACCCGAAGGCCGCTCGATTGTGGTGCTCGCCAAACAAGCGTATAGCCTCCGGGGGCGCGAGGTTGCTGAGCACGAGGCCCACTTCATCCCCTTCTCCGCATACACCCGAATGAGTGGCGTCGATATCGACGGTCGCCGCCTGCGCAAGGGGGCCACCGATGCCATCGTGCAATTCGTCACCGGGCAAAGCGGCCAGATACCCGCGAGCTTCACCGAAACGTCGGATCGAATTTCCCGCACGGGAGGCACACCCCTCGCCGTCGCCGACGGAAACCGCCTGCTGGGGATCGTCCACCTGAAAGATATTGTTAAGGGGGGAATGAAGGAGCGCCTGGAACAATTGCGGGCGATGGGAATTCGTTCCGTCATGATCACGGGAGATAATCCCTTGACGGCGGCGGCGATTGCCAACGAGGCCGGTGTGGATGACTTCCTCGCGCAAGCCACGCCCAAAGACAAGATGGATTACATCAAGAAAGAACAGGCGCAAGGCCGGTTGGTGGCCATGACCGGTGACGGTACCAACGATGCGCCCGCCCTCGCCCAGGCCGATGTGGGTGTGGCCATGAATACGGGTACGATGGCCGCCAAGGAAGCCGGCAACATGGTGGACCTGGATAGCAATCCCACCAAGCTGCTGGAGATTGTGGGCATCGGCAAGCAGTTGCTGATGACCCGGGGCTCGTTAACCACCTTTTCAATATTGAACGATGTGTCCAAATACTTCGCCATTATCCCGGCGATGTTCGCGGCCACCTATCCGGAGCTCAATAAGCTCAACATCATGCGCCTGCACAACCCCCAGAGCGCCATTCTGGCCGCGGTGATCTTCAACGCGCTGATCATCATTGCTCTCGTCCCTTTGGCCTTGCGCGGGGTGAGATACAAACCGCAAAGCGCCGCCGCGATGTTGAAGCGCAACCTCTGGATTTACGGGTTAGGCGGGTTCGTTGCACCCTTCCCATGTATCTGGCTGATCGACCGGCTGCTCGGTGTATTGCACCTGGCTTAAGGAGTTTTGCATGCGACACCAACTTGCCCAAGCTTTTCGCTTCACTCTGTTAATGACCGTGTTGACCGGGCTGATCTATCCCGGCGTGGTCACGGGCTTTTGCCAGCTACTGTTCTCCCGTCAGGCCAACGGAAGCCTGCTGGCAGTCAATGGGAAGATCGTGGGGTCGACTCTGATTGGCCAAAACTTCAGTAAGCCGGAATACTTCCGCCCTCGCCCCTCGGCTGCTGGCAATGATGGCTATGATGCCACCTCTTCCAGCGGTTCCAACCTCGGCCCCACAAATCAGAAACTAGTCGATCGAATGAAAGCGGACATCACGAAATTCCGCAAAGAGAATCCCAGCTATCAGGGCCCCATTCCCGCGGACTTGCTAACCACCTCCGCCAGCGGTTTGGATCCTGACATCAGTCCTGCCTCCGCTCTGGCGCAGGCGCCACGGGTCGCCCAAGTGCGCGGCGTGAGCCTCGAACAGATGCAGCAGGTCATTTCCGCTCGCACCGAATGGCGCCAACTGGGTTTTTTCGGCGAACCGCGCGTCAATGTCCTGTTACTAAATCTCGAGTTGGACAAGCGGTTTCCTCTTCACTGATTCAAAGTCGAAATCACGGCGCGCGTGACCAAGGGTGAGCATTCTCTGCCTTAAGAGAACCCGCGAGGAGTAAGCATGTCTATTTTCTTGCAACAGCCATTTCGGACTCTCATCGTCAGGGCCAACCTGATCTTCGTATTCCTCCTGATGCTGGCTTCATTGCCTCGTCCAGGACAGGCGCAGGAAAACCAAGCTCCCGCGCCGTTGTCGACCGACTCCTCCGCTGATTTGAGGGTGCAAGTCAAGGAACTGCGCACGTTAGTGGAGCAATTGCAGAAACAGGTTAGTGATTTGCAAGCCAGAGTGCCCACAACCCAGCTCACTGAAAAAGTCGGCAACCCGCCTTCCGCGCAAGTGCCAGCTCCAAAGCCGCCGACCCAGGAAAAGATACAAGTCACTGAAAGCGCCAGTAACCCGCTTGCCGCGCAAGTGTCAGCGCCAACGCCACCGGCACAAGAAAAGACCCTTGCCGCCGGCGAGTCTTCGCCAACCGCGGCGACTTCAGAATCGCAAAAGGTATCAGATCTCCTTCAGGGTACCACCGCCAATATCCTGCTGGACGGTTATTATGAGTACAACTTTAACAACCCGATTGGTCGGGTGAATCTACTCCGCGCGTACGACATAAGCAGCAATGCCTTCAGCCTGAACCAAGCGGACGTGGTCGTCGAAAATGCGCCAGATGTCGCGCATGACAAGCGGTATGGCCTTCGCCTTGATCTGCAATTCGGCCAAGCGACGGAAACGCT